>JBEIUK010000043.1:0-15570 GCA_040374415.1 Gemmatimonadaceae bacterium | reverse complement strand
GGGCCATGGCGAACTGCCCCCGTTCAACAAAGCAGCCACCGAGGGCTTCATAGGCGGGGAGCCGCTGGCCAGGTCCGCGGGCGGCCTTCTGGAACTCGGCGATCGCATCATCGGTCAACCCGAGGTCACGGAAGGCCATCCCGAGGTCGAAATGCCCCGAGTAGTCATCATCGGGGAGGTAGCGAACAACCCCCTCCCGAAAGTGGATCAACATGGCCTCCAGATCCGCCCGTTCATCCCGACGGTGCCGGGGTTCAGCGACCCGGAGGCGCAGGGCGAACGGGAGATCGCGCCGATCAGCCGACCAGGTGCCTCGTGCGGCCGCGGTATCGCCCGACACAGCATCCCGGGTCGCGACGTCGCCGAGGGCGGTGAGGGCCCGGCGGTCGGCGGGATCAATCTCGAGGACCCGCTCGTAGGCCGCATGGGACCGGAGCACATCCCCTGTTCGCAGAAGGGCGTCGGCCAGATCGAGGTAGCAGCGTCGCAGCCGATCCGGATCCTGCCGACGGACGGCCAGCTCGACCCGGTGCTGATGGAACGCGATCTGATCGGGGGCGATCTCAATGAGATCATCGGCCACCGCTTCGGCGGCATCGGGCTGTTGGTCGTGCAAGAGCCCCTGCATGATGAGCCCGAGTTCCTCTAATCCGGCATCTCGTTCCCCTGCCTGCAGCAGCGCATCAGCCAGTCGGCGCCGGAGGATCCAATCGGTGGAATCCGCTGGGACGACATCGCGGAGCTCCTTCGCGCGCGCCTCCGCGAGATCCGCGGCGACCGTGGCGACGGTGGCCAGTGGCAACGACGGCGTGAGACGCACCGGACGGAGAGGCGATAGCTCGTCCGTCTCCGGAGACGGCAGCGTATCGGTCTCATCACTCGCGTCCGCCAACCGTTGGAGCCCAACGGCCACGAGGCGATCGTCGACCAGCAGCGGCGGCAATTCACCGACCTCGCTGAAGGCATGGGGATCCATGCGGTACAGCGGCGTATCGGCGCTGCTCTCCGACAGTGATGGCATCGGGAGTGGCATGCCGGTGCGCTGCGCGAACTCCTCCACCAGCTGGCGCACGTCGGTAAGTTCCGGCGCCACGGCACTCAGGTCGGCCAGCGCCTGCATGGCGTCCTCCACCCGGTCTTCCTCCTGCATGCGGGTGGCATACTCCAAGAGATGACGGGTTGCCTCCCCACGCAGCCCTTTCCGGGCGCAGAGTCGACCCATCGTGAGATACACATTACTGCGCCCTGGCGCGCTCCGCAGAATTTTCTGGCCGAGCGCGATGGCGTTGGAGAGCAATCCGGCGGTCGCGTAGTACTCGACGGCCCGCTCGTAGTAGGTGATCGCCTCGGCCACGCGATGCGCGCGCAGCAGCAGATCACCCAACTTCGTGAGCACGCCGACATCCACATCAGCGCCGGACGCCTCCGACAGCTGAACGGACCGGATGTACAGATCGATCGCCCGGTCGTACTCCTTCTGCTGCTCAAACTCCGCCGCTTTGCGGCGCAATGCGGCCGCCTCAGGCATGAGGCTCACCATCCGGGCTCCCGATACGATTCGACCCCGCGCGACCAGGCGATGCGGCAGAGCCGCTCCCCAAACCAGTATGGAACGGCCCGGTAATCATCGACCTCGTGTACCGCGATGTCCGCAGCGAAGCCCGGTGTTAACTGCCCGGTGCGCCCTGCCAACCCCAGCGCGGCCGCACCGTTGACCGTCGCGGCAATCCATGCTTCCGCCGCCGACATACGCAGCGCGCTCACCGCCAAGGTGAGCACGAGCGGGAAGGACTGCAGCGGCGAGGTCCCCGGATTGAAATCGCTCGCGATGGCCACCGCCGCGCCGGCGTCGATGAGGGCCCGCGCCGGTGCCTGCCGGCCGGTATCCAGAAAGACCATCGTGGCCGGTAGCAGGGTGGCCACGGTGGGGGCGTTCGCGAGGGCCGCGACGCCGGCCGGCGAGATGGCGGCGAGATGATCCACACTGATCGCGCCGAGTTCGGTGCCCAGCGCGGCGCCCGCACCGTCGTGCAGTTCGTCGGCATGGAGCTTCGGAGTCAGGCCGAAGCGCGTCGCCCCCTCAAGGAGACGACGTGTTTCGTCGCGATCGAAGACGCCGGGTTCACAGAACACATCCGCGAAGCGCGCCAACCCTTCGGCGGCGACCACAGGATAGATGTGCGTGAGGATGTCATCGATCCACTCCTGTCGACCATTCGGGCGCTCGCGATACTCGAGCGGGACTTCGTGCGCGGCGAGACAGGTGGCCATGACCTGCAGGGGCTGCGTCTGCGCGAGTGTGGCAATGACCCGCAGCGTGCGCAATTCATCGTATGCCGAGAGGCCATACCCGGACTTGATCTCCACCGTGGTGACGCCGCCTGCTGCAAGCCGTGCGAGCCGCGGCCGAGCGAGCGCTTCGAGGTCGGCATCAGAGCGGGCACGGAGATCGCGGACGGAGGCGTGGATGCCACCGCCGCGCCGCGCAATCTCCAGATAGGGGACCCCCGTGGCCCGCAATTCATGCTCGGCCCACCGCGGTGCCCCGAAGACGGCATGGGTGTGGGAATCCACGAAGCCAGGCGCCAGCACCCCCCGCCGGCAATCGATGATCTCCGCGGCGGGAAAGCGGCGCCGGAGCTCGGCATCCGGCGCGACATCACCGATGACATCCCCCTGCACGGCGACGCCCCATCCCTCACGGACCTCGAGGTCCCGCATCGCAGCACCTCGACGCGCGGCCGCGGGCCCGGACGCTGTGAGCGTCTGAGTCGCGTTGAGGAACAGCGTCACGGGAGCGGAAGCCATCGCGAATCAGCGTAGGAAGCGGGAGACTCAGGCCATCACATCGCGCACACGGGACATCAGCCGGAGCGGTGCCTGCGCTTCGCCCCGACAGGCGTAGTAACATGCATTGCAGTCGATCGGTGCGTAGCCCTTGTAGGATTGCCATGGGCCATCGGCAGGGAAATCCGGACACCGACGCACCTGTCCCTGCGGATCGATGTGGATCGTGGTCTGTCCACTCTGGCAGGGCTCGGTCATCTCCCCCCGCACATAGCGGGGAATCTGTTCGAGATAGTAATCCGAGTTCGTGATGATACCACGCCGCCGCCGCTTATACGCCAGGAGCTTCGCCACCACAGTTTCCAGCTCGGCGACCTGCTCTGTACCGAGGCAGTGTTCCTTGTTGCCATTCTTGAGATCGGTGTAGGTCGAGAAATTGACCCCAGCCCCGATCTCTGCGGCACGCTCCACGATGGGCAGGATCTGATCGAGATTATCCCGTTTGATCACCGTGTTGAAGCGGATCCCGCCAATGCCCTGCTCGCGCATGCGCGGCACCAAGTCAAGAATGCGCCCCGCCAGTCCCGGAATGCCACGAGCCTGATCATGCCGCTCATCGAGATAATCGAGCGAGATGTTGAATTGATCGACCCCCGCATCCCACAGCGACTGCGCCCGATCGAGCGACAGCATGCCGGCATGGGTGATCATCTGCACGTATGTGTAGCGGACCGCTTGCCGGACGGAGGCCACAATGGCCTCGAGATCCCGGCGCAGCGTGGGCTCCCCACCGGTGAAGGTGACCAGCATCGGACTGAAGTGCCGTGCGATCTCCGCAAACTCCCGGATTTCGTGATCGCGCGTTTCCGTTGGCGTTTTCCAGTAATCACAGAAGCCGCAGCGCGCATTGCAGCGCATGGTGACTTCAAAGTTGAGCAATACCGGACGGCGACGGGCGCGCAACCAGGCGTACTTGCCCAAAAAGATGGGCACATGCCATGGCCGATATCGGGACGAGAGCATCAGCGCGCCGGTGTGTGCATGGGCAACTGGATCCCTTCCCGTTCGGCGGTGGCCAAGGCGATGTCATAGCCCGCGTCAGCATGACGCGCCACACCGATCCCGGGATCATTGGTGAGGACTCGCTCCAGCCGACGACGCATGCGCTCGGTGCCATCGGCCACAATCACTTGACCCGCATGCAACGAGTTGCCAATGCCAACGCCACCGCCGTGATGAAAGGACACCCAGGACGCGCCGCTGGCCACATTCAGCAAGGCATTCAGGATGGCCCAATCCGCGATGGCATCCGAACCATCGCGCATCCCTTCGGTTTCCCGGAAGGGGGACGCCACACTGCCGGTATCCAAGTGATCGCGACCGATCACGATGGGCGCAGACACTTCGCCGCGCGCGACCAGGTCGTTCAAGGCGAGCGCGAATCGCGCGCGATCGCCCTGTCCCAGCCAGCAGATGCGCGCCGGCAACCCCTGAAACGCAATGCGCTCCTGCGCCAGCGTGATCCACCGACGGAGCCCGGTATCATTGGGAAACATCTCCAGCGCCAGCGCATCGGTCCGGTGGATATCCGCCGGATCCCCCGACAGTGCCACCCACCGGAACGGGCCCTTCCCTTCGCAGAACAGTGGTCGAATGTACTCGGGGACGAAGCCCGGAATCTCAAAGGCGTCCGTCACGCCGGCATCCAACGCGACCGTGCGAATATTGTTGCCGTAGTCAAAGGTCACCGCGCCCCGATCCTGCAGCGACCGCATCGCGCGCACATGGGTGACCACCGACGCCGTCGCCCGCGCGATGTAGGCCTGCGGATCCTGCTGCCGCAGGGCGTTCGCGTCGGTGAGCGACATGCCGGCCGGCACGTAGCCCACCAACATGTCGTGGGCGCTGGTCTGATCGGTGAGCACATCGGGCACGATGCCGCGTGCCACGAGCTCCGGCAGGATCTCGGCGGCGTTGGCTTCCAGCGCCACCGACAGTCCGGTCCCCTGTGCCTGCGCCTCGCGCAGCCACTGCAGCGCTTCATCGAGCGACGTGGTCGCGCGATCGCAGTACCGGGTCCGGAGGCGCATCGCGATGCGTGCCGCGTCGATTTCGATGCCGAGCACGGCCGCGCCATGCATCGCGGCGGCGAGTGGCTGCGCGCCCCCCATGCCACCGAGGCCTGCCGTGACCACCAGGCGACCGGCGAGCGTGCCACCGAAGTGTCGGTCGGCCACGGCGCCAAAGGTTTCGTAGGTGCCCTGCACGATCCCCTGGGAGCCGATATAGATCCAGGAGCCGGCGGTCATCTGCCCGTACATGGTGAGTCCGAGGCTTTCGAGGCGACGGAACTCGTCCCAGTTCGCCCAGCGCCCCACCAGATTCGAATTCGCGATCAATACGCGTGGTGCATCGGCATGCGTGCGAAAGACCGCGACCGGCTTCCCGCTCTGCACGAGCAGCGTCTCCTCGTCACCGAGCGTGCGCAGCGACGCAACGATGGCGTCGAACGCTTCCCAGCTGCGTGCGGCACGCCCGGTGCCACCGTACACCACCAAATCGTCCGGCCGCTCCGCCACCTCGCCATCGAGGTTGTTCATCAGCATGCGGAGCGCGGCCTCCTGTTCCCACCCACGGCAGGAAAGTGTCGTGCCGCGCGCTGCGCGGACTGGGCGGGCGCCATGCGCGTTCGCCGTCTTCGTCATGCGGCGTCTCCTCCAATGATGCCATCCAGCAATCCCGTCGAGACCGCCACGGCGAGCGCACTGAGATCGGGTGCTGGTGACCGATCGCCGGTCCATCGTGGCACAATCTGGCGAATGCGCGCATGAGCCGTCTCGACGGCCTCGCTGCTGCGCAGTGGCCGGCGATACTCCAGCCCTTCGGCTGCCACCATCAGTTCAATCGCGACGACATGGCGCAAATTGCGTACAGACCGACGGAGCTTGACGGCCGCACCCATCGCCATGGGGACGACATCTTCCTTGTTGCCATCGGTGGGAATGGAGTCCACGCTCGCCGGATGGGCCAGCGTCTTATTTTCGCTGGCCAGCGCCGCGGCCGTCACCTGGACCATCATGAATCCCGATTCCACTCCGGGGCTGCCGGCGAGGAAGGGCGGCAACCCCTGATTGAAGTCCGGATGCACGACGCGGTCGGTCCGACGCTCGCTGATCACGGCGAGATTCGCACTGACCATGGCGAGCACGTCGCTCGCGAGGCCGACCGCCTGGCCATGAAAATTCCCGCCACTCAGCAGTTCGCCGGACGCCATCACGAGAGGATTGTCGGTCGCGGCATTGAGCTCGCGGCCAATGATGTGTCGGGCGAATTGCATGGCTTCCCAGGCCGGCCCATAGACCTGCGGGGCGCAGCGCAGCGCATAGGCATCCTGCACGCGCGCGTCGCCATGCCGATGGGATTCCCGAATGGCACTATTGGCCAACAACGCCCGAAGCAACGCGGCGGAATGCGCCTGTCCGTCCTGTCCGCGCGCCTCTTGAATCCGCGCATCGAACGCGTCGGGGGTCCCAAGCAGGGCCTCGAGACTCATCGCCGTCGCGACATGCTCCGCCTCCCAGAGGCGCTCGAGTTCTACAAACGCGAGGGCGGCGATCGCGGTGTGCGCCTGTGTGCCATTGATCAGGGCGAGCCCTTCCTTCGCCTCCAAGACCATGGGGGCCAGCCCGGCCTCCGCCAACAACCGCGCTGCCGCATCGGTCCGTCCCTGCGACGTCGCCTGGCCTTCCCCCATGAGGGCGAGGGCGAGATGGGCGAGGGGCGCGAGATCACCGCTTGCGCCAACACTCCCCTGCTCCGGGACAACGGGCCAGATCCCGGCGTTCAACATCGCCAGCAGCGCGTCGACGACCGCGGGACGTGCCCCAGCATACCCGGAGGCGAGCACATTCGCTCGAAGGAGCATCATCGCCCGGACTTCCCGCTCCGGCAGCGGATCCCCCACGCCCGCCGCATGACTGCGCACCAGATTCTGCTGGAGCGCCGCCAGTTGTTCCGGGGGGATCGTGACTTCAGAGAGCTTCCCGAATCCGGTGTTGATGCCGTACACGGGGACGCCCAGCGCGACGGCCCGGTCCACCACCGTGCGCGTCGCCATCATGCGTTCGCGCGCCGGAGCGGCGAGCGTGACCTGCAGCCCACCCTCGGCGACCGCGGCGAGGTCCCGCAAGCTCAGTGTGCGTCCATCGAGTTCCAGCACGGTGTGCGCTCCGCGGCGGTGGGTCAGAAGCTGCTCGACCGGTAGGTCTGCCGGTCGTAGTTGAACTTGAGCTCCGGCTGGGCCTTCAACGCAATGAAGAAGTTGAAGGAAAAATTCCCATTGGGTGCTTGGGTGAACGAGAAGACGGCATTCCAGTCATGTAACTCACGCTGCAAGCCGATCTGCTGCGACGCGAAGCGCGCGCGCACGACGTCATACTGCGTGGACCACTGGGCCGCCCAATGTTGCGTGATGTTGAACGACATGGACGCGGACACATTCTGCGTCGGTGGCGAAATGAAGACCGGCGCACCGATGGCACTTTGTCCAGTGGTCAGTCCTGTGGCTGGGGCATTCTGCGCGTTCAGGATACACTGGTCATACGCCAGAATGCCAAAGACCCGCTGGGACTCACACAACGCCGCGGGATTATTGGCAATTTGTGTGCCGCCCCGCGGCGGACGCTGCCGCGCCGCGTTGTACTGGATGTTCAGGGTGAATCCCTGACCGGAGGGGATCGACGCGGGAATCCCACGTGCCCCCGATCCGGCCGCATTCATGCCCCGCAGCGGCTGGCCCATCCCTGCATTCGGATCGGCGCGTCCGGCACCGGGCCCGGCGGCGCTCGAGACCGACGGGTCCCCCAGTCCGAGCAACCGGCTGAGTGCCGCAATGATCCCCGACTGCGGATTCAGACTGAACGAAACGCTCACATCGGTCCGGTACGGACTGAACGTCGCGGTGTCCGACATCGGATCACCTTGAAAGAGCTCGTAGTTGGTGCGGAAGTCGAAACCGGGGAGCAGATCGGTCCGCCCGGAGATCGAGAAGGTCCGGTCGGTAAAGCCTTTGCCCGTGGAATCGGCACGCACGAAGTCGTACGTCAACGGAGAAAAGTTGAGGGCAAGCAACTTGATCTTGGTGCCATTCTCCGGATTGGAATCGGCCGGCGCCCGGAGCTTGGCTTCGATCACCGTCGCCAGCGTCAAGGCCACGCGATTCTGCTTCAGGGCCCCGAGGTAGCCCACCCGGGTGCGTCCGAGCGCCGACAGATACTCGTCACTGACCGACGCTTCCGGCGAGTAGCTGTAGGAAAATCCCGGGGAGATGGTGTGCCGGATCCGGGCGATCGGGCCGAAGCCCGGGAAGTAGCCATAGAGCGTGGGGGACGAACTCATGGCGAAGCTGTAGCGCTTCGTCTGATTCACCCACTTGCCACCGCTGCGCTCGGTGCGCACCCAGAGCCCCGAGGCAGGATCGACATTGGACAGCTGCACCGACGGCGACACGTTCCACGTCCCCTGCAAGAAGCTCGGGAGCGAGAACGAGGTATTCCAATCCACGTTCGTGGCAAAGGTGCGGGCATACACGCGCGTGGACTTCTGCGACGTGTCCCGGACGCCGAGGATCTGACGCTGTTCAGGATAGTTCCGGACATCCTCGGAGACCGTGAAGGCATTCTGCCAGAGGAAGTCGCCCAGCTTGAGCGGCGTATCAAACCCGAACTGCATATTCCGGCGACTGGCCTGAAAGCGCGTGCTGTCGATACCGCTCAGTCCCCCGGACGTGTAGACGTAGGGAAACTGCACCCCTTGGTCGATCTTCTGCGCGGTAGAGACCGCCAACCGCAGTGCGGGCGTCCAGGCAACAAACCCCTTCCCCAACGTTCCCGTGGTCACGTTCAGCGACGGGAAGCTCATGTCCACCTGCGTGCGTCCCGGGTACTGCGTCCGACTGCCCCCCAAATTGACCATGGCTGGACCGATCTTGGTCTGATAGGACAGATCCGATCGGATCGTGGCATTCGCCGCTACCGGGTTCATGGTGGTGGCGCGCTGCAGCTGGGTATTCTGGACGAGGTTAATCCGCGCGGTCAGGCGCGTGACCTTGGAGAAATCCTGGTTGTGATTCCAGGTGATGGACGTGTTGGTCGTCCCATTTCGCTGTGCGAGATAGGACACCGCCGCCTCACCCGTTACGAAGCGATTCAGCCAGCGATACCGATACTCGGCGTTCGTTCGCAGAAACCCCGGATCCGCGCTGGTGCTGCGGGCACCACTGCGCCAGTCCATGGAGACTTCGGCATTGGCGTAATCGTTCAATGCGAAGAAATACCCGATGTTCGAAATGCTGCGGCGATACGACGGACTGTTCCGCAACAACTCCGCGACGCCAAAGTTCGGCGTGAGCATCCCGCTGCGACGTCCGGACCGCACATCCTGAAAGAAGAACGGGATCCAGAAGACGGGGACCTCGCCGATGTACAACACCCCGGGGCGGGCGACCATCACGTTCTCGGAGACGAACTTCATGTCCCGGGTCGTGAAGTGAAAATGCGGGTCGTCGTGATCGCAGTAGGTAAACGACCCATCCCGGGCAAAGACGACATGTCGTCCGGCCACGAGCGTATCCGAAAAAATGGTCCCTTGCTGCGCCGTGAGATACAGGCGCTGCCCGGACTCCACCGTGGTCGAGAACGCGCCGGTGACTCCTGACCGGGTGTCCAGATCGTAGTCGATCCGACGCCGCGCCACGAAGTCATCGGCGTCCTTCTTCGTGGGATCGCGCAGCCAGACCGTATCGCCACGCGCCACGACCTTCTTGGTGGAGTCATCGTACGTGATGGAATCACCCACCAACATGGTCTCATCGCGCTTCACCGCGGAGGGCGCGCCATTGAGCAGCAAGGTGCGGGCTGTGGCGTCAAAACGCACCACCCGCCCCTGATACTGGACTTGTTTAAAACCGGGGCGGGACATCAACTCCTGCATGAGCGAGTCCGGCGCTTGCCAGTCAAATTGCAACTTGGGTTTCGCGGCGCCTGCCGAATCAGGTCCGCTAGGCTTTCGGCTCGCCGCGCCCGGCGCGGCCAGCCCCGGCTTCACGGGCTCCCGCCGCACCGGCGACTGCTGGGCCCCCAGGAGCCCCGCCGGGACGGCCAGCATCCCCAGCCCACGTCGGCACCACGTCCTGCCCTGCCGCGTCAGGGCCGACCACGACCACGTCACGCGGCGGAATCCGCGCCGTCAATCCGCTGTTCGCGGCGCGCACGACGCGACGCCACCATCCGCGACAACCCAATGGACAATTCGTACAGCAAGTAGAGGGGAGCGGTCAGCAGAATCAGCGACTGCGGATCGCTGCCCGGTGTGATCAACGCCGCCGTGATCAGACACCCCACCAGCGCATGCCGCCGGAACTTTGCCATGAACTGCGGCTTAACGATCCCAATCGCGCTGAGGAAGAGCACAATGATCGGCATCTCGAACACCGCACCGAAAGCCACGCACATGGAGATGACGAACCCCATGTATTCGTGCACCGTGGGCTTGACCTCAACGGCAGCGCTCTGGAATCCCAGCAGGAAGGCAAAGGTGACCGGGAGCACATACACGTAGGCCAGCGCCATGCCGGCGAAGAAGAGCGCGGCCGCCCCGATCAGCGTGGGGATGACGAGCTTCTTCTCATGTCCATAGAGCGCCGGGGACAGGAATCCCCAGATCTGCCAGACAATTACCGGTGACGCGAGCACCAGCCCGATCGTGATGGACGCACTCATCACGATGTCGAAGAGGTCACTGGGATGCGTGGCCATCAACGGGGTGCGCAGGTAGGGCTGGATGGGCTGTGACAGCAGCGCCACAATGTCAATCTGCTTCGTAAACAGAAGGCCAAAGGCGAGCCCGACCCCGATGGCGACCGCCAGCGCCATCTTGAACAACCGCTGCCGCAGCTCCTCCAGATGTTCGAGGAACGGCATATCTGCCTGACCAAAACCCGCCATCGTGTTCTGTCCCCTGGTGGTCGGTCAGCGCAACTGCTTGAGCTGATCGGCGGCGAGCACGGCTTCACTGCTGGACGGGAAGCGTGTGATCACTTCCGTCAGCAACTTCCGCGCGTCCGTCAGATTGCCCTGTTGGACCGCGATCTGGGCGCGCTTGTAATGCGCGGTCGCGGCGCGGGGCGACTGCGGAAACTTGGCGACCACGGCGGCATAGGCCGCATCGGCGCCCGCCAGATTTTTCTCGCGGAACAGCGACTCCGCGATGTAGAACTGCGCATCAGGCGCATGTTCATTGGCCGGTGCGGTAGCCAGCAGTTCCTGAAACAACGTGCGTGCGGTGGCGGTGCTCCCGCGCTTCAGCTGATCCAGCCCGGAATTGTACAGCTGCAACGGTCCCGGCCCACGTGACGCCGGCGCGTCGCTCCCACCGGCCACGGGGGCCGCGGTCGGGCTGGCGGCCATCGGGCTGGCAGCGGGGAGGCCGGCTGACCCAGCGGCTGCCGCCGTGGCGGCACCAGCGGACGGCACGGACGGCATCCCCGCACCGGTCGTCCCTGGAGCCCCCGCCGGCGGCGTTCCGCCGACGGCCGCGGCGCCCGCCGCATTCAACACGGCGTTCGTCCGTTCCTCAAAGTCCGCACGCGTTCGATTGATGCTCCCTTGCAGCTGGACCACGAGCTGCTGCAACTGCTGCAACTGGTCGCGGACCGTCCGCATTTCGCCCCGCACGTCCCCCTGCGTCCCGACGGTGCGCATGGAGATGCGAGCCAGCGAATCGTTCGCGATGGCCACCAACTTGATGGCCTGCGCGAGCGCGTCACGATGCTCGGCATCATCGCGCAACAGTTCGGTCCGCAGGGCGGCAATGTCACCCTGCAAGATCCGCACATCGTTGCGCGTGGCCACACAGCCGGTGGACAGCAGCAACAGGCTGCCCACCAGAACGCTGTGCGACCGTCCCCGCGTCACGTCGGCTGCGGTCACGGCGTGCGCAGCTGGTCGCCGCCGCCGATGATTTCAAACTCATCGCGACGGTTCTTGGACCAGGCCTCTTCGCCACTCCCCGGCACCGCCGGACGTTCGCGGCCGAAGGTGGTGGTTTCAATGCGCGCGGCATCGATGCCGCGGTCCGTCAAGTAGCGCTTCGCGGCTTCCGAACGGCGACGCCCGAGCGCGATGTTGTACTCATCGCTGCCGCGATCATCGCAGTGGCCCGCGATGCGCACCCGGAGCGACGGGTTGGCGTTCAGGATCGCCAGCTTGGTATCCAGGTTCGCCTTGGCATCATCCTTCAACTCGTCGCCATCGTATTCGAAGTAGATCGTCGACAGCACCACGGCACGGGCCTTCGCGACCGCCGCCGCCTTCTCCGCCGCGTCATCCGTCTTCGCGGGCGTTACCGGGGTGACCGGACGGGCCGGCGGTTCCGTGGGCTTCGGGGTGACGACTTCCGGCGTGGGCGTCTGCACGGGCACGACTTTCTTTTTGCAGGCCCCCATGGCCAAGGCCGCGCCAACCACGACTACACTCAGACGAAACGGACGATGCATGACGGCATACTCCTGTGAATCGGGAAAGAGCACACAGAGGACCAACTAGGGAAGCTGCAAGCGCGGCGACCACGCCGAGAGGCGAGCCGCCGTACCAAAGGTGAGCTGCCGGGAGCGGCCGGTCTCGATATCGACCACCCACAACTGCCGGACAGCACTGCGATCGGAGGTAATCACCAAGTGACGCGAATCCGGCGCCCAACTGGGGTCATCATTGCGCCCGTCGGTGGCGACCGCCCGGACTGACTGATCCCGCAAATTGAGCGTCATGATCTGCTTGGTATTCCCGTTGAGCGACTGAAACGCGATCAGTCGGCCATCAGGAGACCAGTCCGGACCCGTACGATTGCTCCGGTCGCCAAACGTGGCGGCGCTGAGCACCTCCACGTTGGTGCCATCGACGTCACAAATATACACGTCGTTCGTGCCGGAACGATCGCTGGAGAAGACCAGTCGCTGGCCATCCGGGCTAAAGGCCGGCTGGACACTGGCCCGCCCGCGCCCCACCGTCAGCCGACGCGGCGCTCCGCCCTCGAAGGGGATGGAAAACAGGTCGGTACCGACCTCGCTCACCCGGGCAAAGACCACCGAGCGACCATCCGGCGACGGCACAGGCGTCAGGTCCTGACTCTGCGGCGCCGAGGTGATCACCCGCTGGGCCCCGGTCGTCAGGTCGGTCATCATGATGGGATTCCGCACCCCATCCAGGACACTGTAGACGAGGCCGCGGCCATTCGGGAGCCACGCCGGCGACATCCCGGCGGGGGTGACGGGGCGCACGTTGGCACCATCGCTATCGACGGTCCAGAGCCGACCGTCGCGCGTGAAGGCAATGCGCGTTTGCGCGATGCCGCGCTCGCCGATCAACCACTCCTGGAGTTGATCGGCGGCGCCATGCACCGCCAGACGCCAGGCCGGACTTCCAGTCGGCACCGGGAGCGGCAGGTCTTTCTGGTTTACGATCGCCTTCTTGGCCACATCCAACAGCGTGATCCGCAACCAGCCGGAGGGGAGGAGGGTGCCCTGCACCACGCCATCCACCCCCAATTTCGCCAACAGCGGGTAGTTGACCGGACCGGTTGTCATCCCCGCCCCACTGGCGGGGACCATCGTGAAGCGGTCACTAAAATCGAGATCCCGGGCGAGGATCGTGGCCACACTGTCACCGGCCGCCCCGTCCACGGGCAGGACGAGCAGACTCATTTTCTGACCGGCACGGTAGGTCAGCCCGAGGCTCACGCCACGGGCCGGATCCTGCGCCTGGGCGACTGGTGTCCGAGCCAGCAGGCTCAGGGCTCCGGTCAGGATCAGGGCACGGCGCAGTGCGTGCGAACAGAGGGGCATCAGGTCAGGGACGCAGGGCATAGTCGAACGTGAAATACACAACCAGCACATCATCGGACCAGCCGCTGGGGAGCGGTCCGAACCGTCGCGCCGCGCCGACCGACTCGACCGTCCCCTGCGCTTCCAGATCGAACAGCCGGTCGCCAGAGGGCCGCACCACCTCAATCTCGGCCACCGATCCATCCCGTCGAATCAGGAACTTCACTTCCGTGCGCAAGGTGGCCGCCACGCGTTTCGGCGTGTAGGCCACGGTGATCTGGCGCATGATGTTGTTGAGGTACCCGGGGTAGGGAAAGGCGATCCCTTCCGTACGCAGATTGCGGACATCGGCGCCCTGACCACCATCGCGGCCGCTCCCCGCTTTGGGCAGTGCGGCAGCCGCCGATGCCGTCGCTCCGGGGGCACCGGCCGACTTGGCACGGACGATCGCGGGGGTCGCCTTGGGGGTGGCACGTGGCGACTCGGCCTTTTTCGAAACTGTTGGCTCCGACGGCACGCGCTCGGCACCCGCTGGCGCGGGGGCCGGGGTGGTCGGCTCGGTGGCAGGGGCCGGCGTCACGACGCCCGCTTGGCGAGTCCCCGGCGGCGCACCAATCAGCTCGACGCGATAGACCGGCGGTCGCACCGGGGGATGTCCGCCCGCCCACACGAGCGCGGCAATCACGACGGCCGCATGGAGCAGCGCAGAGAGGAGCACACCGGCGGCCAAACCACGCGCCGCCGTGTCCGACGGCTGCGGCGCGACCTCCGCACTCACGGCGGCGACTCCGGCTCACCCACAAGCCCGACTTCGGTAATCCCGGCAGCCTTGATCGCGGCCATCACCCGAAGCACGTCCCCGTAGGGCACCCCGGCGTCCGCGCGTACAGCCACGCCGCCGCCGCCCTTCTTGTCGGCCAACGCCTTGATGCTGCCTTTAAACTGGGCATAGGAGAGCGGCACGTTGTCGGCGTAGATGCGCCCCTGCCGATCCACGGTCACGATCAACCCGTTTTTCGGGTTCAACGGGCGAACATCGGCCTTGGGCAACGCCACATCGACACCGCCCTGCATGATGGGGGCGGTGATCATGAAGATCACCATCAGCAGCATCATGACGTCAATCAGCGAGACCACATTGATCTCGCCGTTGACCTGCATGCCTCCACTGCGGCGGCGACGCATGCGACTCAGAGCCGACCCGCGCGCGCCAGCAACGCGATGATTTCCGAGCCGAACGCTTCGAGCTCATTGTCGAAGCGGTTCAGGCGCGCGGCAAACACGTTGTACGCGAAGGCCGCTGGAATGGCGACGGTCAGCGCCGCGGCGGTCGCCGTGAGGGCAATCGCAATACCGGGGGCGACGGCCGCAATGTTGCCAGAACCTTTCTGCGTGATGCCGGTGAAGGCGCTGATCACACCCAACACGGTCCCCAACAACCCGATGAGCGGACTCACGCTTCCCACGGTTGCCAGCCACGGGATGTAGCGTCCCAACGCCTCCCGTTCACGCGACGATTCGGAATCGAGCACCAACCGCAGCGCTTCGACTTGTGACGCCGAGAGGCGGGCGGTCCGATCCGTCGTACCACCCATCGCCGGCGTGGTTTCCTCCAAAAAGCGCAGCGCCCGCGTCAGCACCGCGCCGAAGGCCGTGCGTCGACCGCGGCGGATGCGCGCGCCGACATCATGTACATCCCGCGCCTCTTCCACCTCACGAGCCACCACGCGCGCGGCGGCTTCGGCATGGCGGAAGGCCTGCCACTTCACAAAGGTCACCGCCCAGGAGACCACGGAGAGGAGAATCAGCAGCAGCAACACCGCCTGTGTGATCCAATCGCTCCCCAGGACGAGATCGAGCGGCGTCGCCGGTGCGGCTACCGGCGACGCCACCGGCGCACCGGCGCT
>JBEIUK010000264.1:0-3712 GCA_040374415.1 Gemmatimonadaceae bacterium | reverse complement strand
TCGATGGGGGAGGTCGAGTTCCGGAAGCTCGCCGACGAGCTCCGTGACCGTCGTGAGCGCGAGCGCCGGGACCGGCTGCGGGCCCCGAGTGCCGCGCTCGTACCAGCGGCGCCGTCGGGGAAGCCCGCCGAAAAGACCCCGCCTCCGCAGTAAGGGCGGGGGCAGGGCCGAACGCGGCATCACAGCCCCGCGCTCGACCCGGTTGGATTTAGCCCTGCAAGAAGCGCACGGCGGCGTCGAGACGCGCGAGCGACCGCTCGCGGCCGACGTACTCCAGCACTTCGAAAATGCCGGGGCTGACCGTGCCCCCCACCAGCGCGACGCGGAGCGGCTGAAAGATCTTGCCGCCGGAGATCCCGCGGGCTTCCGCAAGGGCGCGGAGCGCCTCTTCCATCGTGGCCGGCGTCCACTCCGGAAGCGCCGCCAGGCAGTCATGCGTGGCCTGCAGCAGCTCGGCCGTCGCCGCGGCATCGCGCCACTGTTTGGTGACGGCCTCCGGCTCGAACTCCACCAGCTCCGTGAGGAAGGGGGACGCCTGCCGCACGATATCATCGAGGGTGCGGGAACGCACCCGGAGGAGCTCCAGCACGCCATGGAACCAGGCGGGACGCGCGAGGAGGTCGGCGGCGACGCCGGTGCCCGCGCGTTCGATCGCCGGCGCCACGAGGGCCGCGAGTTCGTCGAGCGGCGTGAGCAGCAGATGCTGGCCGTTCATCCACTCCAGCTTCTTCGTGTCGAAAACCGCCGCCTTCTTGTGCAGCCCGTCGGTGTCAAAGCGACGAATCAGCTCCGGCAACGACATTACTTCGGTGTCATCGCCCGTGGACCAACCGAGGAGCGCGAGGAAGTTGAGCATCGCCCCCGGCAGCAACCCTTGATACTGATAGTCGCCGACCGCCGTGGCCCCATGACGCTTGGAGAGCTTCTTCCCGTCGGTGCCATGAATCATGGGGACGTGCGCGAACTGCGGGACCGCCGCACCGAGCGCCTGATAGAGCAGGATCTGCTTCGGCGTGTTGGAGATGTGATCGTCGCCACGCATGACCAGCGTGATCCGCATGGCGATGTCGTCGGAGACGACGGCCATGTTGTACACCGGCGTGCCGTCGGAGCGGAGGATGACGAAATCCTCAATGTCCTTGTTCGGGAACGCGATGCGGCCATGCACCAGATCCGGCCATTCCGTCGTGCCATCGGGGACCCGAAAACGAATCGCGTACGGTTCTCCGGCGGCGAGCTTCGCCTCGGTTTCGGCGTCGGTCAGCTCGGCCATCGCCCGATCAAAGCGGTACGCATCACCCCGCGCTTCGGCCTCGGCGCGCAGCCGTTCGATCTCCATCGCCGGGGTGAAATCCCGGTAGGCGGCACCAGTGGCCAGCAGGCGATGCGCGTCGGCATGATGCCGCGCCACATTCGCGCCCTGGAAGACCACCTCTTCATCCCAGTCGAGTCCCAGCCAGTTCAGGCCGTCAAAGATCGCGCGGGTGCTGTCGTCGGTGCTGCGCTGCCGATCGGTGTCCTCGATGCGGAGGAGGAAGTCGCCGTCGTACTTGCGCGCGTAGAGCCAGTTGAACAGCGCGGTGCGCGCGCCGCCGACATGTAGGAACCCCGTAGGGGACGGGGCAAAACGTACCCGGGGGCGCACGACGGCAGGCGATGCCGACGCGGGCGATGCCGACGCGGCGGCAGAGGACTCAACAGACGACATATGCATACCCGACCCGGGGGTCGCGAAGTCAACGAACAAAGGACAGCCCGCCCGGATATGATGGGGCGCGGAACGGGCAGAAACAACAACGCGGGTCCGCTGACTGGCAGCGAACCCGCGAAGCGGAGAGAGCGGGATTCGAACCCGCGATAGAGGTTGACCCCCTATGCCGGTTTAGCAAACCGGTGCCTTCAGCCTCTCGGCCATCCCTCCGTGTTGTGCAGCAACGACTTAGCGCGAAGGCGGAGCCGAACCGACAACAGATTTCAAATGTGGTCAGAAGCGAGCGGTGGGGCAAGGTGTCCGGGGGGGCGGTGCCCCATGGATTCGCCAAGGCGTACCGGCCGGCCGGGCTGCCACTCCGACAGAAACGCGATGGCCCCCGCGCCAAAGAGCAGCACCACGGTGGAGCCCAGCAGGAACTGCCCCATCTCGGCCCCCTGCGCCAACGACACCGGGGCGGTGGTGTACTCCCACGACCGGATGGTGCCCGGACGCGGGGGATTCACCACGCCATGCCAGACGGTGGCCATGCTCCCCACAATCGTCGCGCCCACCAGCACCATCACGAAGGGGCCGAGTGCACTGTCGAAGAGACAGACCACCCGTTCGTTGCGGGCGAAGAGTCCGGGGACGCCTTCCGCCGTCACCGGGTTGACCGAAAAGAGATCGCCCGGCACATGGATCATGCGACGGAGCGTTCCCGCGCAGGGCATGTGAATCCGGTGATAATCGCGCGGGCTCAGATAGATCGTCGCGAACTGGCCATCGGTGAAGTGCGCGGCCAGCGCCGCGTCCCCGCCAAGGAGCGCGGTGGTGCTGTACTGATGCCCCTTCGCTTGCATGATCTGATCGCCAGCGATCGCGCCGCACTGACTGATCGCCCCATCCACCGGACAGACCACGGCACTGTCGGCCATCGGGCGCGCATCAGCGCGCAGCGGGCGCGTGAAGAACGCGTTGAAAGTCGCGTAGTGCGTGATGTCTGGATCGGCCGCCTCCTGCATGTTCACCTGATAGCGCTGCACAAACCAGCGAATCGCGGCCGTGGTCACGCCGCCCATGCGGGCGCCGGCCAGCCGCCCCATCAGCGAGGTGAGCGCCTGCTTGGGGAGCAGATACTGTAGGAAAACGGCAAGAGGGGGCACTGAGAAGGCCGGAAAGAGAGCGTGGAGTTAGCGCTTGCCGAGCGACGCATCGCGCGCGGCCTTGAACTCGGTCCCGGGCTTCCACTCGGGCCACGTCGTGCCGCCAAGCACCCGATAGCCGACTTCGAAGAGCGCACGGGTGTCTTCCACCGCGCCGCTCAGATCCCAGTCGGCCTTCACATCATCGCTGGTCTTGTGATAGTCGCGCGCCGTGTATTCCTCGCGCTTGGTCTTGCTGTAGGCCGGATCCTTCCCCACGAACTCCGTGCCCGCATCGAGGAAGAGCGCTGGGACGCCCTTCTTCGCGAATTCGAAGTGGTCGCTGCGGAAGTAGAACCCCTTCTCTGGTTCCGGATCCGGCGCCAGCACCCGTCCTGCCGGCTTGATCACATCCGCCAGCAGATCCTCGAGCGTGCTGTTGCCATAACCGATCACCACCAGGTCCTTGGTGCGCCCCCACTGATTGAAGCCGTCCATGTTCAGATTGGCCAGCACCTTGTTGAGCGGCACTAACGGGTGCTCGGCGAAATACTTCGCGCCAATGAGCCCCTGTTCTTCGCCGGTGAGGGCAATGAACATCAGCGAGCGCGCGGGACGTTCGGGGAGCTGCGTGTACGCCTTGGCCAGCTCAAGCAGCGCCGCGCAGCCGGAGGCGTTGTCGAGGGCGCCATTGTAGATCTGATCACCAACGAGCGAGGTGTCGCGTCCGAGGTGATCCCAGTGTGCGGAATAGATCACGTACTCCGACGCCTTCGTCGCATCGCGCCCCGGCAGCGTCGCCACGACGTTTCGCGACTTCACAGTGCGGGTCTCGTTCCGAATGTGGAACGTCGCTGTGGCGCCGAGTGGCACCGGC
>JBEIUK010000183.1:0-6050 GCA_040374415.1 Gemmatimonadaceae bacterium | reverse complement strand
CCCGATGACATGATCGATACGGCCGGCACGGTCTCCGAGGCCGCGCGGGCCCTCAAGAATTTGGGGGCCAACGACATTTATGTCTGCGCGTCCCATGCCCTGTTCAGCGGCCCGGCGGTGGATCGTCTCTCCGCCGCGCCGATCACCGAAGTCGTGGTCACCGACTCGATCAACCTGCCCCCTCACCGCCGCTTCCCCTCGTTGCGGATTCTGTCAGTGGGCGAGTTGATCGCGAAGGCGATCCGATTCACGCACGCCGACCAGTCGGTCAGCGTGTTGTTCGAGTAGTTGTTCGAGTAGGTGTTCGAGTAAGTCTTCCGGAGTCGGTCCCCGGGACGGCAACCCATCGCTACTCCCGAACCACCATTTACCAGGATTGTCCCATGGCAACTGCAGCACTGTCCGCCACCGTGCGTACCGATATCGGCACGGGCGCGGCCCGCAAGATCCGTCAGGCCGGCAACATCCCAGCGGTGATTTACGGCCACGGCCGCGAACCGCAGTCCCTGATCACGAACGCCCGCGAAACGGAGCGCCTCCTGCAGCGCATCGCGACCGGTGCGACGGTTATTGAACTGTCGATCGACGGCAAGGTGTGCCGCACCCTCATCCGTGAGGTGCAGCGCCATCCGTTCAAGCGCCACATCCTGCATATCGATTTCCAGGAGCTCGTGGCGGGCGAAACGGTCACCGTGCACTGCCCCATCGTGTACCATGGCACGCCGGAAGGGGTGCGCCTCGAAGGCGGCATGCTCGATCAGATCCTGCATCAGCTCCACATCGAAGTGGATCCGTCGAACATCCCGAACCACATCGACATCGATGTCTCGGGGCTCAAGCTGGGCAAGTCGCTGCACGTGGGCGATGTGACGCTCCCGGCCGGCGTGAAGATCCTCGACGATGCCGGCACGACGATCTGCATCGTGCAGGCGACGAAGGGTGGCACGGAAGCGGCCGCGGAAGGCGCCGCCGAGCCGGAGCTCATCCGCAAGGCGAAGGACGACGACAAGTAATCCTGTTCGCGGGATTCACCCGGGGCGCGGCGTTCGCTCAGCATGGTTACTCCACGCTGGCGCATTCCGCGCCCCGCGCGTCTCCCTCTTCGTATGAAAGTCATTCTGGGATTAGGCAATCCGGGGCCAGAGTACGACGTCACCCGGCACAATGTCGGCTGGTGGCTGCTCGATGCCCTCGCCCGTCGCTGGCACTTCGGGCCCTTCACGCGTGACGGCGAGAGTCTTTCCGTCACCGGACTCGTTGGGACCCAGAAGGTCAAGCTGCAAAAGCCGCAGACCTACATGAACCTCAGCGGCAGCGTCCTCCGTCCCTACCTCAAGCGTGAGGGCTGGGTGGCGGCCAACGATTTGCTCGTGGTGGTCGACGACGTGGCCATTCCGGTGGGCGAGTACCGCCTCCGCGCGAGCGGCAGCCCCGGCGGCCACAATGGGCTCAAGAGCGTCGAAGCGCATCTCAAGTCCCAAGCGTATCCACGCCTGCGGATGGGCATCAAACCCGTCGATGAGCGCCGACAAATTGGTGATCTCGCGGATTTCGTCTTGCGCACCATGCCGCTTGACGAACGCGACCTGATGGAAAGCCAGTTCGGCCGGATGGGCGATGCCATTGAACGCTGGATCACCGACGGCACCGAAAAAGCCGTCAGCACCATGGGCCGCTAGACCGTACGTCTGTCGTTCCTCCCTTCACCCTGCCTGTCCCATGCGCCGATTGCTCGCGATGCGATGGACCGCCGTTGCGCTGACCCTCACGCTGTCTCCCCGTCTCGCCACGGCGCAGCGCGTCGCGGCGGGTGCGACCCTCCCCACCGCCGCCCCCGTGACCGCCATCGTCGCGGACCGGGTGATCATCGGCGACGGCACGCAGGTCGCGAATGCCGTCGTCCTCGTGCAAGGGGACCGCATCACGGCCGTTGGCCCCGCCGCCCAGCTGCGCATCCCCGACGGGGCTCGGCGCGTGGATCTCACCGGCTATACGCTGCTGCCCGGGTTCATTGACGCCCACACGCATCTCACCTCCATCGACAACGATGGTGGGGACCTCGCGGTGCTCAAGGAAACCCCAGCGCATGGCGCGATCTACGCTACCATCAACGCGAAGAAGACGCTTGAAGCGGGCTTCACCACGGTGCGGGAAGCCGGCAGCACCGACTACGTGGATGTGGCGGTCCGCGATGCAATCACGCGCGGCCTCATCCCGGGGCCCCCGCATCCTCGCATCCGGCCCCGCGCTCGGCAGCACCGGCGGCCACGCCGATGTGAATGGGTGGAGCCCATTCCTCGACATCCCGGGGACCGGCGCCATTGTTGATGGCGTCGACGCCATCCGGAAACAGGTCCGCCTGAATGCCAAGTACGGCGCCGATCAGATCAAGATTGTCGCCACGGGCGGCATTCTCTCGGTGGGTGATGCGGTCGGCGCCGCGCAATTCGATGCGGATGAACTACAGGCCGCCGTGGATGAAGCCCGGCGGCTCGGCCGAAAAGTCATGGCCCATGCGCACGCCGGTGACGGCCTCAAGATGGCGGTCAAAGCCGGCGTGGCCTCGATTGATCACGGCAGCCTGGTGGACGATGAGGCGATTGCGCTCATGAAGGAGCACGGGACCTATCTCGTCCCGACGCTCATCATTCTGGAAGAGATCGTCACCGATGGCGTTCGGAAAGGCGTGCCCGCCTACTCCATCGCCAAGGCGACAGCCATTGCCGCGCAACGACGCACCCGGCTGCGCGCTGCCTATCAAGCCGGCGTCCGCTTCGCCCTCGGCACCGATGCGACCAGCGACATCCATGGCCGGAATGGCGAAGAGTTCGCCTACATGGTCGAGATCCTGGGAGCGACCCCGATGGAGGCGATCACTATTGGCACCCGCAATGGGGCCGCTCTGCTGGGCCTCGAACAGAGCATCGGGACCGTCACCACCGGCAAGATGGCCGACCTCGTGGCGGTCCAAGGCAATCCCCTCTCCGATATCCGACGCCTCGCGCACGTCTCGTTCGTGATGCAAGGGGGACGTGTGGTGAAAGCCCCATGATCACGCCGCGTTGGAGCGCGCCCAGCGCCCGTACCCTTGTGGCCGCGCTGCTGCTCACCAGCTGTCGGTCGGACCGCACGACCACCGCGACCGCGGTCGGTGCCCCCATCCAGGTCGAGACGCCGGCACCCAGCGGCACCACGACCCCGTCGCTCATCTATGATCGCGACGGGACCCTCCTCCTCTCTTGGACGGAGCGCGCCGCGGACTCGTCGCTCGCTGTGCGCGTGGCGGCCTATCGCGGTGAGCAGTGGGACTCCACCCGCACCATCGCCGAACGTCGCCCCTTCTTTGCCAATTGGGCCGACTTCCCTGCCGTCGTCACCCTCCCTAACGGCGACTGGGCGGCGCACTGGCTGGAGCGTGATGGCACCGGCAAATACGCCTATGGTATTCGACTGGTGCGCTCCAGCGATGCCGGTCGGCAGTGGAGTGTGCCGATGACCCCGCACACCGATGGCTTGGCCGCCGAGCATGGCTTCGTCGCGTTGTGGGCGGAAGGCGCCGACGGCGTGGGGCTCGCGTGGCTCGACGGACGGAAGTCGGCGATGCCCGACAGCGCGCGTGAGATGACCGTGCGCACCGCGGTCATTGCCCCCGATGGCACGCGCCGCGAGGAAGCCATCCTCGATGCCCGGAGCTGCGACTGCTGTCAGGTGGCGTCAGCTGCCACCACGAATGGCCGCGTGGTGGTGTACCGCGATCGCACCGCCAACGAGATTCGCGACATTGTCGCCGTGCGGCGCACCGCGACCGGGTGGAGCGCCCCGACCCCGGTGCACCAGGATGATTGGCATTATCCCGGGTGCCCCGTGAATGGGCCAGCGATCACGGCGCGCGGTGACACCGTGGTAGTGGCCTGGTATACCGCGGCCCATGACACCGCACGCGTCCTCGTGGCGCGCAGCACCGATGGCGGGGCCACCTTTGCTCCGCCGGTGCGCGTCGATGGCGGTGATCCGTTGGGACGCGTCGCCCTTGCCCTCGACGCCGCGGGTGATCCCATTGTCGTCTGGATGGAGCGGACGGCGCCGGAAACTTCCACCATCCTCGTGCGTAGAATCTCCGGGACCGCGCAAAGCGTGCCCGTCCGTATCGGCACCACCAGTGCGGCTCGCCAGAGTGGCTTCCCTCGGCTCGCCGTCTGGCGGGACACGATGGCCATCGCCTGGACCGCTGTTGCAGCAGGTTCCACCGCGCCGGAAGTGCA
This sequence comes from Gemmatimonadaceae bacterium, assembly GCA_040374415.1. Taxonomy (GTDB): domain Bacteria; phylum Gemmatimonadota; class Gemmatimonadetes; order Gemmatimonadales; family Gemmatimonadaceae; genus Gemmatimonas. The sequence goes on along the minus strand of JBEIUK010000183.1, from coordinate 1,788 downwards.
GCTGGCGCGGATTCCTCTTCTTTCCACTCCCCGTCCATGACCCGATCGTCTTTGTTGCTGGGCCTGCTGCTGCTCCCCGCCGTCGCTGGCGCGCAGCCTGCCGCCTCAGCCCCCGCACCGGCGCCGGCCACCACGCTGCCACTCAAGCATGTGGGGAAGCCCACCACGTCGCCGATCACGACGGCGGACCTCATGACGCGCCTGTACATCTTCGCCGATGACTCCATGATGGGGCGCGACGCGGGGACGCAGGGGCATGTGAAAGGCTCCGACTACATCGCCGCCGAAGTGAAGCGGCTCGGGCTTGTACCGGCCGGCGAGAATGGCACCTACTTCCAGACGCTGCCGCTCAAGCGGCGCACCCTCGATCCCGCCAGCCGCTTCACCATCGGTGCCGACTCCCTCGGACTCGGCACCGACTGGTCGATCGGCGGCAACGGGCCACTCACCGCCGCCAATGTCCCCACGGTCTACGGTGGCACCTATGGCGATACCGCCAAGCGCATCACCGCCGAGCAGGCCGCGGGGAAGCTGGTGCTGATGACGGTGCCGCTCACCAACGAAGCCATTAACGGGCTGCTGACGGACGAAGGCCCGTACGCGCCGTCGTCGGCGGCGGGGGTCGCGTTCCTGATGCCAGCACCCGTCGCGCGGCAGCTCTTTGCCTTCGTGGGGCGCTCCGGGATCTCCGTGATTGATGGTCCACCCAAGCCCGCCTTTCTGTTCGTCAACGCGGGCGCTCTGAGCAAGGCGTTCACCAAGCCACTCGACCAGTTGGCGATTGGGGATGTCGGGGCGACCGCCACGGTGAACGCGAACGTCAACCTCGTGGACAGCCCCTTCCCCGCGCGGAACGTCGTCGCGATCCTGCCAGGCAGTGACCCAACGCTCAAGGCGGAGTACGTCGCCGTCGGCGCGCACTCCGACCATGTCGGCACCACCACGCGCGCCGCCGATCATGATTCGGTGCGCATCTTCTACCGGATGGTGCGTCCGGGCGGCGCCGAGGACGGCGGCAAGATGGCGACGCCGGAGCAGGTCGCAAAGATCAACGCGGAGCTGGCCGAGCTCCGGAAGACCACCCCGCCGCGCCGCGACTCAATCTTCAACGGCGCCGATGATGATGGCTCCGGCTCCGTCGCCGTCCTGGAAATCGCGGAGCACATGGCCGGGCTGAAGGTGAAGCCGAAGCGCTCCACGCTCTTCGTCTGGCATGTGGGCGAAGAGAAGGGGCTGTGGGGCTCGCACTACTACACGGAGCATCCCACGGTGCCGCGTGACGCGATCATCGCGCAGCTCAACATGGACATGGTGGGACGTGGGGCATCGACCGACCAGACGGGCAAGAGCAAGGACGGGAAGGATCTCTTTGGCGGGCCAGACTACCTGCAGCTCGTCGGATCACGCCGCTTGTCGACCGAGCTCGGTGAGCTCGTGGAACGGGTGAACACCACCAAGAAGCACGGGTTCACCTTTGACTACGGCATGGATGCCAATGGCCATCCGATGAACATCTACTGCCGCAGCGATCACTACGAGTACGCGCGGTGGAACATCCCGGTGACCTTCTTCACCACCGGCGGACACGCCGAATATCATCAGCTCACCGATGAGCCGCAGTACATCGACTATCCGCACATGACGCGCGTCGCCAAGCTGGTCGCGGACATTGCCCTCACGGTGGGCAACGGCGCCAAGCGGCCGGTGGTCGATGGCATGAAGATGGATCCGCGCGGCAGCTGCAAGCAGTAACCGCGTCCACCGGCGTGGGGGGGGGGGGGGCGGGGG
>JBEIUK010000293.1:0-2894 GCA_040374415.1 Gemmatimonadaceae bacterium | reverse complement strand
GTCCGGATCGGCGTTCTCCTGTACCGTCAGCGAGGCCGACGTATGGCGGATAAACAGCGTCACCAACCCGGTATGCGCGGCTTGTTCGGCCACCCAGCGCTCCACGTCCTCGGTGAACTCGTAGAGCCCTTTGCCGCGCGTGGCGATCGTCAGCGCTGTGACCGCCTGCCTCACTCCACCGTCACCGACTTCGCCAGATTCCGCGGCTGATCCACGTCGCAGCCGAGCCGTACGGCGATGTGATAGGCCAGCAGTTGCAACGGCACTATCTCGAGCAGCGGCAACAGCATCTCCGACGTGGTCGGGATCTCGATGGCATAGCTGCACATCTTGCGGGCGTCCTCGTCCCCTTCGTTGATGATGCCGATGACGATGCCTTCGCGGGCCTTCACTTCCTGGATGTTCGACAGCGTCTTCTCGTAGCGGATGCGGCTGGACGGATCGGACGGATCGTAGGCGGCCAACACCACGACCGGCAACTTCTCATCGATCAGCGCATTCGGCCCGTGCTTCATCTCGCCGGCCGGGTAGCCCTCGGCGTGGATGTAGCTGATCTCCTTCAGCTTCAGCGCGCCTTCCAGCGCGATCGGGAAGTGAATGCCGCGGCCCAGATACAGGAAGTCCGTGGCGCGGAAGAGCGCCTTGGCGAGGTCCTCGTAGTGGTTGTCCTTGCTAAGCAGGTGTTCCAGTTTGCCCGGCAGTCGGACCAGCTCGCCGACCAGTTCGAGCGACGCGGCGTCGCTCAACGTGCCGCGTTTCTGGCCCAGGTACATGGCCAGGATGAACAGCGCCGTGACCTGCGAAGTGAACGCCTTGGTGGACGCCACGCCGATCTCCGGGCCGGCATGGGTCAACAGCGTGCCCGACGCCTCGCGCGGGATCATCGACCCGATGACGTTGCAGATCGCGAGCGTCTTCGAGCCCTTCTGCTTGGCCTCGCGCTGGGCGGCGATGGTATCGGCCGTCTCGCCGGATTGGGAGATCACCACAGTGAGCGTCTTGTCGTTCACGATCGGATCGCGGTAGCGGAACTCGCTGCCGTAGTCGACTTCAACCGGTAAGCGCGCCAGCCGCTCGATCATGAACTTACCGGCGAGGCCAGCGTGCCAACTGGTGCCGCAGGCGACGATCCGGATCTGCTGAAAGCCGGCGAACTCCTCTGGCGTGATGGCCATCTCCTCGAGGAAGATGTGACCGGACTCCTGCCCGACGCGGCCCAGGATGGTATCGCGGACAGCGCGCGGCTGCTCGTAGATCTCCTTGAGCATGAAGTGCTTGTAGCCGCCCTTTTCGGCCAGGATCGGATCCCACAGGATATGGGTGACCTGCCGCTTGATGGGCGTTCCTTCGAAGTCCATCAGGCGCACGCCTTCTTCGGTAACGACGGCAAGATCCCCGTCATCGAGGAAGAACATGTCGCGCGTATGGCTCAGGATGGCGGGCACATCGGAGGCCACGAAGTATTCGTTCTCGCCTAGCCCGATCACAACGGGCGGGCCGTTGCGGGCGGCGATGATCTTGCCCGGCTCATCGCAGGACATGATGGCCAGCGCAAAGACACCGTTGATGCGCTTGACGGTAGTCCGCACCGCTTCTTCAAAACTCTGGCCTTCGTCGAGGTAAACCTCCACCAGATGGGCCACCACCTCGGTATCGGTCTCCGTGATGAAGACGTGGCCACGGTGTTCGAGTTCGCGGCGCAGGTCGAGGTAGTTTTCGACGATGCCGTTGTGGACCAGCACCACCTTGCGCGCCGGGCCGGTGTGCGGGTGGGCGTTCTCTTCCGTCGGCCGGCCGTGCGTGGCCCATCGGGTGTGGCCGATGCCGAAGTGGCCCTCCACTGGGGAGAGCTGGACGGCCTCTTCCAGATTGTGGAGTTTGCCGGAGGCGCGACGAATCGTCAGGCTGCCATCCGCTCCCACCACCGCGATACCGGCGGAATCGTAGCCGCGATATTCCAACCGCCGAAGACCTTCCAAAACAATTGGCGCGGTCTTCCGGCGCCCGACGTACCCGACGATTCCACACATAGATTGGCGATTACTCCTCGATATCTAATCGGTAGTCTTCGATCACAGGATTAGCCAGGATTTCCCTTGCAATCAAATCTATTTCGGCACGGACGGCGACGGGGTCGGCGCCATCGGCGAGGTCGATCTCGAAATACTTGCCCTGTCGCACGTCGGCAATCGAGCTATGTCCCAGGCCGCGCAGCGCCTGACAAACGGTCTTGCCTTGCGCGTCCAACACGGTCTTTTTCAACGTCACATATACGTGGGCTTTCATGGATTCTTTCATTGTACGAGACAATATCGGCAATGCCTAAACTCGCATCCAAAACCGCTATCGTTACCGGAGGCGCATCCGGGATCGGCCTCGCCATTTGCAAGCTGTTTGCCCAGGAGGGCGCGGCTGTGGAGATTCTGGACCGCAACGTGGACGAGATGAACAAAGCCGTGGCCGAGATCACCGCCGCCGGCGGCGTGGCCAACGCCGTGAGCTGCGACGTCACCGACGCCGCGCAGGTGGACGCCGTCATCACCGAGATCCACTCGCGGCGCGGCCAGATCGACATTCTCGTCAACAACGCCGGCATCGCCCACGTTGGCAACGCGCTGACGACGACGCCCGAGGATTTTGAACGCATTCAAAGAGTCAACGTCTTCGGTCCGGCGAACTGTCTTCGCTCCACTTTGAAGTTCATGGTGGCCGACGCCAAGGGCGGCGTGATCCTGAATCTGGCCAGCTGTGTATCGGTGATGGTGATCAACGACCGCTTCGCCTACGCCACCTCCAAGGGCGCCGTGCTGTCGATGACCTACGCCGTTGCCAAGGACTTTCTGGCGCACAACATCCGCTGCAACGCGCTGTTGCCGGGCCGGGTGCACACGCCG
>JBEIUK010000176.1:0-6253 GCA_040374415.1 Gemmatimonadaceae bacterium | reverse complement strand
GAGGCAAACAGTACTGCCCTCGATGCCACCGCACGCGCCGACCTCGCGCCGCTCATGGTGAACGCGTGGCTTCGGCGGGGCGATCTGGAACAGGCCCGTCGTGCGGTGCAGGCGAGTGATCTCGCGGACGACGACGAAACGCTGGGGTGGCTCGCCCTGTATGACGGCGATCTCGCGACCGCGCGTAAGCGCCTCGTGCGCGCCGAAACCCGCCGTCCTGAACTGGTCGATGCCTTGGGATTGTTGGCGCGCGTCCGCATCGATCGGTCCGCTGGCATGGGACAGGCGTTCCTGACGTTGGCCCGTCGTGACACGGCCGCCGCCGCGGCGCGTTTTCTGGCGTTGGCCGATTCCACCGGCGATGCGGCTCCGGCGCTCCTTGGCATGGCGGCGCGACTCGTGGCCCCGTCCGCGACCTCACGCGCCGCGACCACCACGGCAGGCTGGCAGGCCGCGCAGGCGGTCTGGGCACGCATTCTGACCAGCTATCCCCGGAGCCCCGATGCCCCTGATGCGCTGCTCGCATCCGCGCGCGCTGCGGCGGCCGCTGGTGACCGCACCGCGGCGATCGCGCTCTATGAACGGTTACTCATCGATTACCCCACCAGTGCACTGCTGCCGCAAGGGCGCCGTGAACTGGAACGGCTGAAAGGAACGATCCCGTGATGGCACGTCGGCCCCTGATGACACGGTTGCTCGCCGCGATCGGTCTGATCCTGCTCCCCAGTCTCGCGCTCTCCACCCGCGTGCAGGCGCAGCATCTGCTCGTCCCGATGGACGACGCGCAGCGCAATCACCTGAAAGCGTACGGTCTCGCCTTCCAGGCCCTCAAGACCAGTCTCAAGGTGGAGTGGCTGCTCAACTATCGGGGCGGCGCATTTCTCCTCCCCGACGATGCCACGCTCCGCCGACGGGCCGCGCTCGATGGGGTGAGTGTGGAGCCTACGACCGATGCCGGCGTCGCCAGCGTACGCGCCGAAATCACCGGGGGCAACATGGATGCCGTCGTGCTCGAACGGGCGCCCAAGATCGCGATTTACCGGCCGGCCAATCAGCCGCCTTGGGACGACGCCGTCACTCTCGCGCTGCAGTATGCCGGGATCGAGTTCACCTCGGTGTGGGATGACGAAGTCATCAAGGGTGATCTTTCAAAGTACGACTGGGTGCACTTGCATCACGAAGACTTCACGGGGCAGTTCAACAAACTGTATCTCGCCTATCGCGATGCGCCGTGGTTCGTGCAGCAGCGGGACCGTGACCTGCTCACGGCGCGCAAGTTTGGCTACGACAATGTGCCGGCGCTCAAGAAAGCCGTCGCCGAAGGGATCCGCGGCTTCACCGATCGCGGTGGCTTCCTCTTTGCCATGTGCGGCGCCACAGAGTCGCTCGACCTCTCCATCGCCGCCTTCACCGTGGACATCGCCGGGCCGTTCTCCGATGGTACGCCACCGGCCGCCGACGCCGATGCCAAATTGGCGTGGGGACGGACCATGGCCTTCACCGGCGCCCACATTGAACCGTCGCCGTACATCAACGCGCTGAGTGACATCGACGGCCATCAGGTCAATGTCCCCGCGCGCCGACAGCCCCTCGGGACCTTCTCGCTTTTCGATTTTTCTGCGAAGCTCGATCCGGTCGCCACCATGCTGGTACAGGATCACCGCACCATCGTCCAGGATTTTTATGGTGTGACGACGAGCTTCAACAAGGCGATCCTCAAGCCCGGCGTGACCGTGCTGGCCTCCGAAGAGGGGGCGCCGTGGTCCAAGTACCTGCATGGCGATTACGGCAAAGGCTCCTGGACCTTCCTGGGCGGGCATGACCCCGAGGATCCGCAGCACGCCATTGGGAGCAATCCGACCGATCTCTCGCTGCATCCGAATTCGCCGGGCTATCGCTTGATCCTGAACAACGTGTTGTTCCCCGCCGCCAAGAAGAAGCCGCGGAAGACGTGAGCGATATCGGCGAAGCACGGTTTGCCCGCGCGGCGGCCAGTGCAGTGCGCACGGCGATCCGCCTCGCGGGGGGGAACGAAGTGTGCTTTGTCTGTGCGGTGGACGAAGACGGCGTGCTCACCACGGCGCGCGTGGTCGCACGCGGCGACATTGCGAGCGTCCTGGCGATGCCGGGGGTGGCTGAGCGTGGCGAGATGCTGCTCCACAACCATCCGTCGGGGGAGCTGACCCCGAGCGATGCCGACCTCGAGGTGGCAGCCCGCGTGCATGGCAATGGCGTCGGCTTTGCCATTTGCGACAACGCCGCGGAGCGGGTGTATGTCGTCACGGAGGTCCCGCGCTCGAAGGGGCCGGTCCCGGTGGATCCCGATGTCGTCGACGTGACGCTCGGCCCGTACGGCGCGATCGCGCAGGCGATGCGGCAGGTGATGGGCGCCCGCGAATATGAAGACCGTCCAGCGCAGCGCGCGATGGCGGCGGAGGTGATGCGCACCTTCAACGCCGGCGGGGTTGCGCTCTTGGAAGCGGGCACCGGCGTCGGCAAGTCCCTCGGCTATCTCGTGCCGGCGTTGCGATGGGCCGCCGCCAATGGCGAGCGTACGATCGTCTCCACCAACACGATCACGCTGCAAGAACAGTTGGTTGCCAAGGATCTCCCGTTCCTGCAAAAGGCGCTGAGCGATCAGCCAGTGCGGTTCGCCCTGCTGAAAGGGTGGCGCAACTACCTCTGCAAGCAGCGGCTGGAGCAGGCGCGCGGGGCAGGAGCGGCGCTCTTTGAAGACGGCATCGGTGGCGACATCGAGCAGCTGGCCGCGTGGGCAGAACGGACCGTCGATGGCTCGTTGTCCGATCTTCCCGTGGCGCCGCGCAGCGAAGTCTGGGATGAGGTCGCGGCCGAGCCCGATCTCTGCGGTCGGCTCAAGTGCTCGTTCTACGACAGCTGCTTCCTCTTTAAGGCGCGGAAGGAAGCGGCACAGGCTGATGTGGTCGTCGTGAACCATCATCTGCTGCTCTCCGATGTGGCCGTGCGGCGCGTCTCGCAAAACTGGGATGATGCCGCCGTCCTCCCCGCGTACTCACGGCTGGTGATCGACGAAGGGCATCATCTCGAAGATGCCGCCGCATCGCACCTGGGTTCTTCGGTCACGCGTCGTGCACTCGCGCGCCTGTTCAATCGGCTCGAGCGGCGCGGTAAGGGTCTCTTGCCGGCGCTCGAAGTACGCTTACGCGGCAGCAGTGACCTGCTGAGTGTCGCCAGCCTCGATCTCGTGCAGGATAAGCTCGGCCCCAGTGCGGCCACGGCGCGCGATCGCACGCAGCTGCTCTTCGAACTGCTCACCGTGATGATGGCGGAGGAGAACGTGGGCGTCTTCCGGCTCACCGACGCCTTCGCGCAGCATCCCGCCTGGCGCGGTGGGGTGGAGAACACGCTCGACGAACTGCTCAAGGAAATCGCCGCGCTCGCCGAGGGTTTGCGGTTGATCCGCGAGCGACTGGAGAGCGATGAGCGCAAGGCGGAAGAGCTCGCGCCGCTTTTGGGGGAAGTGCGCGGCGTATCACGCCGTCTCACGAGTGCCGGTGACGCGCTCGCGCAGGCGCTGCGGACCCCGCCGCCGGGGAGTAGCCCGGTCGTGCGATGGATCGAGCTGACCGGCAAGCCTGGCCCCGAGCGCAATCTGGCGCTCCACTGCGTGCCGCTGGATCTCGCACCGGTGCTCCGCGAGGATCTCTTCGGGCGCGTGGACACGGCCATCGTCACGAGCGCGACGCTCACCACCGACGACAGCTTCCGCTTCGTGGAGCAGCGTCTGGGGCTCGATGCCATGGACATGCCCACGGTGACGGCCACCTTCCCGTCGCCCTTCAACTACCCGCGGCAGTCACTGCTCGTGTTGCCGAACGATGTGCCGGCCCCCAATGAAGATCCCGTCGGCCATTTGCAGGGCGTGGGGACGCATCTCCGGGATCTGATTGCGGTGACGGACGGCGGCATCTTTGCCCTCTGTACCAGCTATCGCGACGTGCGGGCGCTCGCCGAACGGCTGCGCCAAGCCGGCGATGATGGCCGATGGCCGCTCCTCGTGCATGGGGAAGAGCCACGTGATGTGCTGCTGCAGCGCTTTCGCGATAGCGGCCGCGCCGTCCTCCTCGGCACCGCCACCTTCTGGGAAGGCGTCGACGTACCGGGGCGTGCCCTGCGTGGCCTGCTGATCACGAAGCTCCCCTTCCGGGTGCCCAGCGAACCCATGGTCGCGGCGCAGTGCGAAGCGATTGAAGCACGCGGTGGCAATGCGTTTGGCGAGTTCATGCTGCCGCACGCCGCGCTCCGCCTCAAGCAGGGCTTCGGCCGCCTGATTCGAACGGCGACCGACCGCGGGGTGGTGGTGCTCAGTGATCCTCGCGTGTTAACCAAGCGCTACGGACGCGAACTCCTCGATGGCCTCCCCCCAGCTACCCGCGTCGCGGCCCCCTGGGCGCGCTGTCGGATGGCGCTGCAGCGGTTCTACGACGCGGCGCCGGGATCGTCGTCCGGACAGTAGTTTTCCGCCGCTGATCTTTTCCGCCAACTGGCATCGGTTGGCTTTGACTCTGACCTCCTGGATCTCCGCATGCTGAAGCCCCGTCAGATGGTGTTCGTTGGCCGGAACTACGTCGAACATGCCCGCGAAATGGGCAACGAGATCCCCAAGCAGCCGCTGCTCTTCCTGAAGCCGGTCTCCTCCATCATCCACGAGGGCGAGGCCATCGTCCTGCATGCGATCTCCTCGCACATCGAGTTCGAGGGGGAAATCGGGCTCGTCCTCGGTGCTCGGCTCCATCGCGCGACCGAGGCCGAAGCGATTGCCGCGCTCTCGCACGTCGTGGCGGTCAATGACGTCTCCGCCCGTGATCTGCAGAAGTCCGATGGCCAGTGGGCGCGCGCCAAGGGGCTCGATACCTTCTGCCCGCTCGGCGAACCGGCGCCGGCGCCGGCCGATCTCAGCACGCTGTCGTTCACGACGACCGTCAACGGGACCGTCTGTCAGCAGGGGAAGGCCACGGACATGGTCTTCTCGATCCCGATGCTGCTGGCGTACATCTCGCAGTTCATCACCCTCGAGCCGGGCGACGTCGTGGCCACGGGGACTCCGGCCGGAACCCGGAAGCTCGAGCCGGGTGATGTCGTGACGGTGGAACTGTCGGGGGCCAATGGCGTACTCAGCCGGGTCTCCAACCCGGTGGTGGCGGGCTGATCCCCATCGCCTCAGCCGCGGCCGTCTGTCGGCTCGCGAAAAATCGGCACCTGAGCCCGGTTGCTGGGTACCATCCGCCGCTATGATCTTTCTGCGATGACGCCTCCGCCGTCCGGCCCAACTCCTTCGCGTGCGCGTCCGGCCCTTCGTGGCCGGGCCCGGGCCGGCGGCAGCGAGTCCCCCAAGCGCTCCACCAAGGCGCTGGTGGTCTCGATTGCGGTCCATGCCGTCGTCGCCGTCGTCTTGCTCGAGGTCATCACCTTCGGGCATGGGCTCTCGGCGTTTCTCGGGCTCAATAAGCGCGACAAGGAAACCCGCGAACGGGTGACCTTTGTCGCCACCCGTCCGGCCACCCCCCCGCCGTCGGCCCGTCGGAGCAGCCCCACGTCCGCGGCGCCCGCGCCGGCCGCTGAGGCGCCAGCGTTGGTCGCCCCGGTGGAAACCCCGGCCGGCGTCCCGGCGGAACCGGCGCGTCGTGACACCGGCAGTGGACTGCCCCCTGGGCGTGGCGTGGGGGCGGTGCATCCCGGCCTGAAGGGGGTGAAGCCGGAGTTCGGTGATCCGCGCGTCTGGCAGGCGCCCGGTAGCGGCATCGAGTACCAGACGCAGCGCAACGGCGCCGAGCGACTCGACAGCATCATTGGCTACGTGATCACCGCCGCGCGCGATTCCCTCGACTCACTCGCCCGCGCGCAAGGGAAGTACGGGAAGGCGCCGGGCGACTGGACCCGCACCGACAAGGACGGCAACAAGTGGGGGTGGGACCCGACTGGGATCCGGTTGGGGAAGGTGACCATCCCCAACGCCCTGCTCGCGCTCCTGCCACTCAATGCGCAGCGTGGGATGTCGGGGAACTCGGTCGCGATCGAACGCGAACGGCGTCTCTCCGCGTCGCGCGAGGATATCTCGCGCATGGCCGAGCGATCGATGGGGGAGGTCGAGTTCCGGAAGCTCGCCGACGAGCTCCGTGACCGTCGTGAGCGCGAGCGCCGGGACCGGCTGCGGGCCCCGAGTGCCGCGCTCGTACCAGCGGCGCCGTCGGGGAAGCCCGCCGAAAAGACCCCG
>JBEIUK010000031.1:0-18329 GCA_040374415.1 Gemmatimonadaceae bacterium | reverse complement strand
GTGTCCCCTTCGAAGACCCGAATCTCGTCGGTGTCGGCGCCATGCTGCTCCGCCAGCTCCAACCACGCCTCCAACGGCGGTTCCGCATCGCCGAGCGTGGTCTCCTCCGTGTAGACCATGGCCCCGGCGTTCGGTGCCCACGACGCCTCGCCACGTCCGGCCCGGGCAATCGCGAAACATTCAGCGTCGAAGTACTCGAGGCAGCGCGGCCGCACCGTTGCCGATTCACGCGCCGCCAGAACAAAAGCCAGCGCCTGCCCCTCCGAAGGAAAAGGCACCGCGAGGCCAATCTCCTGCGACGGCTTGGGGAGCAGCGCCAACTCGGCGGAGACAATAATCCCCAAGATCCCCTCACTGCCGACGAACCAGTCGACCGGATCCTGCGCGGGATAGAGCCCCACCGTGTTCTTTTCCGCGCCCTGCCGACGGAAGGTGGTCACGTCGCCATTAGCCATCGCGACGGTGACACTCTGCACATGCGCCCGCGTGGCGCCATAGCGCAGCGTGCGCGGACCGCTGGCGTTGCAGGCAATCGCGCCGCCGACCGTGCATTCCTGATCACTCGTGGGGTCCGGGGCGAAGAAGAGCCCCTCGGTCGCGAGCGCGCGGTTGAGGTCCCCCAGGAGCACGCCGGGTTCCACCTGCACCGTCCGACGGGCCTGATCGATCGGTCCGATCCCCTGCAGCGAGCGGAGCGACAGCACGAGGCCACGATCACAGATGCTGGCGCCGGTCGTGGAGGTCTGCGACCCCGCCGCCGTCACCGGCGTTCCGTCACGGTGCGCTTCGCGCAGCAGCTCCACGACCTCTGCGGTGGACGACGGTCGTGCGACCGCCTCTGGCACGCGCCAGAGGCCACTGGCATCACGGGCGAACCCTTCACGAACCGACAGGTCCGTGGTCGTGGTGGGCATCAGGAACCGGTCACGCGAAGGGACACCGTGCGGATTCGCTCAGTGGCCCAGCAGGTAGAACGACGTGCCGACCTGCACACGCGTGCCCGTCGACGAGAAGCTGCTCTTCCCGGAGATGAGCGAGCTGGAGCTGGTGAGATTGCCGAAGGTCCAGAGCGCGGTCGCAAAGACGGAGAGCCCGGGGAGTTGGACGGTCACCCCCGCGCCGCCCGTCGGGGCCTTCCCCTGAAAGTCGCTCGTGCCCTTGGCGGTTCGTGCCGTCACGCCGGCGGTGAGATACGGCCGCATCACCGAGTTCGCCCCGGAGAAGACATGAAGACGGGCGAGCGCATCAACCTGCGTGAGCTTGGTGCTGCTGCTCCCGGAGGTCGGCAACTTGTTGCTGTCGTAATTCACCACGAGTGACAGCGTCTGACCGAGCCCGATGCCGGCATGCATGCCATAGCCGCTCCCGAACTTGACCGTCTTCGCCGCACCGGCGAGATCGAGGGCAGCCCCCGTGTACTGGACGCCCGCAAAGATGCCGGCCGTGGATCCGACCTGCGCCGCCATCGGCCGAGTGGCCAGGGTCAGCAGCACAACGAACGCGAGGGAGAGACGTGAGCGCGACATGGCAGACAGGGGCAGAAGAGGAACACAAACGCCCTGCCTGTCAGCGGACAGGACAGGGCGTGGTGGCACCACAGCAGCGACCGGACTACTCGTGCGCCGGGCCCATGATGTTCCGGGCGAACAGCGCAATGATGATCGCGATGAGCGCCACGTTCCCGATGGGACCGATCATCCGGATGAAATCAAAGACCAGCGAGATCACCGTGAGCGGGATCTTCACGATGGGCAGAACCCAGTCCGCATTCGCGGGATGATCGAAAAACGGCATGAGAGACGTGGCGAAAGGTCAAAACGACAGGGCCAACCCCTGAATTTAGCCCGACCGGCTCAGCGCCGGAAGCGCTGGAGGTACTGCAGGTCGTCGCTGTCGGTCCGAATGGTGTAGACCGCCCCGCCGTTCCCGAACCCCACCACCCGAGTCTTGGGGGGGAGCGCGACCTGTCCCGTCAGGGCGCCGGTCGCCGAGAAGACATCGTACAACGCCGCCGGCTCCGAGGCGGAGCGATACCGCGGTACCCAGACCTCCCCCGTGGGGGTGGCCAGCACCCGGGTGGCGTCAAACGGGGGCTTGGTGGCCGGCCAGCTGTCCGGCTCCTGAAATGGCGGTGGCGCCGTGCTCACCTGCGACCGGGTCCCCCCGGGCCCGCGCTCTTCATTGCGCGAGATCGAGATGCCAGGCGAACTCCGCACCGCATCCCGGTACTCCTGCTTCTCCGCCGCGCCGACCGGCACCGGGGTAAACCGCACCGCCGGCCCCCGCGTGCTGCTCCCCGCCGCAGCGACCACGTCGAGGTGATAGTCCTTCACCCGCGCCACTGCCACGGTCCCATTCGGGAGCACCGTCCAGCCGTCGCGGGCGGGATACGGCGTGCGCCCCCCGATCCGGACCTCCATGCTGCGCGCATTCCCACTCCCGCTCGACTTCACGCTCGCCGAGTTGCTCGGCAGGTGAACCCAGGCGAGGGTGTCGGCGCGACGTGTCGCTCGATCGTAGCGCATCACGGGCACGGAGTCGGCCGCCATCGGCCCATTCGGGCCCATGGTGAGGGGCGCCCCCTCGAAGTAGAGCCGTCCGCGGGCATCGACGGCCCGCGGCATCCCGAGCCCGAGACCGCCGAGCACGATGGCCGGGCCACGCCCCCCGCCGGGCGGGGGCGCCGGCGGACCGTCATCACCCACCCGGAAGGTGGCACCCGGCTTCCCCGAGGGGAGAATCACCAAATAGCGCGAATTCAGCGGATCGAAGACCACGCTGCTGTCACCCGGGAGGGCGAACAGCTGCGCCGGCAGCCCATACTCGCCGGGGCCCCGCCCCCTCGCGCCCCACCTTCGTGGCGCGACCGGCCTTCAAATCCACGAGCTGGACGATCTTGTCCTTAGAATCGGAGACCAGCACCCGCCCATCGGCAAGCTCACGGATCGCCACGACCGCCGAAAACGGCTCGGCGAACTCCACCTCCGGCCTGCTGAGCGCGCGGACCGGCGGGGCCCCCTGCGCGGCAAGCGGGGTCATCGGCATGGTCACCGGGACCAACACCGTCGCGGTGAGGCACAGGATCGACTGCGAGAGGCGCATGGGGTGCGACGTCAGACGTGAACGAGCGGGAGGCAGCGTCGCCGCCGTGGGCGGCAGATCACGCAGGGAATGTGCGTTGTCGGCGTGACCAGCTCAACGGGCGCGCCACCAACAAGAGCGGGAGCACCACCAGCGCCCCCACCGTACCGGCCACCGTACCACCCGCCGTGGCCAGCGCGATCGCCCCAAAGAGACTGTCTGCCGGCGTCCCCACCGAGAGCGGAATGAGCGACGCGAGTGAGGCGACCGTGATGAGCAGGATCATGCCACTGCGGTCGGCCGCCGCCCGCACCACCTGACCAGCGGAGAGCCCCGGACGCATCCCGCGCTCCAATTGCTGACGTCGTCGCGCCACCGCCGCATCAATCAGCAAAATCGCCTGATGCACGGCGAGCCCGACGACGAGAATGACGCCGACCGCCGCTTCTCGGGTGAAGGCCGATCCAGTAGCCCAAAAGGCCGCAGCAACGCCCGCCACGGCCAGCGGGAAACTCAGAAAGACCATCGCGGCGCTCCACACGGAATCAAAGACCAGCGCCACGGTCAGCACGACCAGCGCGACCCCAACGGCAAAGACGAGCCAGAGCCCTTTCGCACTGTCGTCCTGTTCCCACGGCGTGCCATACGTGACATCGATCACCCGGTACCCCGGCGGGACCGCCAGCGTTTTCATGAACGCCGCATGGGTGCGCTCCGCCAACTTGGGCGGACCCCGAAAATCGTAGCTGACCTGGCGGAGATACTGCTGATCCTCCCGATCGACAGAGCTCAGCGCATCGCGCGTCCCTACCGTCGCAACATCACGGATACGCACCGGTGCCCGTGTGGCGGTGGGGAGGAGCGCCTCCTGCAATTCGTCCATGCTCCGATCGCGGGCCCCAGCCGCTTTCACGGTGACCGGCAACTCATCGCCGCCAATCTCCAACAGCTGTCGCCCCGCCGCCCCGCGCACTTCCCGGGCCACCCCCTGCGCCAGATGTGCCGCCGTTAAGCGATAGCGCGCAAGCGCCGGCCGATCGGGCTCGAGTACGACCTGCGACCCATTCTCTCCGCCGAAAAATCCGGCCGACGTGATGCGCACATCACGGACGCGCGTGATCTGCTGTAACCGCGCCTGCAAATCCTCGGCAATGCGCTCCACGCCGGCATACGAGTAGCCGAGCACCTGCAAGCGATAGGTCGCGATGGAGCCGCCGCCACCGCCCGAGGAAAATCCGGGACCGTTCCCGAAGACATGCACCTGTGCGCCACCAATCAACACCGCGCGTTGCGTCAGCAGCTCCTGCATGGTGAGCGGCACGCCGGTGAGCCCACCAGCGCGGGTGAAAAGCACCGACAGCTGCCCGCCGGTGGTGCCATTGGAGTAGGCACGCACCTGCTCCACCGTCGGGTCCCCCACCACGATGGCTTCAAACTCCCGCATCGCCCGATCGATCGTTTCCGGATCGGAGCCGCGCGGGAAACTCAGCCCGGCGCTGAGCGTGGTCCGTCGTTCGCCAAAGCCACTGAATGACGAACGCGGGACCTTCTCCACGAAGCCCCAGGTCAGCACCCCCAACACCAGCACGGTCGCGGCCAGCGCCACCGCACGCCAGCGCAACACCGCGATCAACCCGCGCACATACGCCCGTTGCAACCGGGGCCACGGGGCACGAGCCCGGTGCAGCTGCTGGCCGAGTGCCGGCACCATGCCCAGCGCGGTGAGGAGACTCCACCCGAGGGCACAGACGAAGGCGGCGGCGAAAGGGACGAAGGCGCGGCGACTGTCCCCTTGCAGATACAAAAACGGCACCAGCACCACCGCCGTGGTGAGCGTACTGCCGATCACCGCCGGAGCGATGCGCTCGGCGGCGGTCGCGCGCTGATCGGCGGAGTCCTCCGCTTGCTGGGGCCGACGGGACAGCCGGTTTACGACAATCAACGCGTCCTGCACCAGAATGCCGACCCCCATCCCCAGGCCGGCCAGCGTGAGCAGATTCGCCGGCACGTGCAGGAGATAGAGCGTCAGCGCCGTGGCCGCGATCGCCACGAGCGTACTTCCCAGGACCAGCGCCACCGGACGCCACCGCCGCAGCGCAACGACCAGCACGAGGAGCACCGCCACCACCGCGAGCGCGCCGCGCTTCGCGAGATCGCCGAGCTCGTTGGCGAGATCCACACTCTCATCATTCGCCACCGTCAGCACGATCCCCGGGGGCATCCCGGGGCGCAGCTGCCCCACGGCCTGCCGGACCGCCGCAGCCGTCTGAATCGCATCGGCATTGGGCTGCCGCGTCACCTCGACGGCGACCGCCGGTTGCCCATTGATGCGAAAGAAGCGCCCGCGCACATCTTCGTCGGCGCGCACGGTGGCGAGATCCCCCACCGTAAAAATGCGACCAGCGGGGCCCCGCACGGGCAGCGCCGCGACCGCCTCCAGCGAGGCCGGTTGATCCCGCAGCGTCACGCCGCGTTCGGCGGCGCCCCGTCGTTGCACCCCGAGCGACTGCACGAGGCGCGCACTGGTGATCGCCTCACTGACGGCGAGCGGCGAGATGCCGAGGCGTCGGAGTTGCACGGCATCGTAGGTGACGGCGACGCCGAGATCGGTCCCGCCGCGGACCGCCACGCCGGCGACGCCGGCGACGGAGGCGAGCCGCGGCCCCACGCGTTCGTTGAGCAGCTTCTGCAACGCGCCAGGCGTGTACGGCCCACCAATCGTGACGGTGAGCAGCGGCGCTTCCTCGAGTCCCTGCGGGACATAGTTGTCGACCGAGGGCGGGGCGACCCCCGGCGGCAGATCCCGTCGCAGCAATTCCAGCCGTTCCAGAATCGCGAGCCGCGTCATTTGCACATCGGCGGTCGGATGGAGCGAGACCGTCAGCAGCGCCGCGTCGTCGGTGGAAGTACTCGACACGCGGCGAACGCCACGCACGCCCTGCACGGCCGCTTCAATCGGGGAGGTGAGATACGTCTCAATCACCTCCGGGGCCGCGCCGGGCCAGGTCGCCATCACTTGGAGGCGCGGCAGCTCCACGGCGGTGCGCGTGGCGAGCGGCAGCCGAGAGAAGGCCAGTGCGCCGGCCACCAGCAGCGCAACGCAGACGGCCCACACCACCGCGGGCCGATGCGCGGTGGCGCGGATCATGACCGACGCCGCTCCAGCGTCGCGTACGCCACCGGGAGCAGGAAGAAGGTGACGAGCAACGCACTCACCGACCCGCCAATGATCCCGGCCGCCAGCGGTTGATACAGCGCGCCGCCACTCCCCCAGCCGAGGACCAGGGGGAGGACCCCGGTGACCGTGGTGATGGAGGTCATGGCGATGGCGCGCAACCGCTGTTGGCCACCGAGGAGGATGGCTTCGTGGAGGCCGTGGCCCTCGTCGCGGAACTTGCGGATCGCATCGAGCTTGACGACCGCTTCGTTGTCGGCCATCCCGATCATCACCACGATGCCAATCAGCGAGACTGCGTTGAGCGATTGCCCGGTGAGCCAGAGGAAGATCACGGCGCCGGCGCCGGCGAGCGGCACGGTGAGCATGATCACGACCGGGATCGTGAAGCTCGCGAATTCCCCGGCGAGCACGAGGAACATGAGGAGCGCCGCGAGCACCGCGACGAGGGTGAGCTCGCGGCTGGTGCGCTGCCGTTCGGCGTCAGCACCGGCCACCTGCCAGCTGAGCGCGGCGGGGATGGCGAGCTGTTGGAGCCGGGCCTGCACGGCGGTGGTGGCGGCGGCGGTCCCTCCCTCCTCCACGAGCCCTTCGACGAGCGCCACCGGGCGTTGGCCGACGCGGACAACCTCCAGCGGGGCGCGCGTCTCGCGTACCTGCACCAGCTGTCCGAGTGGCACGCCACGCACCGGCGTCTGCAACGCGGTTTCCAACTGTTCGTTCCGGGCGCCGGTATAGCGCACCATGATGGGTGTGCGTCGATCGGTTTCCCGCAGTTCACTCGCCCCGACCCCACCGAGCGCGCCAGCGAGGGCGCTCGCCACCTGTGCCGGCGGAATCCCGCGCTCCGCGAGGCGACGGCGTTCGAGGGTGATTTCGACCACGGGTTGCGTCGCCGCGTAAGCATCGCGCACGTCACGCAGTGCGGGGAGGGCATGCAAGGCGCGGCGCACCGTATCGGCCCACTGTTGTGACTCCGCGAGCGTCCGCCCCGAGAGTTCCACGCGCACCAGCCGTCCTTCTCGGCCAATCAGCGCGCCAAACTCCGATTGGCCGGCGAGGTCGAGCGCGAGCGCGCCTTGGGCAAGGTCCGGGAGCGCCGCGCGGAGCTGCTGCGCGAAGGCGGCCGCGGGAAGCGCACTCCGCCCCGCGGTGGGTGCGGGGAGAATGAGTTGGGCCGTGGCGCTCGAGCCCGGATCGGCCCCCGCAAGAATCTCTTCGTTGGTGGCGTTCCCGACGCGAGCATACAGGCCGCGGGATCCGAGTCGCCGCGCGGCCGCTTCGATACGTGCCACCTGCTCGGTCGTGGCCTCAAGACTGGTGCCTTCGGGGAGTTGCAGCTGCGCGACAACGACCCCCTCGTCGACACGCGGGAGCACTTCCTTGGGGAGCGCCCGCACGAGGAGGACCGTGATCAGTAACAGGGCGCCGGCCATGGCGAAGACCGACCGCGGATGCGCGAGCGACCAAACGACGCCATGCTCGTACCAGGCGACCAGCCGCGCGCCGACGCGATCGAGCCACGCACCCAGGGTACCCGTTCGAGCATCGACCTGCGGCGACGCGCCGGTCTCGGCCCGCGGCGCGGTGGGCTCGTCGAACGCTGCGGCCGTTGCGTGTGGTCGGCGGCGTCCCACGATGATGACCGGCATGAGCGTGAGCGCCAACAGCAACGACGCCGCCGTGGTCATCACCACACTGAGCGAGAGATCGCGGAAAAGCGCGGCAGCGAGCCCCTGCACAAAGACAATCGGTCCGAACACCAACACCGTCGTGAGTGTACCGGCCACGAGCGGCGCGGCGACATCATTGGTCCCGACAATGGCCGCCTCCCGCAGCGACAGCCCCGACTCGCGCCGCCGCCCCACCGACTCTGCCACGACAATGGCGGTATCCACCAGCAACCCGGTCCCGAGGGCGAGGCCACCGAGCGACAGGACATTGATGGAGACCCCCAATCCCTGCAGCGCGACCAGCGCGACCAACACGGAGAGCGGCACCACCAACGTGATCGCGAGTGACATCCGCCAATCGCGCAAAAAGACCAAAATCACCAGCAGCGACAAGAGCCCGCCCGCGACGATCTCCTGCCCGAGATTGGAGAGCGCATCGGTCACGAAGTCCGCTTGGGCCGCCACCACCGTGATCGCGATGGCGGGGAACTCCTTCTGCAATTGGGTGACCGCCTCCGTCAGCCGCGCCGTCACCGCCACGGTATTGCTGCCGGCATCCTTGTACACCACCAAACCCACCGCTGGGGTCCCGTCGAGGCGCGTGATGGTCTGTGGATCGGCGAGCCCCAGTGTCACGGTCCCCACATCACGCAGCGTGCGTCCGCTTCCGGCTTTCCCAATGGGGGTATCGAGCAGCTCTGACGGCGTGCGGAACTCCGTCAGCGCCCGGACCGAAAAGCGGAACTGGCCTTTCCGAATCGTCCCGCCCGCCCCCATCGCATTCTGCACCCGGATCGACTCGGCGATATCCTCCGGCGTCAGATCCAGCGCGCGTAACCGCTCCGGATCGAGATCCACGCGGATCTGATCGTCTGGCGCACCCACCACGGCGACATTCGCGACCCCTTCCAACTGTTCGAGCCGTCGCGCGTGCACATCGGCGGCGGTGCGTGCGAGGCTCCGGAGATCGCCGCCACCACGCGCCGTATCACTCCGCACGGCCAGCACAGCAATCGGCCGTTCTCCCGGATCGCTGGTGAGGAGCGTGGGGCGCTCGGCGCGCTCCGGCAACCGGCCGCGCGTCGCATCGAGCCGCTCGCGGACCGTGAGGACCGTGGCGCGCATATCGGTGCCCCAGCTGAAACGGGCCGTGGTCGTGACTTCGCCATTTCGGCTCACCGACCGCAGCTCCACCAACCCCGGCGTGGCCGCGATCGCCGCTTCGACCGGCTCGGCGACAAAGCGCGAGACCTCGGTGGCCGCCGCCCCCGGATAGACGGTGCGCACCGTCAATACGGGCAAGGAGACATCCGGCAACAGTGAGACTGGCAGCCGGGTGAGCGACACCGACCCCAGCAGCACCACCGCCAGCACCGCCGCCACCGTGGCAACGGGACGGCGAACCGCCCAAGCTGCGATTGACACGCCGACCGCTACGGCTTGTCGGGCACTTTCACACGCACCGGCGCATCGTGCGTGAGCGTGAGGTGGCCCTCCACGATCACCGGGTCACGCGGCGCCACCGGAATCTGCCCCGTGACCGAATCCGGCAGCACTTCCGTGTCGACGCCGTTGCTCCGACCAGGGAGGATATAGGTCCATTGGGCGCGTCCCTCCTTCACGACAAACACGAGGGGCCGTCCATCCCGCTCAATCACGGCGCGGGCCGGCACGAGGCGCCGGTTGCTGAGTCGCGCCGCTTCGAGCTGCACATCGGCATACATCCCAGGACGGAGCACACCATCACCGGCCACGCGGACAATGGCGCGTCCGGCGCGTGTCACCGAATCCACCAATGGCAGCACCGCGTCAATCCGCCCTCGCCGTACGCCGGGGGTGCCCGCGACGGTGACAAAGGCTTCGCCCCCCACGCGCAGCAGCGGGAGATCATGCTCGAGCACTTGGGCTTCCACCCGCAGATTGCGGGTATCGACCACCGTCACCAGCGATTGGCCACTCGCCACCCGTTCACCGGGGGCAACGTCGACCGCGTCGACGACCCCATCGCTGGGGCTGACGATCACGGCGCGCTGTTGCTCATAGCGCGCCCGTTCGAGCCGGATCCGGGCGCCGGGGAGCCCCGACTTGTTCATCAGGGCGCGACGCTGCTCCGCCGTGGGTCCCCGTCCGGTCACCAGCGATTCGGGGAGAAAACTTTCCAGATACCGCTGCTCTGCTTCATCGGCCTGCGCCTGCGCCTCGCGTACGGCGAGATCGAACGGGTAGGGGTCGAGGCGCAGCAGCACCTGCCCCTTGGTGACCGACGCACCGGGACGCACGAGCAACTGCGCCACCGCGCCGGAGACCTCGGCGCGCAGCTTGACCGCCGACTCCGAGCGCACCTGACCCGTTGTGGTGATGCGCAGCACCAGATCGCCGTCCCGCGCCTCCGCCGCCGACACCGGCAGGGCCAGCTGGGTGCTGGGCGCGGCATCCTGGCCGAGTACGCCGGCAGTCGCTCCGCTCGACGCGCTACGGGCGGAATCGCCTGCGCTCCCTGCCGTGCCCGCCTTCCCACAGGCGGCCAGCCCGGCAAGCAGGAGGGTGGCGCGGAGGAGGCGGACCGAGGCGCCATGGCGGGCAATCAGGAACACAGGCATTGGATCCCGGGGCGCGGGTCGAGGGACGGGCTGGTGCACACAGGTCGACGGGGACGTTGCTTTGGAAAATTGCAGGGCGACGACCGGCCGCGCCATTATCGTTTTGTTGCAACGGCCGAGTGTGGCCGTGTCGGGCATGAGATCGTTCCTTGCCCCACCCCGCCCCGTCCGGTTAGGTTGCGAGACTGACCGGTGCTTCCCAAGACGGTCATTTGCGCGCGTAGCTCAGTTGGATAGAGCGTCGGCCTCCGGAGCCGAAGGTCGCAGGTTCGAATCCTGCCGCGCGCATTCCCCGGTGCTTCACCCCTGCCCCTGCGTCGTGCACGTCGCCGAGCTCAAGCGGAAATCCGTCCCGGAACTGCTCGCGTTCGCCGCCGCGCTGCAGGTGACCAGCACGGCAGGGCTCAAAAAGCAGGAACTCATCTTCCGCATTGAGCAGGCCCTGCTCGACGCAGAAGAGCCCCTCTACGGCGAAGGGGTCCTCGAAGTCCTTCCCGAAGGCTATGGCTTTCTCCGGGCCCAAGACTTCAACTACCTCAACGGCCCCGACGATATTTACGTCTCGCCGTCGCAGGTGAAGCGGTTCGACCTCCGCACCGGCGATACGGTGATGGGGGAAGTCCGCCCCCCGAAGGAAACAGAACGATACCTCGCGCTCCTCCGCGTGGAGCGCATTAACGGTGGTGACCCCGAGCAGTCGAAATTGCGCAGCGCCTTCGACAACCTGACCGCAAAATATCCGGACCAGCGTATTCACCTGGAACGGAAGAATGGCGAGATCGCGACCCGCATCTGTGATCTCGTCGCCCCGCTGGGCAAAGGGCAGCGCGCCCTCATCGTCGCGCCCCCGAAAGCCGGCAAGACCATCCTCATGCAGCAGCTCGCCAACGCGATCATCGAGAACCATCCCGAGATCACGCTGATCGTGCTGCTCATCGACGAGCGCCCGGAAGAGGTCACCGACATGCAGGCGAGTTGCCCGCAAGCCGAGGTGATCTGCTCGACCTTCGACGAATCGGCCGACCGCCATGTGCAAGTCGCCGATATGGTCATCGAGAAGGCCAAGCGGCTCGTGGAAACCGGGAAGGATGTCGTCATCCTGCTCGACTCCATCACCCGCCTCGCCCGCGCCCACAACACGATCGCCCCCTCCGGTGGCAAAATCATGTCCGGCGGCATGGAAGCCTCGGCCATGCAAAAGCCCAAGGCGTTTTTCGGCGCGGCCCGGAACGTGGCAGAAGGCGGGTCGCTCACGATTGTCGCCACCGCCCTGATCGAGACCAACTCGCGCATGGACGAGCTGATCTTCGAGGAGTTCAAGGGCACCGGCAACATGGAGCTGGTCCTCGACCGCAAGCTCGCCGACCGACGCATCTTCCCCGCGATCGACATCCAGAAGTCGGGGACGCGGCGCGAAGAGTTGCTCCTCACCCCGTTCGAACAGCAGCGGGTCTTCCTCATGCGGGCCTTCTTGGCCGACATGCCGTCGGAAGACGCGCTGACCTTCCTGATGCGCCGCATGGAGCGCGCGAAGACCAATCAGGAATTCTTTGAGCAGATGGCTGAAGCCTGAGCCGGTGAACATGCCCGCCTCTTCGATCGGGCGCCTGCTGGCGGTGGACTGGGGCGATAAGCGCATCGGTCTCGCCGTCAGCGATGAACTGGGGATGCTCGCCACTCCTGCCGGGATTATTGCCCGACGGCTCGGTAAGCGTCCCCCCATCGCGGAACTCATGCGGCGCGCCGACGACGTGGGCGCCTCCGGCTTCATCTTCGGCCTCCCACTCGCCCCCTCGGGCGAGGAGACCGATCGATCGCGTGAGGTGCGCACCGTGACGGCCGCGTTGGCGGCACGACAGCCCCGCCCCATCCGGCTCGTGGATGAGCGGTTCACGACCTCCGCGGCGCTCCGCACCATCAAGGCCCAAGGCGGCTCCACGCGCGGGCGGAAGGCCGATGTCGATGCCCTCGCCGCCGCGATGCTGCTCGATGGCGTCCTGCGGGCGGCACAGCAGGGGGTCACGCTCGGGGAAGCGGTCACGGTCACGGTCACGGCCACGGTCACGGCCACGGTCACGGTCACGGCCACGGCCACGGCGGTCGGCGGTGAGACCGACGACGCCCCAGAGACGCCGGACGCGCCGTAATGCGAAAGGCCACCCGCCGTCGCTTCTGGAAGGTCGCGCTCGTAAGCGTCTGTGCGTTGTCGCTGCTCTGGCTGTGGGGTGAAATCGGTGGCCTCCTGGGGGCCAGTCAGTCCACGCGCGTCGTCATCCCGAAGGGAAGCTCGATGCGCGCCGCCGCGATGGCGATGCGGCAGGCGGGGGCGATTCAGTCCGCCACCCTCTTCCGGCTGTACGCATCGACGACCGGACGCGCCCGCGCCATCAAGCCGGGGACGTATGCCGTCGCACCGCACACGAGCTACACGGCGTTGCTGGAGGCGCTCGTGACGGGCGCCGGCATTATGCACAGCGTCGTGATTCCGGAAGGCTACGATCTGCGGGACATCGTCCCGCTGCTGAGCACGGCGCTGCAGGTCTCCGAGGACTCGGTGCGCGCCGCTGTGACCGACACCGCCTGGCGTCGCCGCCTGAGCGTGCCGGCCCCCTCTCTCGAAGGCTATCTCTTTCCTGCCACCTACACCTTCGCGGACGGGACCACCGCCCGCGATGCGGTCGGCGAAATGCTCGCGCGCTTCGAAGCCGCCTGGCGCCCGGAGTGGACTGATCGCCTGCAACAGCTCGCGATCTCGCGGCATGTCGCGCTCACGATGGCCTCCATCGTGGAGAAAGAAGCGCGCCATCCCGAAGAGCGCCCACTCATCGCCGCGGTCTACTGGAATCGTGTCCGCAAAGGGATGCTCCTGCAGGCCGATCCCACGGTGCAGTACGCGCTGCCCCAGCATGTCGACCGGGTGCTCCTGAAAGATCTCACGGTGACCTCGGCGTATAACACCTACAAGAACCCCGGGCTCCCGCCGGGGCCGATCGCGTCACCCGGTGAAGCCTCCATTGCGGCGGCGCTTGCACCGGCCAACGTGCCCTATCTCTTTTTTGTCGCCCGGTCCGACGGGCATCACGTGTTCACCACGACCTTCGCTGAACACTCGCGCGCGATCGCGACGATCCGCCGCGCCGGCAACGCCTCTCGCGCGGACTCGCTGCGCGCCCCTCGGAACGCCCCCCGGAACGCCGCCCCGGAAGTGATCCTGCCATGACCACCGTCCTCGACGGTCGCGCCACGATCTCGCCGCGCGGCACCAAGCGGCTCAAAGGCGGCCATCCCTGGATCTTCCGCAGCGACGTGATCGATCGTCCGGACGCCCCCGCCGGCATCGTGCGCGTGGAATCCGGACGCGGGGAACCGCTTGGCTGGGCGCTCTGGAGCCCGGCGTCGGAGATTTCCCTGCGACTGCTGGAGTCGCACCCAAGCCGCACCCCGGACGCCGACTGGTGGCACCGGCAGCTCTCGGCCGCCATCGCACGCCGCGCCCCCATCGCCGCGGAGGCGACGGCCTATCGGCTCGTGCATGGTGAAGGCGACGGGCTCCCGTCGCTCGTGGTCGATCAGTACGGACCGTATCTCGTCGTGCAATTGCTGTCGGCGGGGCTCGACGCGTGGACGTCGGTGATTGTGGACTCGCTCGTGGCGCTGACGGGATGCACCGGCGTGCTCGCGCGCAATGACCCCGCCGCGCGTGGCCGCGAAGGGCTCCCCCGAGAGGTGCGGCTGCTGTCCGGCGACGTGCCGCGCACGGTGGAGGTCGAGGAGCATGGCGTGCGCTATCTCGCGGCGCCGTGGGATGGCCAAAAGACCGGCGCCTTTCTCGATCAGCGCGAGAACCGCGTGCTCATTGGGGAGCATACCCGCGGTGAGGCCCTCGACTGCTTCGCGTATCATGGCTCCTTCGCGCTGCACATGGCGAAACAGGCCACGCAGGTGACCGCCCTCGATGTGTCGGCCCCCGCACTCGCGCGGGTCGCGGCGCATGCGGCGCTCAACGGCTTCACCAATGTCGTGCCGCATGAGGGCGATGCCTTTGACGTGCTGCGCGGATGGCATCGCGAGGGACGCCGCTTCGACACGATCGTGGTGGATCCGCCGGCGTTTGCGAAGACCAAGGGGGCGCTCGACGGCGCCCTGCGCGGCTACAAAGACATCAACCTGCAGGCGATGCGACTCCTCGCGCCGGGGGGCATGCTGTTCAGTGCGAGCTGCAGCTTCCATCTCAGCCGAGCGCTCTTCGCGGAGGCGCTGCAGGCGGCCGCGAGTGACAGTGGCCGCCGGATTCTCCTGCGTGGGCTGACCGCGCAGCCGCTCGATCATCCGGAGCTGCTCACCGTCCCGGAAACGGGATACCTCAAGGGCGCGCTCCTGCAGGCGCTCGACTGACGCCCACCGCCATGGCGCACACGACAGCGTTGGGCGTGGACGCCACGCGACTGCTGCGCGATCAGCGCGGCATGGGGCGATGGGTGCGCAATGTGCTGCGGGCGCTCCCCGCCGCGCGCCCCGCGCTGCGCTACACCTTCTATCTGGCGCGACCGGCGGATGCCGGCGCGGTCCAGGCGCTCCTCACCTCGCTCCATCCCGCGTACGCGACGCAGGCCACGATGGCCAGTGTGCGCGAGATCGCCGAGAGTCGCGCGGAAGTGCTGTGGTATCCGTGGAATTGGCTGCACACGCCGGCGCGCCACGCCGCGATGGTGGCGTCGGTCGCGGATGTGGCGCCGATGCTGCAGCTCGATCACCGTTGGTGGAAAGTGCTCAAGCGGGCGCGCTTCCGGCGCCGGTTTCAGCAGACGGTACAGCAGGCGCATCGTGTGCTCACGATTTCCACCTTTAGCGCCGATGAATTGGTGCGGCATGTCCACGCCGATCGGTCGCGCATACACGTGACAGCGCTGGGTACCGATGACATGGTACAGGCGCATGACGACGGCGCGGCGTTGCGGGCGCGTCTTGGCGTCCCGGCGCAGTTTTTCCTGAGTGTTGGTGCGCTCGATGCCCGCAAAAACCTGCGCACGCTCTACGCGGCGATGCGTGCGTTACACGCCGCCGGTCTCACCGTGCCGCTGGTGCAGTGCGGGCCGCGCACCGCGAGTGCGCGGGAGCCCTGGCTGCTGGATCTCGGCTACGTCGCGGACGCGGATCTCGCCACGCTCTATCGTGAGGCCACGGCGCTGGTGTTTCCCTCACGCTATGAGGGGTTTGGGTTGCCGGTCGCCGAAGCGATGGCGGTGGGTGGGCGCGTGATCTGCGCGAACGCGAGCTCCCTGCCGGAGGTGGCCGGTGATGCGGGGCTGTATTTCCCATGGGACGACGACTCGGCGCTGGCCGCGCAGATGCGGCGCGTGCTGGAGGATGACGCACTGCGTGCAACGATGACGGACGCCGGGCGCGTGCAGAGCGCGCGCTTTCGCTGGGCGACGACGGCGGCTGGCACACTCGCGGCCTTCGATGCCGCGTTGGCGGACCGTCAGCGGTAGCGGTAGCGGTAGCGGTAGCAGTAGCGGATGGCGGTCGCCGCGCCAGACGCGAACGCGTTATCGCTGACAGCCGGGACAGTAGTAGCTGCTGCGTCCCGCGTGCATGAGCCGTCGAATGGACCGCGCACACCGCAGGCAGGGCGCTCCCTCTCGCCCGTAGACGCGCCAGTGTACGTCTTCGGCGCCGACCGCCTCGGCGGTCGCGTAATACCGCCCGACGGGCGCGGTCGCGAGGACTTCGCGAATGGCATCACGCAGCGCGAGAAGGCGCGGCCGCGACAGGGCGGCTGCCACGCGTGACGGGTGTATGCGGGCGAGCCAGAGGGCTTCGGCAGCGTAGATGTTCCCCACCCCGGCGACCACACGTTGATCGAGGAGGACGGGCTTGATGGGTCCCCGGCGGCTGGCCAGCGCCTCCCGGAAGGCCTCGACCGTAAACGCCTCCGTGAGCGGCTCGGGACCGAGCGGCGGGAGGTGGAGCTCGCCGGGCGGGTGCAGCCGCAGGACGGCGAGCGCGCGCGCATCGATCAGGGAGACCCGGCTGCCGTCGGTGCAGTGGATCCGGAGTCGCTCCGTGGCGGGGATCGGGTCGGTCCCCGCGCCGAAGGCCCAGTCGCCGGTCATCCGGAAGTGGACCTCCAGCACCTGCCCGTCGTCGAAGGTCACCAGCTGGATCTTGGCGCGGCGCGCCACCGCGGCGATGGTGCGCCCCGCGAGCCCCTGGCAGGCCACTGGAGGCAGCGAACGGGCGAGCGCAGGGTGCAGCGGCTCCACCACCCGGATCGTGCGTCCCAGCGCCGCCTGACGGAGCTGACCGGCAGCCGCCTCAACCTCGGGAAGTTCTGGCATACGGGGGGTCACGGGGGGATCTGGGCGCTACAAAGCTGACACCGGCTATGTGACACGCGGTCAGACAGCCACGCTGCAAATTGCGGAATCACTTGGCATTACGGAACCCGGGATCACAATTGGCCCTTGCGGTTCCGGGCGCTGGCCGTAACTTATCCACAATCTTCCACACGGGGTTCCCCGATCACGTCTCCCCGGTCGCTCCAACACGAGTATTCGCTCTACATCGAGCGCGAAATCGAGGACTACAAGGACTCGGTGTCGCGGAGCGCGCTCCTGAAGATCGGGGATGAGGCCGTCAAGGCGCTGCAGGCCGGGGACCAGTTCGGATTGACGGAACTGCTCGTCTGGCAGGAAGTAGACCGGATCATCACGCGGCGGCTCCGGCTGCCGGCGTTCAGTACCTGGCGGCGGCGGCGCCTCAAGGATCTCGAGGAGTACCGGAAGCCGGAACATTGGGGGATCGACCCCGATGCCGCGCTGGTGCGGGCGCTCCGCGACTCTGCCGATCGCCATGTGTTGGTGGCGGGTGCGCAGGGGGCTGGGCCGGCCATGTATCTGGCGGCCCGAGGCTGCGCCGTCACGGCGGTGGAGCCCGAGGCGGACGCGGTCGAGCGCGTCCTGCAGGCCGCGGAAGCGGCCGGGTTTGGCGGGCGGGTCCGGAGCCTCTGTGGCGATCTGGACGCGTGGCGCCCCGACGTGGAGCTCCACGCGGTGGTCTGCTCGCCGGCGGCGCTGGCGCGGTTGTCGCCCACTGAACGGGCACGCGTCATCGAGGTGCTGCAGAGTGCCACCGCCGACGGCGGGGTGCATCTCCTGGAGACGATCGCGGCCGGGAGCGAAGGGCTCGCGCTCGACGAGCTGACCACGCGCTATCGGGGCTGGTCCATCTCGATTGAACGCTCCGCCGGTCGGCCGGAGACGTTCCTGGCCCGCAAGCAGGCCGCCGTCGCCTAACCGGGCGCTGCGCTGTTGTGTCTTTACGACACGCAGCAAGCAGCTTTGTGACGTGTCATTCTGCGACAGCGCGGAATCCTGTCGGAGCCTCCATCTGCTAAGTGGTTCACTATCATGAGGTTGACCAATAGCGACGGGCATCGCGCCGTGGCATCAGATATGCACCGGGGGAGGGCATGAGACTGACACGCGTTCCCCAGGAATCGCACGAGCCCATTGGCATCGTGATCGCAGATGGTGGCTCCGGTGACCACATTGCCCGGTTCTCCGCCTTTGTCTGGGGCCCCGTGCCCGAGGACGAGCCGATGCTGCCGGCGATGCCGGTCCGCGCGGCGACCCGCGAGCTGGTGGGCGCCGGGAGCTAAACCGGCAACCGGCGACCGCCGGGCGCGCTGAGCGCCCGGGTCCCGTGCCGCGCAGGGCCCAGCGAGGCGCTCTGGTGCACCACCAACGTGAAAGGCGCCGGCAGACCTGCCGGCGCCTTCGCGTTGATACGACGACG
>JBEIUK010000206.1:0-5138 GCA_040374415.1 Gemmatimonadaceae bacterium | reverse complement strand
CGTCGAGCATTCACTCGACGGAGGTCGGGGGGTTCCTCACGCCGTTCCGTTTGGGGGATCGGCTCGCACGGGCCGAGACGCCAGAGGCGCGTGAAGTCCTCGCGAATACGATCATCATGCTGGTGCCTAGTCAAAATCCCGATGGCGTGGACATCGTGGGTGACTGGTATCGAAGCACGATTGGGACACCGGCCGAAGGCACGTCGCCGCCGCAGATCTATCACTACTATGCCGGGCACGATAACAATCGGGACTGGTACGCGTTTTCGTTGCCCGAGACGCGCTACACGGTGGACTCGCTCTACACGCCGTGGGATCCGCAGATTGTCAACGATATCCATCAGCAAGGGGCGAACGCGGGACGCATTTTCATTCCGCCCTACATGGATCCGATCGAGCCGAACATCGATCCGGTGCTGACGACGAGCACGAATGCCCTCGGGATGGCGATGGCGTGGCGCATGACGGCCGAGGGGAAGACGGGGATCGCGACGAATGCCGCGTATGATCAGTGGTCGCCGGCGCGCCAGTACTCACTGAACCACCGAGGTGCCCGCCTGCTCACGGAGACGGCGAGTGCGCGATTGGCTTCACCGATCGACCTCCCCTTCGCGCAACTGGGCACGGGGCGTGGCTACGATGCCAAGGAAGCGACCTGGAACTTTGCCTCCATTTGGCCCGGTGGTCGTTGGGGGATCGGGGACATCGTTGACTACCAGACGAGTGCCTCGTGGGCGCTGATGGTGGAGGCGGCGCGAAACCGGGCGGGGTGGCTGGAGAGCTATGCGTCCCTTGCTGACCGCGCTTTGGCCGCGAGTCATCCGTGGACGACGACGACCGTTCCCACGGCCTTTGTGATTCCGAAGGCCCAGAAGGATCAGACCGCGTTGCAGCGGTTGCTCTGGACGCTGCAACATGGCCAGGTGGAGATCCATGCGAGTGCGTCTGGGGACAGCTATCTGGTTCCGACGCAGCAGCCCTTTGGGTCGTATGCCAAGGCGCTGCTTGAGCGGCAGCGCTATCCGAATCTCGCCGAATACCCGGGTGGCCCGCCGAAGCGCCCGTATGATGTGACCGCGCACACGCTCCCCTTGCTCTTCGGCGTCGACGTGCAGGCGATGACCACGCCGCTCGGTGCGCTCGGGCCAGTGCTCCCCGCCGTTGCAGAGCCGACCTATACGGTCGCGGGGCTGAGTGGCACGAGCCGGAAGCGGATCGGCATCTATCAGAGCTACACGGGCTCGATGGACGAAGGGTGGACGCGATGGACCTTCGATGCGCATCGCATTCCGTTCACCACGCTGCACGATGCCGCGATCAAGGCGGGCGGGCTGCGCGAGAAGTTCGATGTGATCATTTTGCCCGACCAGAGTGCGGCACAGATTCGCCGCGGCCTCGGCAACCAGTATCCCGATTCGCTGCGCGGTGGGCTGGGCGAGGCGGGTGCGACAGCGCTTAAAGCGTTTGTGGCGGCCGGCGGCACGGTGCTCGCCTTCAACGACGCGAGTGAATACGCGGCGGAGACCTTTAGCCTCCCCGTGAAGAACGTGCTCGCCGGGGTGAAGAACACCGAGTTCTACGCGCCGGGTTCACTGATTGGCGTGGAGATCGATCGGAGCCATCCGCTCGCGGCGTCGTTCACGGCGCCGGTGCCGGCGGTCTGGTTTGAAGACAGCCCGACTTTCGAGATCACCGATCCGACCAAGGCCACGGCGGTGGTGCGCTATCCGTCGAGCGGCGATCCGTTGCTCTCGGGGTGGCTGCTCGGTGGCGGTCGTCTCAACAGCAAGGCGGCGATGGTCGATGCGCCGGTCGGGCAGGGGCATGTGGTGCTCTACGGCTTCCGACCGCAGTACCGCGCCCAGACCAACAGTACCTGGCCGCTGATCTGGCAGGCGATCCTGCGCTAAGCGCCTGCGTATGGGCGATGACACGGGGGCGGTTCCGGGTGGAGCCGCCCCCGTGCGTCATTTAGGGCTTCGCTTCCGTGGCGGTCATGGCGCCCTTCAAGGGGCCCGTTAACAGCTCGCGCACACCCGACGGCCACACGATCTCGGCCCCGGTCGCCGCGTCGGCATCACCCAGGCCGAAATAGAGCGGGAGCACGCTGTGTGAGAGGTAACCCGACTGGCCATCGAGCACTTTCACGAGTTTCCGACCGTTGGGCAGCGTCACCGTCACGCGCGCCCCAAGGGCGGAGGCATTGGAGCGTGTGCCCCGGAGCGTGAGCGACAGCCAGTGCACCGATTTCGTCGTGCTCAAATTGCTGAGGAGCAGCTGCGGGGCCGCATTGAATTCGTTGGTGACGATATCGAGGTCGCCATCGCCATCGATATCGAGGATCACCGACGAGCGACTGCCACGGGTGGCGGTCATAGTCGCGGTGCCATTGGCATCCACATGGCAGCCAGATTTTGCAGCCTCAGGGCCGTTGCACTGTTGGCAGGCCTTGCTCGCCCGGTCGGCGCCCGTGGGTCCACAGGCGGCGGTGAACCAGAGCTGCTCCGTTGCGCCATGACGGCGTGGCTCCACCCCAAGGGCAAAGGCGGCCGGGAGGAAGCTGCGCCCGGCGTCGCTCAGAAAGAGATCGTTCGACGCATACGGATACGGAAAGTTCATCCCGTTGGTGACGAACACGTCGTCCCAGCCATCGGCGTTCACGTCATCGACGCTGGGGCCCCACGGCCAATACGTCTCCAGCCCGACCGAGTCGGACACTTCAGCAAACGGCGTGCTGCCGCCGCGGTTCGCGAAGAGCGCGTTGCCGAAGATGTGCTTGGCCCGGCCATCGGGGACCATCGTCGTCATGACATGCGCCGAGTCGGTCTTCCGCGCTTTGCCGGCCCAATCCCCCGGATCGATCATGTCGATCATGTCGGAGTGCATGTCGGTGACGTAGACATCGAGACGGCCATCGCCGTTGAAGTCGAAGGCCTTGATCCCCATGGCGCCAAAGGGGGTGCGGGGGAAATACGTGGCCGTGCGATCCTGAAAGCGGGCGCCCCCCTCGTTGTGCCAGAGGTGATTGGCCCCCTGCATGTTGGTCACATACAGGTCGGGGAATCCGTCCTCGTCGATGTCGATGACGGTGGCGTCCCCGCTCCAGCCGGTGTCGTTCAGCCCGGTGCGCTGCGTTACGTCGGTGAACCGGCCGTTGCCGGCATTGCGATACAGGCGGCTGATTTCCGTGCGTTCCGGATGCAGATGCCCTTGGAAGGCGTCGGTCATCCCCACATAGAAGCCACCGGCACCGGTGTCATTGGTGGTATAGCGGCCGACGTTGGCGACAAAGAGATCGAGTCGGCCGTCGCGATCGTAGTCGAAGAAGACGGCCCCGGACGAGTGCCCAACATAGCCGAGCCCCGCACTGGCGGTGATGTCGCGGAACTGGCCGTCCCCCTCGTTGTGATACAAGTGGTTGCCATGCCGGACCGTGGTCAGGAAGAGATCCGGGCGCCCGTCGTTGTCGACGTCGCCGAAGGCGCAGGAGACGCCGATCTGATCAACGGCCCCGAGCCCGGCGCGCTCGGTGATGTCGGCAAACCGGCCGCCGCCGAGGTTGCGGACCAGGGCATTGCGGCCGCGCTGGGAGACGAAGAACAGGTCTGTTTTCCCGTCGGCATCGATGTCGGCGGCGCAGAGCCCCGTGCCATGATCGTAATGCACGGCCTTGTACGTCTTGCCGGCGTCGTCCACGATCTGCTGGACGAAGGCGATGCCGCTGGCCGCGAGGGCGTCGGTGAATTGGAAGTCATGACGCACGGGCGAGCTCGAGACGCGTGCCTGTTCCTGATCGCGCCGGGCGAGCAGCCAGGGTGGGGCGCTGTCGTAGGCGGCCGCCTGTGCGGCCGGCTGCGCGGCGTCCTGGCGGTCTCCGGCGGTGCAGGCAGAGCCGGTCACCGCGAGGGCGCCGAACGCGCTGCCGAGCAGGAGGGATCGGGCCGAGAACAGTGGGAGCAGTCGTGGACGCGACATGGTCGACGGGATGGAGGGGGCTGCAGGTCAGGCGGAGGCAGTGCCGGGAAGCATTGGTTCGAAGACGCCGCGATTGCGGTTCTTCCGGACGCCGTCCCAGGGGAACCAGCGGCCGTTCATGGCGATGTACACCCCGGGTGGGAGCGTCTGTACGAAGGAGAGGGCGCTCCCGAGGTTGAAGAGCCCGTCGGAGCTGCCAAAGGCGTAGGGGACCATGGCGCCGGTCAGGACGATGGTTTTGCCCGGGGCGGATCCGGCGAGCGCCCGGGCCGTTTCCACCATCGTATCGGTTCCGTGGGAGATCACGATCTGGTCGTCGGGGCACTGCTGGCAGGCGGCGACGATCCGGCCTCGGTCCTCGTCGGTCATCTCCAGGCTGTCGAGCATCATGAGCACCTCCACCGCGACATTCAGGTGGCAGCGCCCCCGCCGGAGCATTTCGTCAATGTGCGTCTGCTGGAAATGCAGCGCCCCGCGGAGCTCGTCGTACTCTTTGTCGAAGGTGCCGCCGGTCACAAATATTCGGACAGTCATGGTGTCGAAGGTAGCGCCCCGTGGGCCGGGGGGCGACCGGGAGGTGCTGGTTGTTTGCGTCCGGGCGGAACGGCCCCCAAACTACTCAGGTTGGTTTCCCCTCCGGTTTGTCCCGTCCTTGCTCCGGGAGTCTCACCTCGTGCTTCACGCCCGTCCCCGCGCCCTTGTGGCGCTGCTGGCTGCCCTCTCAGCGGCGCCCGCACTCCATGCGCAAACGGCCCCCGTGGCCACCGAATTTGACCGGCTGCATTTCCGGTCCATTGGCCCGGCGACCATGTCTGGCCGCGTCAGTGACCTCGCCGTCTACGAAGCGAATCCGGCGATTTTTTATGTCGGAACGGCCCACGGTGGCCTGTGGAAAACCACCAGCAACGGGGCGCTTTTCACCCCGCTCTTTCAGGACCAGGGGCTGATTTCGGTCGGCGATGTGGCGATCTCGCAGCAGGACCCCGATCTCGTCTGGGTCGGCGCTGGCGAATCGAACAACCGCCAAAGCACCTCGTGGGGTGGTGGCATCTATAAGTCCACCAATGGGGGGAAGAGCTTCACCCTCATGGGGCTCGCGAACTCCAAGCATATCAATCGCATCATCATCGATCCGCGCAACAGTGATGTGGTGCTGGTGGCGG
>JBEIUK010000055.1:0-14319 GCA_040374415.1 Gemmatimonadaceae bacterium | reverse complement strand
GGCGCGAACGGCCTTCGCCAGGTCCACGGCCTTATCCAGGCCGGCGTCGCTGACCGAGAACTTGTACTTGTGCTGCAACGCCCGCGACATGGGGTACGGGACGTCGACATACGGCACTTCGTTCTTCACGAGCTTGTCGAAGAACGCTTCAACGCGCGACGACGCGATCTTCCCCTTGTCGCCACCCGCCTTCGCGCTGTCGGCGAGCTTCGCCGGATCGACCCCGAGGCCGGACCAGGCCTGCATGACCGCGTTCTTGAAGTTCAGATAGAGGTTGTTCACCTCGTTCGTGTCCACGGTCACCTTCGCGCTGTCCGCGGCACGCTGCATCAGCTCGTTGCGCACGATCTGCTTCACGAACTTCTCGACCATCGAGTCCGGTGCGGCCACGAGCTGCGGACGGATCTGCTGCTGCGGCGGGTACGCCGCGATCCAGTCGGCAAACTCCGCCGACGTCAGCTCGCCACCCTGATACTTCGCCAGCACCGACTTGTCCTTGGCGAAGCCGAGCACGTTGCGCGCGATCGCCTTGGCCTTGATCGGCGCATCCTTCTCGAGCGTCACCTTGGCATTCGCTTCCGCACGCGCCAGGTAGATGCTGTCGGCGATCGCCGCATTCCGCTGCCCGACCATCGCCGTGAACTTGTCCTTCACCTCAGCGAAGGTCGAGCGATAGATCACGTGGAAGCCGAACGACGTTTCCACCACCGGCGAGATCTCGCCCGGCTTCATCGCCAACACGGCCTTCTCAAACTCGGCCACCATCATCCCTCGGCCGAACAGCCCAAGGTCACCACCGCGCTCCTTGGCCCCCGGCTCATCGCTCTTCGCCGCGAGCGCCGCAAAGTTGGCCGGCGTCGCTTCCGCCCGGATCCCTTCGGCCTTCTTCCGCGCCGCCGCCTTCTGCTCCGGCGTCGCCGTGGGCTCCACCTTCACGAGGATGTGACGGGCCGCCAACGCTTCGCCCTTATTGAAGCGCTCTTCGTCCGTGCCGGTCGTGACCGTGTCCCAGGTCTTCTTGTACGTCTCGTAGTACTTCCGGACGCGCAGATTCTCCGTGTTCGACCAGAGCGCATCGTCCATGGTCTTCTTGTCGGAGAGCGAATCGCCCTTCGCCGCCGCCATGCCGGCGAGCTGGTAGTTCACCCAGAGCTCCGCGATCGAACGCGCCACGTCCCGCTCCAGCGGGGCCTGTGACTTCCCAAGGATGTCCGCCAGACGGGCCGACGTCAGCTCCGCGCCACCCGCCTTCGCGGCGACATTGGGATTGGATGCCGCACACGCGACGGCGAACGCCACAGCAGCGAGAGCAGGCCAACGAGTCACTTTCATCGAGTCAGACTCCGGAACCGGAGAGAGAAGAGAGACGCATGCCCCCAGTGGCGCGAGACTCCGCACCAACCCGACGGCACACCGGAGACAGCATCAGGGGGCCAGCGCACGCAACGCGCGCACCAAACCATCGAGCATTTCCGCGCCACCAAGCCGCGTCAGCTTGAGCGCGAGCGGCTGGGTACGGCGGACATCCACTTGAAACTGGACATCATGGAATGCCACCGACAACCCTTTGAGGCGCGGAAGCGCATCAGCCCGGAAACTAATACGGGCCTCAGACGCGCGCACAAGGACCCCGTCCACCCCCAGCGCCGCCCCCAAGACCCGCAGCAGGGCGCTGCCAAAGAGCGCCTGGGCGGCCGACGGCAGGGGGCCAAACCGGTCCCGGACCTCCGCCTGGAGCTGCTCGATCTCCCCAGGGCTCCGAAGCGCCGTGAGCCGGCGGTACACATCCAGCTTGGCGTCCTGCGACACGATATAGTCGTCCGGGAGGTACGCCGGGAAGTCGAGGGAGACGTCGGCCGGCACCCACGGCTTCGCGCCGTCCCCGTCGGACAGCTGGCGGACCGTTTCGTCGAGCAGCCGCAGATAGAGATCGAAACCGACCGAATGGACGAACCCCGACTGCTCCGGACCCAGCAGATTGCCGGCCCCGCGCAGCTCCAGATCCTTGAGCGCCACCCGATACCCCGCCCCGAGCTCCGTATGGTGCTCCAGCACGGCCAGACGGCGCTCGGCGTCCTCATCAATCCGGTCGGGCACCAATAGGTAGCAGTAGGCCCGGCGGTGCGACCGCCCCACCCGCCCACGCAGCTGGTAGAGCTGGGCGAGGCCCAGATGGTCCGCCCGGTTCACGAACATCGTATTCGCGTTGGGGACGTCGAGGCCGCTTTCGACGATCAGGGTCGAGACGAGGATGTCGAGCTCCCCCTCCACGAACTGCCGCATCACCGTCTCCAGCTCCCGCTCCTTCATCTGCCCATGCCCCACCGCGACCCGGGCCCGGGGGATCAGCCGCTGCAGATGATCCGCGATCCCCTGAATGGTCTCAATGCGATTGTGCACAAAGAAGACCTGCCCGCCCCGGTCCAGCTCGCGACCCACCGCCTCTTCAATCAGCGCGTCATCGAAGGGCTCCACGAAGGTGAGCACCGGCGAGCGGTCCCGCGGCGGCGTCTGCATCAGCGTCAGATCCCGCAACCCGGCCAGCGACTGATGCAGGGTGCGGGGGATCGGTGTCGCCGTCAACGTCAGGACGTCGGTCTCCAGCTTGAGCTGCTTGAGCCGTTCCTTGTGCTTCACACCGAACCGGTGCTCCTCGTCCACGATGATGAGGCCGAGGTTGCCGAACTGGACGTCGGGGCTGAGCAGCCGGTGCGTGCCAATGACAATGTCGATCTGCTGCGTCGCGAGCTTCGCCACCACCGCGGCCTGTTCCTTGGCGGTCTGGAACCGACTCATCACCTCAATACGCACGGGAAAATCGGCGAGGCGATCCCCAAAGCTCCGCGCATGCTGCTCCGCCAGAATGGTCGTCGGCACCAGCACGGCGACCTGCCGCCCCCCCTGCACCGCTTTGAAGGCGGCGCGAATGGCGATTTCCGTCTTGCCGTACCCCACGTCTCCCACCAAGAGGCGATCCATGGGCCGCTCCCCTTCAAGATCGCGCTTGACGTCCTCGGTCGCCTTCCGCTGATCGGGGGTGTCCTCAAACAGGAACGAACTCTCCAGCTGCCGCTGCCACGGACCATCCGACCCATGCGACGGGCGCGTGGTCACCTTCCGCCGAGCGTAGAGATCGAGCAGCTCCTGGGTCATCTCGAGAATCGCCATGCGCGTCTTCTCGCGCTGCTGCTTCCAGCGATTCCCCCCGAGCTTGTGAAGTCGCGGCGGCGGCGCATCGCTGGAGACATCCGACGCACTGCGGTAGCGCTCGATCTGATCGATTCGATACAGCGGCACGTTGAGCCGATCGCCGCCCTCGTATTCAATGACCGCGGCTTCAATCGTGCTCTCGCGGACAAAGATCTTCTCAATGCCGCGGTAAATGCCGATGCCGTGCTCCAAGTGCACGACATAGTCACCCGGCGTGAGCGCGCCGATCGTATCGAGCACGGCGCCGGTGGAATACTTGCGGACACGCCGCAGTCGCCGATCCCGCCGGAAAATTTCATGATCGGTGAGCACCCGCACGACCCCGGGCACCACAAAGCCACCACCGAGCACGCCAATGGTCAGCGCGGCCGCGAGCGGCCCCTCCTCCGAGAGAAGCTCATCGAGCCGTTCCGCCTGCCCGGCATTGTCGCACAGAATGACCGTGGGCAGTCCATCCCGCTGCAACCGCCGCAACACCCGCAGATCCCGCGAGATGCTCTCGGGGGGACGCGTCGAAAAGACGATGTCCGGTTCGGGGCCCGTGGGCGCCAGATCGGCCGCATTCGTGCTGACCGCACGCTGCGGCGCCGGCGCAACTCGGACCGTGCCGAAGCGCGCCAACCGCGAGGCCATCTGCGGTGGGGCCACAAAGAGGGAGTCCCGAGCAGCCAGCACTTCCCCACGCCGCCGCGCCACATCAATGTGATGCGCCGCCTCATCCCAGGTCCGCACCAGCTCCGGCAGCACCGAGCTGCCCGACGGCATCACCACCAGTGCATCGGGGGGCCACAGTTCCGCAATGGAAATCCGCTCATCGGAGGCGGCACCCGCCTGCACGTGGCCATCCACGGGGAGCACCAGCGCAAGCTCCGCCTCCCGCGTACTCCGCTGCGAATTGAGATCGAAGTGGCGGAGCTCCACAATGTCATCGCCCCAGAACTCGAGACGCACCGGCTCCGCCATACCGAACGAGTAGATGTCGAAGATGCCGCCGCGCACCGAGAACTGCGCCACATCCTCCACCATTGGCACCCGCTCAAAGCCGATCGACTCCAGATGCGCCGCCAACTCCGACAGCCGGCGCACATCCCCCTTCCGGATCTCCAGCCGGGCCCCAGCCAACGCGCGCGGCAGCGCGGTCCGCTCGAGCACCGCGCGCGCCGTCGTGAGCAACACCCGCACACCGCTGCGCCCCAGCTGCTCCAGCGTCTCCACCCGCTCGCCGGCCACCTCGGCATGGGGCTCCACTTCGCCGAAGCCATCGCGCGGCGGGTAGTACGCCACCGGAATCTCATCGACTAGGGCCTGCAAGTCGGCCAACCACCGCTCGGCATCGCCCACCTGATCGGTGATCACCACCACCAACCGCTGCGGCACGGCCCGCGCCAACGCCGCGACCACCACGGCATCGCTACTCCCCGCGAGGCCACCAATGCGCAGCGAATCGCCGGCACCGGGGAGCGCTTTCAGCAGGCGCGCGAAGGCGCCTTGCGCCGCCAGCGCATCAAGAAGTCGGGGCAGTCCCATGGGGCTCGTTAGTCCGTCGCATCAGACACGCGGCTGCGCGTGACCCGGGAGACCCAGGCCTCGGCCAACACCGCCACCAGCGCAATTAACAGCAGCGGCCAGACCAGCGACTGGCCGGCGGCCTGATCCAGTACCTGCCGACGCCACACCGCCGACGCCGTATCGACCGCCACCGCCCGTCCGGCCACCCGCGCCCGGAAGGCGCTCCCGATCGCGGCCGCCGACTCCACGCGCAAATCCGATTCGGCGGCGTCGGCATTCACCACAAGCGCCCCCACACGGTTTGGCCCCTGCCGGAGGAAATAGACGCCCCCGTCCGCCGGGAGCGTCAGGCGGTCGCCGGTGACCGGCATCGTCGACCCATCAGGACGCTCGAGCGCGGAGGCCGCGCCGATCCGTCGATCGTCGAGCGTGCTCCCCGACGTTGCGGTCAGGATCTGGCCATCGTCGCCGAGGCGTCGCGCAAGCGCATCGAGCAGCCACGGCACAAAGGCGGCGCGAATCGGCAGGTCCGTCGCGTCCGGATCGAAAGGGGAGGCGACGAGGACATAGCCCGTCCCGGCGACCGCACCCGCCACCGCCCACGGCTGTCCCGCGGCGGTGGCTATCGTATCGGTCCGAAGTTGCGCCGCCGCCGGGCCCACACCTGGGGACCACTGCAGCGGGTAGCGCAAACGGACGGCGACGCCGTCCAGGCCGTCGCGACCGCGTGTCTGCACGGGGTCACGGGTGACCGCACCGAAACGCCATGGAATCCCCAGCCGAGCGAGGGTCCGATTGGCCTCGCCAACCTGCACCGGATCCGAGGGCCCGGTCAGGAACACGGGGCCAGAGACGCCGGGCGCATTGGCGGCGGCCACCGTCACAGGAACCGTGGGACCGCTCCCCGCCCCGCGGGCACGCACCGATTCCGCATCGGTGGCGCCAACCCGGAGCAGGCGATGCTCCTCGATCAATGTGGTGAGTGCCGCCGTCAGGAACGGACCGGAGGCCGCGACCAGCCGCACCGTCGGCGGCGGGGCCACGCGCACGGCGAAGGCCCGACTGTCGTCGCCGCGCAGTTCATCGGCATCGAGTTCCACACTGCCACGCACCCACCCGACGGCCGTGCTGGCGAGGCGCTGATGGATCGTTACCGGGGCCCCCGAACTGTCCGGGCGCGCCACACCGCGAGCCACCGTGCGCCCATCGAGGGTGATGCGCCAGGGCGCGGAGTCGCGCGCGGCCACCGTGAACACCACCTCCCCGGACGGCGTCCAGTGAAGGGGCGCGGCCTGCGCCGAGAGTACCGAGGCGTTTCGCACCGGGCGACCGCCGTGCACGAGTAACCGCACGGGTGTCTTGCCGGCATCCACCACAGGCGCTGCTGCGGAATCGCTGGGTGTCCCAGACCAGGCGATCTGCTGGCCATCGGTGACCACAGCCACCACCGGCGCCCGGGGCGCGCCCCCCTGCACCAACAGCAGCGCCCGGCGCGTGGCGGCCGTCAAATCGCCGCGCCCACCCAACGGCGCAATCGAACCCACCGCCTCCTGCACCGATTCCAGCGCGCCGCCAATAATGCGCCCGTCAGCGGTCACCACCCACGCGCGATCGGCGGCGGTGAGCGATCCCAGCAGGCCGCGCACGTCGGCGCGGAGCTCGGAGAGCACCGCATGTCCATCGCGCACGGCGCCAGTGCTCATGGAGTTATCGAGCACAATGGCGAGCGCCACCGGCGCATGCCCCACCCCCCCAAACCGGGCGAGCGGACGCGCCAGCGCGAGCGTCAGGGCCAGCACCGCGAGCATCCGCAGGAAAAGCAGCAGACGATGCCGCACCTTCCGTTCGCGACTGTGCTCCTGCTCCATCCGCGTGAGATACCGCACCGCGGGGAACTCCACCGTGCGTACCACCTTGCGTCGGAGGAGGTGCACCAGCAGCGGCACGCCTGCGAGGGCGGCCAGTGCGAGAAAGGCGGGGGCGAGAAACGCCATCAGCGCCGCCGGCGGTGGGCGGGCAACTGCCCTATGGCCATCAAATCAGCGCTCCACGTCCATTGGTGCCCAGCAGGTGCCGCATGGGTCGGCCAAAGGGTTCATCGGTCATCGCCAACGCATACCGGGCGCCCGCCCGTCCCAGGACACTGCGCCATTCGGCGAGCGCTTCGCGGACGGTGGCCTGATAGCTGCCGCGCACGTCAGCGGCCGCCGCAGGGACATCACGCAGTGACTCGGGATCCCGATACAGTGCCTCGCCCGCCTCGGGGAAATCCCGTTCCAAGGGGTCCATCACCTGCACGACGAGCACCTCGTGGCCGCGGGCGCGTAGCGTCCGGGCGGCGTCCGCGACCGGCGTCGGATCGACAAGTAAATCCGAGAGCAGCACCACGAAGCCGGGGCGGCGCACCAACTGGCCGGCCTGCAGCATGGCCGTGGCCACATCTGAGGCCTCACCGCCGCCGGGCTCCGTGAAACCGGCCACCAGTCGACGCCACTGCGTCCGCTGCGCCCGCGGCGGAATCACCGTCCGCAGCCCGGCATCGAAGCGCACCAATCCAATCGCATCGCGCTGCCGTAACAGCAGCAGCGCAATCGCGGCGCCCAGCCGTTCGGCGTAGGCCAGCTTGGTGAGGCGGGCGGCATCCCCCGTCCACTGCATGGAGCGGCTCACATCGAGCACCAGCATGGCGCGGGCGTTCGTCTCCTCCTCAAACTGCTTGACCACCCAGCGGTCGGCGCGCCCGGCAATGCGCCAGTCGAGGTAGCGCAGATCGTCACCCGGCTGATAAGGCCGATGCTCGGCGAACTCCACGGAATACCCCTTCCGCGGTGACCGGTGGAGCCCGGTGATAAAGCCGTCGACAATCCACCGCGCCACCAGTTCCAGGTGGCCGAGGTCGGCGAGGACGGCGGGATCCAGTTGATCAGCGCGTGGGGCGGACATCCCGTAAAGGTGGCACAATGAGGCGCTCCCGACTACCGGGGAGCCGATCCGGCTATATTTCGGGGCTAGCTCCTGATCGCTTCCGTATTCAGCCCGGTCCTCCGTTGCATCTCAGCTCAATCCGCAACTTCTGCATCGTCGCGCACATCGACCACGGCAAGTCCACCCTCGCGGACCGCCTGATCGAGTGCACTGGCACGCTGCAAAAGCGCGAAATGAAGGCGCAGGTCCTCGATACCCTCGACCTCGAGCGGGAACGTGGGATCACGATCAAGCTCAATGCGGTCCGCATGAGCTACCAGGCCGGTGATGGCAACAGCTACGAGCTGAACCTCATTGACACGCCTGGTCACGTGGACTTCACGTACGAAGTCTCCCGGTCGCTGGCCGCCTGCGAAGGCGCCATCCTGGTCGTTGACGCGTCGCAGGGGATTCAGGCGCAGACACTGTCCAACCTGTTCCTCGCCATGGATGCGGGACTGGAGATCATCCCGGTCCTCAACAAGATCGACCTCCCGGGCGCGGAACCGGAGCGCCGGCGGCAGGAGGTCGTGGATCTCCTCGGCTGTGCCCCGGAGGACGTCCTGCAGGTGAGCGGCAAGGAAGGCACCGGTGTCCCGGAGCTCCTGGAGGAGATCGTCCGTCGCGTGCCGCCGCCGTCCGGGAACCCTGGTGGCCCGTTGCGCGCGCTGATCTTCGATTCGTATTACGACAAGTACCGCGGGGCCATTCCGAGTGTCCGGGTCGTGGACGGCGAGCTCCGCAAAGGGATGAAGATCACCTTCGGAGCGTCCGACAACGTCTACGAAGTGGCGGAAGTCGGCTATCTCCAGCTGCGGCAGGTGCCCACCGAGGTGCTCCGCGCCGGCGAAGTGGGCTATGTGCTCGCCTCGGTCCGCTCCGTGCGGGAGACCCGCGCGGGCGATACGATTTTTGACAGTGAGAACCGGGCCGCCGAGGCGCTGCCGGGCTATCAGGAGGTGCGGAGCTTCGTGTTCGCGGGCATTTATCCGACGGACACCACGCAGTACGAAACGCTGCGCGATGCGCTCGAAAAGATGAAGCTTAATGACGCCTCCCTGCAGTACGAACCGGAAACCTCCACGGCGCTGGGTTTCGGCTTCCGCTGCGGGTTTTTGGGGCTGTTGCACATGGAGATCGTGCAGGAGCGCCTCGAGCGCGAATACGATCTCGATCTGGTCACGACGGTCCCGAGCGTGGAATACCACGTGCACAAGACCGAC
This sequence comes from Gemmatimonadaceae bacterium, assembly GCA_040374415.1. Lineage (GTDB taxonomy): Bacteria > Gemmatimonadota > Gemmatimonadetes > Gemmatimonadales > Gemmatimonadaceae > Gemmatimonas. The sequence continues at coordinate 5,413 of JBEIUK010000055.1, read as the reverse complement.
GGCACGACGCTGATCGTGGAGAACCCGGCCCTGATGCCGCCGGCGGTCGTGATCGATGAGGTGGAAGAGCCGTACGTGAAGGCGCGCATCATGTGCCCGACGGAATACATCGGGCCGATCATGACCCTCGGCACCGAGCGGCGCGGCACGTACAAGAACATGCGGTACCTCGACACCGCCCGCGTGGAGTTCGACTGGGAGTTCCCCCTCGGCGAAATCATTCTCGACTTCTTCGACAAGATGAAGACGGTGAGCCGCGGGTACGCGTCGCTGGATTACGAGATGCTCGAGTATCGCGTGAGCGATCTGGTGCGGCTCGACATGCTGATCAACGGGGACGCCATCGACGCGTTCTCCGTGATCGTCCACAAGGACAAGGCGTACGAATGGGGCCGAAAGGTCGCCGAGAAGCTGAAAGAGCTGATTCCGCGGCAGCTGTTTGAAGTCGCGATTCAGGCGACCATCGGACAGAAGGTCATTGCGCGCGAGACCGTGAAGCCGTTGCGGAAGGACGTCTTGGCGAAGTGCTACGGCGGCGACATCTCGCGGAAGCGCAAGCTGCTCGAGAAGCAGAAAGAAGGCAAAAAGCGCATGAAGCAGGTGGGAAGCGTGGAGATTCCGCAGGAAGCCTTCCTGGCGGTCCTCCAGGTCGACTGACCTGCCCCGCACGACATGTACGCCGTCCTCCAAACCGCCTTCTTAGGCGACATGATCCTGACCACGCCGCTCCTCGAGCGGCTGGCCCAGGAGGGGCCCGTCCATGTCGTGGCGACGCCGGCCAATGCGGCGTTGCTCGCGCAGCATCCAGCGGTGGCTAGTGTGATTGTGTTTGACAAACGCGGGGCCGATCGCGGATGGCGCGGTCTGCGACGCGTGGCACAGGCGCTCCGGGCCACCGGGGCGCGCACCGCGTTCCTCGCGCAGGGCTCCGTGCGTACTGCGGCGATCGCCTGGCTCGCGGGGATCCCCGAGCGCGTGGGCTTTGCCAGCTCACCGGGGCGGTGGCTGTACACGCGGCAGCTGCCGTTTGATCGCCGCCTGCATCATGCACAGCGGCTCTGGCAGCTGGCCTCACCCCCGGGGATGCCCGAGGTGCCGCCCGTCCTGCGTCCGTCGCTGTATCCCGGGGCATCGGAGCAGACACAGGTGGACACCCTGCTGCACGAGGCTGGTGTCTCTGCGCAGGACCGTCTGATCGCGCTGGCACCGGGGAGTGTGTGGGCCACCAAGCGGTGGCCCAGCTATCCCGCGCTGGCGGCGGCGCTGCTCGCGCGACTGCCGTTGTCCGAAGGCCCCCCACCCCGCTTCGTGGTGCTTGGCGGGCGCGACGATGCACCGCTCGCGGCCGCGATCGCGGAAGCGGTCGCGGACAAGGTGGCAGAACGCGGCGATGCGCCGGTGGTTGATGCGACAGGCCGGCTGACGCTGCTCGCGTCGGCGGCGCTCTTGGCCCGCTGCGCCGTGCTCGTGACCAATGATTCCGCGCCACTCCACTTGGCGTCGGCGATGAATACCCCGACGGTGGCGCTCTTCGGCCCGACGCTGCCAGCCTTTGGCTTTGGGCCGTTGGCGGCGTCGCAGACGGTGCTGGAGCGTCCGGGGCTTCCATGCCGCCCCTGTGGCGCCCATGGCGGCCGTCAGTGTCCGAAGGGGCATTGGCAGTGCATGCGCGACCTGACCCCGGAGCTGGTCGCCGAGGCGGCCCGGTCCCTCAGCGGTACGTTGGGCGACCCTCACCGCGGCTGACGCCGCGCCATTATCTTTTCGCGATGCCCCATTCCCGATTTCTCGTCGGCGTGGACCTGGGCGGCACCAACATCGTGGTCTGTGCGATGTCGGCCGACGGCTCCCGCCAGCATGGATTGCACTCGGAGCCCACGCGCGCCCACGAAGGTGCGGACGCCGTCATCGCCCGCATGGCGCGGATGGTCAATGAGACCGTCGAGACCACGATGCGCGAGACGGGCGTCGATCGCGCCGCCTTCGAAGGGGTGGGCATCGGCGCACCGGGTCCGCTGGATCGCGCGGCTGGTGTCGTGCTGGTCGCGCCCAATCTCGGGTGGCATAACGTGCCGTTGCGGGATCGCATGACGGCGTTGACGGGGCTGCCCGCGGCGCTGGATAACGACGCGAATTGTGCGACGTACGGGGAATGGTGGATTGGGGCGGCGAAGGGCGGTCGCAACGTGATCGGCGTGACGATCGGCACCGGCATTGGCGGCGGCCTCATTCTCGATGGGCGTCCGTACCATGGCTCGAGCGACGTGGCCGGTGAAATCGGGCATACCACCATCGATCAGACGGGGCGTCGTTGCGGGTGTGGCAACTACGGCTGCCTCGAAGCGTATGCCTCGGGGACGGCGATTGCGGAACGGGCGCGGGAAGCGTTGACGCTCGATGGCGTCTCGGTGCTGCGGGATCTGGTCGATGGCGACATCAGCAAGATCACGGCAGCCACCGTGTACGCGGCAGCCAATCAGGGGGACGCCATTGCCACGGATGTCGTGCGCGACACCGCGCGCTTCTTGGGCACGGGGCTCGCCAACCTGCTGAACATCTTCAATCCGGATGTCGTGGTGATCGCCGGTGGCGTGACGCAGGCCGGGGACGCACTGTTCGCGCCACTGCGCACCGAAGTGCGGCGCCGCGCCTTCAAGTTTGCGGTGGACGCCTGCCGCATTGTGCCGGGGACGTTGCCGGGGACGGCGGGCGTGGTGGGCGCGGTCGCGACGTTTATCGCGCAGCGGGACGCCGCCGCGCGCGGCTAAGAGGATGTCCGCCACGGGCCGACGGCGCGTTGGCGTCATCGGCACCTTCGTCTGGGATGTGATTCACGGCCGCGATCGGCGACAGCTGCCGGTCGAAGAGTGGGGCGGGATCACGTATGCGCTGTCGGGCTTGGATGCGGCGCTCACGGACGACTGGGAGATTGTGCCCCTGATCAAAGTGGGACAGGATCTCGCCGAACGGGCACGGGCGTATTGTCGCACGTTGAAGCACATCGCACCGGATACGGCGCTCATCGAAGTGCCCTATCCCAACAACCGCGTGGAGCTGCGCTACCACGATGATGAGCGCCGGAGTGAGTATCTCTCCGGGGGCGTGCCGGGGTGGACGTGGCTGGGACTCAAGCCCGTGCTCGACGCGGCTCGGCTCGATGCGCTGTATATCAACTTCCTCAGTGGCTGGGAGCTCGATCTCATCACCACGCAGTTGGTCCGGGCGCACTTTGCCGGGCCGATCTACTGCGATCTGCACATGAAAGTGATGGCGGTGCAGCCCGACGGGCTGCGCGTGGCGCAGCCGCTCCCGGACGTCGCCGCTTGGTGCGGCTGTTTTGACTTGCTCCAGGTCAACGAAGACGAGCTCCAGATGATGGCCCCCGATCCCATGGCGCTCGCCGCGACGGCCATGGCGGCAGGGGTGTCCTGCCTGGCCGTGACCATGGGCAAGCATGGGGCCGTCTACGTCGCGGCCCCGGGGATTACGGCACTCAACGACATCCCCCGTCGCAAAGGTCACACATCATCACTGTCCACATCGCCACGCGGCGGACAGGGGGCGTTCGGTCCGGTGACCACGGCGCTGATCCCGGCGGTGCCCCCGCGTGTGGATGGCCCCGGCGATCCCACCGGTTGTGGTGATGTGTGGGGGGCGACCTATTTCTCCCGGCTGCTCGTGGGTGATAACTTGCCAGAGGCGATTCGCGCGGCGAATCGCGCCGCGTCCCGCAATGTGGAGCATCGTGGGGCATCGGGACTCGCGTATCACCTCCGGGGAGAGCTCAGCACGTCGTGACCACCGTGATCAGCGTGCCGCCGTCGCTTGACGAACAGACCTTCGAACAGGTCCTCGAGCAGATCGCGCCGATCCCGGACGGGCAGAAGATCCTCGTGGATGCCCGTCACGTCCGCTGGGCGTCGCCGTATGGATTGACGGGCCTGCTCTGCCTCGCCCAGTCGCGCAGCGAGCGCATGGCCTTCGCCGTCCCCGAGGCCCCGGAGACCTGCTCCTATTGGTCGCGCACCGCGTTCTTCCGGCACGCCGATGAGCTGTTCGACCTCCACGGCACGGTGCCGCGGGCGCGTGACACGCATGGGTCGGACGTGCTGCTTGAGATCACGCCCATCGTGCAAAGCGATGATGTGCACGGGGTCGTGGGGCGCATTCAGCAAAAAGCCGCTGAGATTTTGCATGGCCAGCTCGGCCTCGACACGGCGATCACCGGCGCCTTTGGCATGACGCTCAGCGAAGCCTGTCAGAACATCGTCGAGCATGCCGGACAGGGTGGCTGGGTCGCGGTGCAGACGTACAACTACCAGCGGCGTCTTGGCCGTCGGGTGGTCGTCATTGCCGTCTGCGACGCCGGCATCGGCTTCCGGCGCTCGTTGGAGAGTGCCCCCAATCATCGGCGCAGCGACCGGTGGGGCGACGCGATGGCGCTCGATGAAGCCGTCATGCGTGCCGTAAGTCGCTTTCGGCATGGTGACGCCGGCCGTGGGCAGGGGCTCGCGGGGATCCGTCGGTTCATTGGCCGCTGGAAGGCCAAGCTCAGTGTCCGCAGTGGCACCGCGCGCATCGCGCTCGTCCCAGAGTGGGACGACGATGTGCCGATGACGGAGGCGCTGGCGCCGTTCCCGGGGGCGCAGGTGCAGATCACCATCCCGGAACACATTGGCGAGCCCACGCCACGGGCCAGCAGCGCCGTCCCGCGGCCGCGCAGTCGCACAGGTGGACCCGGCGGGGCCCGATGATGGCACACCCGACGCATCACATCGATGTGAGCTCGGTGCTGCGCGGCACGGTCTGCGATCTGTATTCGAATCTGGTGACGCGACCGACGGGCGCGGCGGTGCGGACGGCCATCGAACAGCAGGTCGCCGAGATCGGGGCGCCCGCCGTCACCACCATCGATTTCTCCCAGGTCATGCTGCTCGATTTCTCCTGCGCGGATGAAATCGTGGCGAAGCTCCTGTTGCGCTACGCCCATCCGGACGGCCCCGACGGGTATGTCCTCTTTCGGGGCATTCATGAGGGACATCTGGATCCGGTGGAAGCGGTGCTGGAGCGCCATGCCCTCGCCCTTGTGGCATGGTACGATGGGCACGCCGAACTCTTTGGCGCCGTCACCGATGAGGAGCGCTTGGTGTGGGAGTATGTCCGCGATGCCGGTCCGGTGAACAACGCTGAGATGGCGCAGGCGCTGGGGCTCCCGCTCAGCGACGTCGACGTGCTGGTCCATCAACTCTGCGGTCGCCGGGTGCTCATGCGCCAAGCGACGCGCGTCCTCATCCCCGGGTCCACTCCGGGCAGGCACTGAGCCCATGCCGCCATTCAGTGGATTTTCTCCGGCGCTGCAAGTCGTCGGCTTCATTGCCACCCGGGCCGGTGATGCCGATCGCGGACCGTTGGT
>JBEIUK010000009.1:0-24765 GCA_040374415.1 Gemmatimonadaceae bacterium | reverse complement strand
CCCGAGATCGGCAACCTCATCGCGGAAGCGATGGAGAAGGTCGGCAAGGACGGCGTGATCACCGTGGAAGAGGCCAAGGGCCTCGAGACGACGCTGGAAACGGTCGACGGCATGCAGTTTGACCGCGGCTACCTCTCGCCGTACTTCGTCACGGATCCGGAAAAGATGGAGGCGGTCCTCGAGAACGCCCTCATCCTGATCCACGACAAGAAGATCTCGGCCATGAAGGACCTCCTCCCGGTCCTCGAAAAGGTCGCGCAGCTCGGCAAGCCCCTGCTCATCATCGCCGAAGACGTGGAAGGCGAAGCCCTCGCGACGCTCGTCGTGAACAAGCTCCGTGGCACGCTCCGCATCTGCGCCGTCAAGGCGCCGGGCTTCGGCGATCGCCGCAAGGCGATGCTGCAGGACATCGCGACGCTCACGAAGGGCCAGGTCGTCTCCGACGAAGTGGGCTTCAAGCTCGAGAACGCGGTCCTCACGGATCTCGGCTCGGCCAAGCGCATCGTGATCGACAAGGACAACACGACGATCATCGATGGCGCCGGTGAAGCGAAGGACATCGAAGGCCGTGTGAAGGAAATCCGCTCGGCGATCGAGAAGAGCACCTCCGATTACGATCGCGAAAAGCTCCAGGAGCGTCTCGCGAAGCTCGCCGGTGGCGTGGCCGTCATCAATGTCGGCGCCGCGACGGAAGCGGAAATGAAGGAAAAGAAGGCCCGCGTCGAAGATGCGCTGCACGCCACGCGTGCCGCCGTCGAGGAAGGCATCGTCCCGGGCGGCGGTGTCGCCCTGATCCGCGCGCAGCATGCCCTCGCGGGCGTGAAGGTTGCGGAGCGCGATGAGCAGATCGGCGTCGACATCGTGCGTCGCGCGATCGAAGAGCCGCTCCGCATGATCGTCCAGAACGCGGGTGGTGAAGGCTCCATCGTCGTCGAAAAGATCCGCACGGCGAAGGAAACCAGCTTCGGCTACAATGCGCTGACCGACACGTACGAAGACCTCGTGCAGGCCGGCGTCATTGACCCGACGAAGGTGACGCGCACGGCGCTGCAGAACGCGGCGTCCATCGCGGGCCTCCTCCTCACGACCGAAGCGCTGATCGTGGAGAAGAAGGAGCCGGCGGCGCCGGCGGCCGGTGGCCCGGGTGGCCCCGGCGGCATGGGCGGCATGTACTAAGCCGCTCGACCGTTGGAAACGCGCCGGGGGCGCCACGTTCACGTGGCGCCCCCGGTGTCTTTGGAGCCTATCCGCACCGTCCACCGTAACGCCCTGTGCGAGAGGGCGCGTTCCGCTGACGCCCTACTCGGACGATGAGCCAGTGGGCCACGGCTCGGCATCGGCCACGTACTGGTGCACCGCCCGCAGGTGAGATCGCTGTTCTGGGGTGAGCGTAACCTGCCGACGCGCCATCATCCGCGCCGCCGTCTCCAGGAACTTGTCACGCGCAAACTGGCCATACGGCGCGCTGGTCCCCCACGCGAAGGGCGCGACGACTTTCGGCGGCATCTGGTCCATCACACAGGCCCCGGCACCCACCACAGCCCCGGTGGGGAGTCGCAGCCCAATCCCGGTCTTCACATGATCGCCCAGCAGCGTGCCGGCGAATTGCAGCCCAGTGGCCACCATCCCCCCCGGCTGCCACATGGTCACCAAGCCGTACGTGTTTTTGAGGTTGCTGGTGATGGTGCCCGCCCCAAGGTTCACCCACCGCCCCAGCACGGAGTGGCCGACAAAACCATCGTGTCCCTTGTTCGCATGGCCGAGGAGCACCGACATGGAGAGTTCGCCGTGTACGCGGCACTGCTCGCCGATCGACGCGGCCGCGATGCGCCCGCCGAGGATCACGCTCTCCGGACCCACGTAGCAGGGGCCAGCAAGCCGGGTGAAGGCCTGCACGCGCACCCCGCGGTCGAGGAAAATCGGGCCGCCGCTCGTGTCACAGACCACATACGGTTCAATCACCACATCGTCCGCGCACCAGACAGGCGCTGTACCCATCACATCCGCGCGCTGCGGGCTATCCGCCGGGAGCAACCGCGGGACACCCCACCGCTCCGCGAGCCAGGGCAGATCGTCAGCGAGCTGTGCGGTCAGATCCCGCAGGATATCCCACGGGGCGTCCAGCCACCGGCCCGAAAGCGAGAGAGTCGCACCATCTGTCGGTGCGAGCGTCGCCAAGGCCACGGTACCGTCAGCGAGCGCCCGCACCGGCAGAGCGTCCGGCAACCGGACGGCCGCGATCTCGCCGTTCACCCGGATAATGCGCACGGGGGCGGCCAGATCGTGCGGGGCCAGCGAAGGCAGGGCACGGCTGTTCACGAGCCAGCATTCGGCCGGGATGACCGTGTCGACGGCGCGTGGTGCAGCGAACTCCTCGAAGCCATGCAGATGCGGCGCACTGACAAAACCCGTGGCCGTGGCATCGAGCACGAGCTGCCAGCGCTCACGGCCTAGCAGTGCCCCAGCCCGGAGCTCACTGATCGGGCGCGTGGTCGCGAACGGTTCGAAGCGTCGCGCCTGCGCGTCATCGTACACCACGATCATGGACCGCGCAGCTCCAGCGGCAACGCGTCGAGCAGCGTCTTGAGATCGGCGGCCTTATCCCGCGTGGTCACCATGACCAAGCCGTTACGGACCACCACCACCAGATCCGAAACGCCATAGAGGACCACGGCGTTGTCTTCGGCGTGCACGACATTCCCTTCCGCCTGCAGCAGGAAGGTCTGCCCGTGCGTGGCATTGCCGTGGGCATCGTGCGCACGGACGCGATGGAGGGCCGCCCAGGTCCCGACGTCGTCCCACCCAAAGCGCCCCGGCAGCACCAGGACCCGGTCACTCCGCTCCAACACCCCCACGTCAATCGCTACCGACTGCACCGTGGCGAAGAAGGTCCCGAGATCGCCGTCGGCCGCCTCCAGAGCAGGGTGAACCTCCGGCGTGTGGGCGCGGATTTCGTCGAGCAAGTCACCCACCCGCCAAGCGAAAATCCCGGAATTCCACAGATACCCCTCGGCGACCATGGCGGCCGCTCGCGTGCGGTCCGGCTTCTCCACGAAGCGCAGCACTTGATGCACCGCCCCGTGCAGCGGCGCGCCGACTTGGATGTAGCCAAAGCCCGGATCGGGTCGGGTGGGGACAATGCCAACGGTCACCAGCGCCTGCTCGCGCGACGCCACAGCCGCGGCCTCCGCGAGCGTGCGCTGGAATTCCTCGACTTCAGCGATCGCCCAGTCGGCGTGCACACACACCATGACCGCCTCCGGCCCATCACGCTCGGCCACCACCCGGGCGGCCCACGCGAGGGCCGCGCAGGTCCCCGCTGGGCGCGGCTCGGCGATCACATTCTCCGGCGGCAGCCCCGGGGTCATCGCGAGGACGGCCTCGCGAAGCGACGCGTTGGTGAGCACCAAGGTCCGTTCCAGCGGCGCCAATGGCTCGAGCCGCTGCAGCGTCTCCAGCAGCATCGGCTCCGACCCGACGAGCGGGAGCAGCTGCTTGGGACGATCGGGCGTCGAGAGTGGCCAGAATCGCGAGCCCACGCCCCCGGCGAGGACAACGGTCCACAAAGTCATAGAGTCAGGCAGAGAGGAGAAACGGCGACCGGTCAGGCCAGCGCCGTAATCTGATGCCGATAGCGCCGGAGATCCTGCAGCAACGTGGCAAGGGGCCCTTGGGGATGGACCAGCACCAGCAGCCAGACATCGGGGGACATCTGGCTCACGATCGCCGAGCCGCGTTCGTACTCGAGGACGGCCATGGACAGCCCGCCACGGCCCGCTGGTGCCCCGGTCGCCACCGCCGCCGCGACCAGCGCGGGGACTCGGGCCGCCAGGCTGTCGGTATGGACGGCGGTGTCTGCCGCGCTGTCAATAAGGAGGCCGTCGCGGCCGACGACGACGGCGGCTTCCACACCAGACTGGCGACGGAGCGCCTGCACGAATTCCCGAAGGGTGACCATGGGGGAACGGTGTGCCAGCCCCAGAGTGAAGTCAAGCAGCGGAAGCGCTTGCCCGGACACGAGTTGAGCGGTAACCTCAAAGGTCGCTTTCTCACGGAGAATTCCGCGTTGTCACGATTCGCTGGTGTTTCATCCTTCGGGCACGGCGTGCGCGCCCTGTCATCCCGCGTGCTCCTCGCCGGGCTGCTGATCTCGGCCGCCGCGTGCGGAGACACCACGTCCTCGCTGCAGCCGGCGACTTCGGAGAATGTGAGCCGAATGTTTACCGCGTACGCGATGACCGGCTCCTCGAACAGCCTCCCCGCCGGCTATCAATTTTCGACGGAATCGCTGGTGCGCCCTCAGCTCCTGACCACGGGGGCGGTGAATTTCGATGTGGCCTTTGATATCGGGGCGGATGGCAAGGTCATCATCCTGCCGGTCAAAAAGGTGGTGCCGCAGGCGCCGGTCACCTCGGCGCCCGTCGGCTTCCTCAAGCTCACGGCCGTCTACGACCAGCTCGCGCTCGCGCCAGACAAGGGATACGTCGACGATAGCACGCACACCGTGGCCGTTGGCGAGGCGCTGTTGGTCCGCGTGGTCGGCGCGAGCTGCTACTACGGCGAGCCGTATTACGCCAAGCTCGGTATCGACAGTATCGACGTGACGCGCCGCCGGATTGTCTTCCGGTCGCTCATCAATCGCAACTGCGGCTACCGCTCCCTCGCCCCCGGCGTTCCCACGAACTGATCGCCGCTCGCGCGATCTTCCGCTGTTCCCTTTCGACATCGCTATGCACGACATTCGCCTGCTGCGTGATCAGTTGGACGCCCTTCGTGATGCCATGCAGCGGCGTGGCAAGCTCGACGATCTGGGTCCGGTCCTTGCACGCGCCGAATCGCTGGAGCGCGACCGCCGGAGTGCTATCACGGAGCTCGAGTCGCAGCAGGCCCGCCGCAACAAGGTGACGCAGGACGTCGCGCAGCGCCGGAAAGCCGGCGAAGACGCCACCGCCCTGATCGCCGAAGGACGGGCTATCGGGGAGATCATCAGTGGCTTGGAACATCGCCGCTCCGAAGCGGAAGCGGCGGTGCAGCAGCTCCTCTATGAGCTGCCGAACATCACCGTGGCCGAGGTGCCCGCGGGCGGCGAGGAGCACAACACCGTCGTGCACAGCTGGGGAACGCCGCGGGCGGATGGCGCGACGCTCGTCCCGCACTGGGACCTCGGCGCCACCCTTGGCCTCTTCGATATTCCGCGCGGCGCGAAAATCAGCGGCTCCGGCTTCATCGTCTATCGGGGCCTCGGCGCGCGACTGGTGCGCAGTCTCATGAACTTCATGCTCGACATTCACACCACCGAGCATGGGTACGAGGAGTGCTGGGTGCCGTTGGTGGTGAATCGGGCGTCCATGACCGGGACGGGACAGCTCCCGAAGTTCGAAGACGATGCCTACGCCGTCAAAGACGACGAGCTCTTCCTGATCCCTACCGCGGAAGTGCCGGTCACCAATCTCTACCGGGACGAGATCCTCGACCCGGCCGACCTGCCGAAGGGGCTTTGCGCCTACAGCGCCTGCTTCCGCCGGGAAGCGGGCGCCGCCGGGAAGGACACGCGCGGCCTGTTGCGTGTCCATCAGTTCGACAAGGTCGAGTTGGTGCGCTATGCCACCCCCGAAAACTCGCGCGAGGAATTGGAGCGCCTCACGGGGCAGGCCGAGGTGATCCTGCAGCGGCTGGAGCTGCCGTACCGTCGGATTCTCCTGGCCGCCGGCGACACGGGCTTCTCCAGCGCAATGACCTACGACCTGGAAGTCTTCGCCCCCGCCGTCGGGAAGTGGCTCGAGGTCTCCAGCTGCAGTCTCTTTACCGATTTCCAGGCGCGCCGCGCCAACATTCGGTATCGCCCCGCGCCGGGGGAGAAGCCGCGCTTTGTGCACACGCTCAACGGCTCGGCGCTCGCCTTCTCGCGGATCATCGCCGCCCTGTTGGAGCATGGGCAGCAGCCAGATGGTCGCGTGCGACTCCCCGAAGCGCTGCAGCCGTACGTGGGACGCGCGGAGCTGCGGTGAGCCGGTGGTGCGCATGAGCCACCGGGCCATCACCCCCTGATCGCCCGGCTCCGGTCCATGCGTCGTCGACGGTGGTCGGTCCTGTTTGTCGGGATTGGCGTGCTGGTGTTGCTGGCGTGGTACGTCGGCTACACGCAGCACGTCGTCACGCAGCTCCGCGCCGCGGCTGGCACGCAGGGGCGGATGTATTCGCGGATCTATCGCGCACTGATCGACACCAGTGCGGCCGGGGACGACAAAACCGCCGCCCTGCTCGAACTGGCCGACGAGGTGCGGCAATCCGGCCTGCCACTCGTACTCACCGATGCCGACGGGCGCGTGTCAGCCGTGGCGAATCTCCCGGAATCGATCGGGGCGGACACCGTCGCCTATCTCCGTCAATTGGATCGACGGAATCCCCCGATCCTTCAACCCGGTGTGGGCGGAGTCCACTACGGCGACAGCCCGATCGTGCAAGGGCTGCGGGTCATCCCTGTCCTGCAGGCCGCCGGGATTGGCTTGCTCCTCGCCTTTGGGTTGTACGGGCTCATTGAGCGCGGACGCGCTGAGCGAGAAAAGGTCTGGGCGGGCATGGCGCGGGAAGCCGCGCATCAGTTGGGGACTCCGCTCTCCTCTCTGGCAGGCTGGATCGAATTGCTGCGGGATGATGTCACCAGTGCCACCGGCACGCGTGCCGTGGAGGCCATGGCGCAGGACCTGGTGCGCCTTGAGCGCGTGTCGCATCGCTTTGAGCGGATCGGTCGGCCCTCCCGCACGGACGTCGTGGAATGCACGGCGCTGGTGGATCGCTTGGCCGCGTATTTCGCCGCACGCGCGCCGTCGCTGGCCCGGCGCGTCACGATTCGCAGTGAGCACGAGGCGGCACCGCTCTCCACCCGCGGGGATGCGGTCCTGTTGGAGTGGGTGCTCGAAGTGCTGATCAAAAACGGCATGGACGCCCTCGGTGGCCGCGATGGGGAGATCGTGGTGTCGGCGGTGGGGCTACCGGAAGGTGGCGTGCGGATTCGGGTGGCCGATAACGGCCCCGGCATTCCGCGTCCGCTCCGTACGCGCATCTTCGAAGCGGGATTCACCACCAAGGAACGTGGGTGGGGGATCGGATTATCGCTGGCCCGGCGGATCGTCGAAGAGAATCACGGAGGGAAACTGGTGCTCGCCGACGTGGGTCAGGGCGCGGCCTTTGACGTTATCTTGCCCGCATGACGACGACGGGATGGACGGGTTCGCTCTTTGATGCGCCCGCGGGAATCGATGGGGCCGCCCTCCGGCGTGGACTCAATCCCGCCCAGCGAGAGGCGGTCGAGCACAACGAGGGCCCCATGCTCGTGCTCGCCGGCGCAGGCTCCGGCAAGACGCGCGTGCTCACCACACGCATCGCCCGCCTGATTGCTGAACGGGGGGTCGCGGCCCACGAGATCCTCGCCGTCACCTTCACGAACAAAGCGGCCGGCGAAATGCGCAGCCGCATTGGGGCCCTGCTCGGTCAGGAGCCGCGAGGGATGTGGTGCGGCACCTTCCATGCCCTCGGGGCTCGGCTTCTGCGTGGCGTGGCCCCGTTGGTGGGACGACAGCCGAACTTCACGATCTACGACGAAGGGGATACGCTCTCCGCGTGCAAGCGCGTCATGGAGCGTCGGCAGATCAGCCCCAAGCAATGGAGCCCCAACGCGGTCCTCGCCGCGATCTCGGAGGCGAAGAATGCGCTCGTCTCGGCGAGCAGCTATGCCAGCACGGCGCGTGATCCGTTCGCCCAAGCGGTTGCCACGATTTACGCGGATCTGGAAACGGCGCTCGAGCAGGCGAATGCCGTCACGTTCGATGACTTGCTGGTGTTGCCCGTCCGTGCCATGGAACGCGACGCCGCACTGCGCGAGCACTACCAGCGCCGCTTCCGCTTTGTGTTGGTGGATGAGTATCAGGATACCAACGCCGCCCAGTATCGCTTCGTCTCCCTGATGGGCGGTGGGTATCGTAACGTCATGGTCGTTGGCGATGACGATCAGTCCATCTACGGGTGGCGCGGGGCGGATATCCGAAACATTCTCGATTTCGAGCGGGACTTCCCGGGCGCGCAGATTGTTCGCCTCGAAGAGAATTACCGATCCACCCCCAATGTGCTCGCCCTCGCGAATGCGGTCATCGCCGACAACACGGAGCGGCGTGGCAAGACCTTGCGGGCCACTCGTCCGGCCGGGGAACCGGTCACACTCATTGAAACGCTCGATGAGCGCGATGAGGCCGAGGTGATCGCGGACATCGTGCTCAATCGGACGGGTGGTGGCTCCTGGGCGCGGCGCGACTGTGCGGTGCTCTATCGGACCAACGCGCAGAGCCGCGCGATGGAAGATGCCTTTCGCCGTCGCGCCATTCCGTATCGGCTGATCGGCGCGGTGCGCTTCTATGATCGGCGGGAAATCCGCGATCTGATGGGCTATCTCAAGCTGGTCGCCAATCCGGCCGACGACGAAGCCTTTCTGCGCACCGTGAACGTCCCCAAGCGCGGACTCGGGGATGCCACGCTCGCGATCTTGGCGGAACGGGCCACACAGGACGGCGTCACCCTGTTGGAGGTGGCTGGACGTCCGGAGGTGCTCGCCACCCTCCGTCCCGCCGCACGGGCGGCGCTGGAGGAGTTCGTACAGCTCATTCACCAACTGCGAACGCTTGCAGTCGACGCCGCCGTCGATGAGTTACTCCGCACGGTAGTGAACGCGGTGCGCTATGCAGAACATCTTCGCGCCGAGGGCCCAGAAGGACTTGAGCGCATTGAGAACGTGCGGGAAATGATCGCCGGTGCCGCCGAAGTGGTGGCCGATGATGGTGGCGAAGTCGGGCTGACTCCGCTGGATCACTTCCTGCAGTCTGCCACCTTGGTCTCCGGTGCCGATCGCCTCGATCCCGATGCCGATGCGGTCACGATGATGACCATGCATAACGCGAAGGGGTTGGAGTTCCCGCTGGTCTTTGTCTCCGGGCTCGAGGACGGGCTCTTCCCACTCGCCCGCGCCGCCGAGGATCCGAAGCAGCTCGAAGAAGAACGCCGCCTCTTTTACGTCGGCATCACCCGGGCGGAGCGGAAGCTGTATTTGACCTGTGCGGAGCAGCGCCGTCGGAACGGCGAGTTCATGATGTCGGTGCCCTCACGCTTCCTGCGGCGCATTCCGGCGGGTCTTGCCGAACGCCAGCAGTCGGCGCGACTGCGCATGGAAGGGCGGGGGAGTGTCGGCGGATATCGCGCGGCGCCATCGAACGATGGCTGGGGCAAGAGCAGCTACGATCGCGGCAGCAGTGCCGGGGCTGGCGCGGGGCGACGCCCAACCGGCCCCTATGGCAGTGCGGCCCCACGCAGCGGCAGTACGGCCCGGGAAGTGCCCTTTGGTGGCGCCACCGTGCGTTGGTCGGACAAGAACCCGGCGCCCCGCGCGCCGGAGCCGGAAGATGAATCGCAGGATCTGCCGCGGCTCGTGATCGGTGCGCGTGTGCGGCACGGGAAATTCGGGAGTGGCACCATCGCTGAGCTGGTGGGCAGCGGCCGTGATGCCAAGGTGCGTATTGATTTCGATGATGCCGAGGTGGGTCGGAAGACCCTCGTGATCGCGCAGGCGAAACTCGAACCGGAGTGGGAATAGTGGCCATCGCACCCGAGGACATCCGGCATCTCGCCGCGCTCGCCCGATTGGGCGTCGACGACGCGCAGCTTCCTGCACTCGTCGCAGAGCTCAATGGTATCCTCGGACACATGGACGTGCTGGCGCAGGTGCCGCTCCGTGACGAGGAATCGATGGCGCCGGACAGAGGCGCCATGCCACTCCGCGACGACCGGCCGAGCGCCGATCCGTTGCACCGCGAGCGGGACGCGTTCGCGCCAGCCATGCGCGACGGCTTCTTCTTGGTGCCTCGGCTCGCCACCCATGGGGCCGCCGGGGCCACGGCCGATGACGAGGAGCATTCGGCATGAGCGCGACAACGCAGGCGGGCCTCGCCGATGCGCTGCTTGATGAAGGCGTTGCCCGTATTGTGGAGGCGGTCCAGCGGGATGCCACCATGGCGATGGCGGTGGTTTCCGCAGCGCACGCGCGCATTGCCACGCGCGAAGCCGACGCGCCCGGGCTCAACGCCGTCGTGGCCACCGATTGGCCGCACACCCAGCGCGCGACGACCGACCGCATCGCCGAGCAGCAGCACCATGGCACCGGTGCCCTCGACGGAGCGTTGGCCGGCGTACCCGTGCTGATCAAGGACAACATCGCGACGCTCGGATTGCCCACCACCTGTGCGTCCCGGATCCTCTCTGGGTACGTCAGTCCGTTTGAGGCGACCGCGGTGCGCCGCTTGGTGGAGGCCGGCGCGGTGGTCCTGGGCAAGACCAACATGGACGAATTCGCGATGGGTTCGTCCACCGAACACAGCGCCTTCGGCCCCACGCGCAATCCGCATGACCGGTCGCGCGTGCCGGGAGGGTCGTCTGGGGGATCCGCCGCGGCCGTCGCCGCCGGCGTAACGCCCGTCGCGCTCGGCTCCGAAACCGGCGGGTCCGTGCGCCAGCCGGCCGCCTTCTGCGGCGTCGTTGGGGTGAAACCCACCTATGGCCGCGTGAGTCGCTACGGTCTCGTCGCGTACGCCTCCTCGCTCGATCACATCGGCGTCTTCGGGCGCTCCGTCAACGATGCGGCCCGCGTGCTGGAGGTCATCGCCGGAGCCGATTCGCGCGATGCGACCGCGGCGGCCCAGCCGGTCCCGGCGTTCCAGCATGCCGTCACCGGCTCACTCGCCGGCGTGGTCATCGGGAAGCCCGTGGAATATTTCCCCGACAATCTCGACCCTCAGATCCGCGCACGCTGTGAGGCCGCGCTCTCGCAGTTGGCAGCCCTCGGCGCTGAAATTCGCGAGGTCTCGTTGCCGCACACGGCGCTGGCCATCCCGGTCTACTACATCGTCGCGCCAGCGGAAGCCTCAAGCAATCTCGCGCGCTTCGATGGCGTCAGGTTCGGCCAGCGCCAGCCCGGTGCCGGCTTGCGTGAGATGTACGAAGCCACGCGCTCCACGGGCTTTGGGGCGGAAGTGCAGCGGCGCATCCTGCTCGGCACCTACGTGTTGAGTGCCGGCTATTACGACGCGTATTACCGACGGGCTCAGGCCGTTCGTCAGCGCATTACCGAGGACTTCGCGACCGTGTTTGCGTCGGGCGTTCATCTGCTCTTCACGCCCACGACCCCCACGACAGCCTTTCCGATTGGGGCCGTGACGGATCCCTACGAGATGTACCTGAGCGACATCTTCACCGTGACCGCGAATCTGGCGGGGATTCCCGCAATGTCGTTGCCGATCGGGCGCGTGGATGGCCTTCCGGTGGGCGGCCAGTTGCTCGCGGCACACTTCGACGAAGCCACCATGCTCCGCGTCGCCGCGGAACTGGAAGCGGCCCTTGGTGCGGAGGCCCATCAATGACGACGGGCATCGTCGCGCACGCGGGCGACATGGAGCTCGTGGTCGGACTGGAGGTGCATTGCCAGTTGGCAACGACCACCAAGATCTTCTGCGGGTGCAGCACGTCGTTTGGCGATGCCCCGAATGTGAACACCTGCCCGGTGTGCCTCGGATTGCCAGGGGCCTTGCCTGTGATGAATGCGCAGGCGGTCGCATTGGCCACACGGGCATCGCTGGCGTTGGGGTGCACGGTGCACACCACCTCTATCTTTGCGCGCAAGAATTATTTCTATCCGGATCTGCCCAAAGGCTATCAGATCTCGCAGTTCGATCGACCACTCGCAACCGCGGGGGTGATCGAGGTGGACCCACACGCCACCGGCACGCCGCGCCCCATTCGCATCACGCGCGTGCACATGGAGGAAGATGCTGGCAAGTCCATCCATGATCGCTTCGCCGGGTGGACCGCCATCGATCTCAACCGGACAGGCACCCCGCTCATCGAAATTGTGTCCGAGCCGGATATTCGAACGGCCGCCGAGGCGGGATCGTACCTGCGGCAGTTGAAGCAGATCCTCGAATACACCGAGGTGTCAGACGCCAACATGGAGGAAGGTTCCCTCCGCGTCGACGTGAACATTTCGGTGCGTCCCGTCGGCAGTAGCACCCTCGGCACCAAAACGGAGATCAAGAATCTCAATACCTTCTCGGGAGTCGAGCGGGCGATTGAGGTCGAGTACGAGCGCCAATGTGCACGGCTCCGGGCTGGTGACGCCATCCAACAGCAAACCCTCCTGTGGGACAGCGCGCGCAATAGCATTCGGCCGGCCCGCAGCAAGGAAGGGAGTCACGATTACCGGTATTTCCCGGATCCGGATCTTCCGCCGCTGGTGCTGGACGCCACGACAATTGAGGCACAGCGCCAATCGCTTCCCGAAGCGCCGGGGGAGCGCCGGTCTCGCTTTGTCACGAGCTTCGCCATCACACCAACCGACGCGGAGCAGCTCACCGCGTCGCGCCGGTTGGCAGACTATTTCGAAGCCGTGGTGACGGCCTCCGGAGATGCCAGGCGGGCAGCCAACTGGGTCTGCGGCACCGTGCTCGCCGCGATCAACGCCGGACATGGCACCGTTGATGCGCCGCCGGTGTCGGCGGAACGCGTCGGCGCTGTCATTCGTCTGGAGGCAGAGGGGGTCGTCTCCAACACGGCAGCGCGCCAGCTGTTCGCGCTGTTGTTGCAGGAGGACGCAGATCCCAAGACCCTCGCCGAGCGTGAGGGGCTCCTCAAGGTGAGTGACGACGCAGCGCTGGTGGCCTGGATCGATGCCGTCTTCGCGGAGCGTCCCGCCGAAGCCCAGCGGTTCCTTGCTGGCGAGACGAAGTTGCAAGGGGTGCTCGTCGGCCTCGTCATGAAGAAATCACAGGGGGCCGCTGACCCCCGTCGGTTGAATCAGCTGCTCGCCGCTCGGCTTGGCTGAAACAACGGCTCCGGCAGCGACGCCGCATGCCGGAGCGGGGAAGCCGGGAGGCCAAACAGACGGTCCGCTTCCATCGCGGCCCGCATGTCGCCCCCCTCGCGTCGAGCCTGCCGTCTGACCGATTTCGCGGTGCGGAGTGGCGCATCGCCAGACGGATCAAACCCGAATGGCTCGCTCTGGTCCCATCGCGAGAGCAGGTCGATCACGTAGTCGAAGGAGCGGACGAGATATCGGCCCACATCCGCGTCCGATAGATCCCATCGACTGTTTTCCGCAATCAACTGAAAGATCCGCTGCCACGAGTCCGTGTCGGTCACGTACACCATGCCGCGAAACAGGCGACGATTGGTGGGCGTGCCAAACAGCGTTGGGCTCAAGATCCGGTCGAGATGCTGGTCCGCCGCTCCATGATCCAGGAGCAGGAGCTCCCGCGCTCGGCGTGGCCAGAGATCGCCGATGTGCGTGTCAATGCGCGACTCCCAGTAGCTGTGCCCGATGGCCGCGGTGCTCGAGGTGACGGCGAGTTGCCGCGGCACATAGAAATTGTGCGCCACCACATCCGCAGCGAGATGCGAGAGATAGCCCAGCGCGAACGCCTTGAGGCTCGCACTCTCAGCATCGTCATGGATCTCCAGCCCCACATGCCACGCGTGGCAGTGTCGACCGACTTCGGCGTACTTCTTCGCGATACTGGTATCGGCCGCGATCGAGCCATAGAGGAAACTCGACGGAAAGGCTGACAGCAGTTCGGCGATGTGCGGCGGGACGAGATTGAGGTTGCGCAACACGGCATCACCCAGAAACACATGGGTGCCCGGGGTCCAGGCATATGCCGTGGAGGGGAGCGCGACCATCACCAGCAGCGCGATGAGGAGCAGCGCGCCGAGGGTCCGATTAGGCATCCGGCGGTGGTGTGGTGGGACGCGGCCGGCGCGGCCGCCGCAGGAACCGACGGCTCAGCCCCCGGAGCACCCGGAGCCACGAGGCCACGGACAGGGCAAGGTCTTCCAGCTCCATCTGCAGGACATCGAGGACCGCATTCACCTCATCAACGCGCCGCCGCGTGGTGTCGGTGGCGCTGAGCAGCGCATCACCCATGGCCCCACCGGCAGCACTCAACCGTTCCACATTGCGCCGCACGGTCGCACCCATTGCGGCGGCGTCATCGGCAAGTCCGGTGACCCGCTGCAGGATCCCACGGGTGTCGGTCTCGATCCGCTCCACCAGCAATTGGCTGCGTTCCACCAACCGCCGCAGGCCGAGCAACAGCAGCAGGACCTGGACCAGCAGGACGGCACCCAGCAGCAGCACCACCAGCTCCATGAGGCCGGTAATCCACTCCAGCACCCCGTGTGACGGGATGATCCGGGCTACGACGGTGTCAGCGGCCACCGCCGCATGGACGAACGGCAGGACAACCATTAATGGACTTGCCATAGAAGGGATCTAAGGGTTGCCCGGAGTGGGGTCAAGCAACCCGCACGGTGCCATGCGCCCACGCCATTGGGGGAAACTGGGTTCATGGCCCGGTAGATGGCGGGCTCGCCTTGACGCTGCCAGCCATGGTCGGTGATCCTTCGGGATTGCCCGCGACGGGCGCCGGTGGAGATCGCCGTCGTCGCCGTGGCTTCGCGTTCGTTTCCCGCACTCCGTGTCCGCGCATGGCTGCCATTTCGTATGTCGTTGAGGGAGGGCATCCGCTCTCCGGAACCATCCGCCCCGCGGGGAACAAGAACGCGGCCCTGCCGATCGTTGCAGCCGCGCTCCTGACGGATCAGCCCGTCCAACTGCTCAATGTGCCGCGTATTCGGGATATTGAGACCCTGGTGGAGTTGATCCGCACCACCGGCGTCGACTGTGCGTGGACTGGGCCGAATGCCCTTCGTATGCACGCCGCCTCGATCACGTCGCCGGATCTGGATCCCGTGCTCTGCGCGCGGATTCGCGCGTCGATTCTGCTGGCGGCGCCACTCCTTGCGCGCTGTGGCAGTGTGACGCTGTCGCCGCCGGGTGGCGATGTCATTGGTCGGCGCCGCCTCGATACGCATTTTCATGTCTTGCAGGCGCTTGGCGCGGAGTATGTGTTGGGGGAGCGCTTCCGCTTCACCACCCGGGGGTTGGTTGGTGCCGAGGTCTTCCTCGATGAGCCCAGCGTAACGGCCACGGAGAACGCGCTGGTGGCCGCCGTGGCGGCGAAGGGGCGCACCGTGCTGCGGAACGCGGCCAGTGAGCCGCATGTGCAGGACCTCGCCCGCTTTCTGGTGGCGCTCGGTGCCCGCATCGACGGCATCGGCTCCAACGTGTACACCATTGAGGGCGGCCTCCCACTTGGCGGTGCCACGCACACCATTGGACCGGATCATATCGAGGTCGGTTCATTCATTGGGCTCGCCGCCGTCACGCGCTCCTCGCTGCGGATTGCCGACGCGGGGGTGGAACATCTGCGCAGCACCCTCATGGGCTTTGAGCGGCTCGGGATCACCTGCCGTGTGGAGGGCGATGATCTGCTCGTCGACGCCGAGCAGTCCCGGCGTATTCAGAGCGACCTGGGCGGGCATGTGCCGAAGCTCGAAGATCAGCCGTGGCCGGCCTTTCCCGCTGATGTCATGTCGATTGCCATCGTCACCGCCACGCAGTGCGATGGCATGATCCTGATGCACGAGAAGATGTTCGAGTCCCGCATGTTCTTCGTGGACAAGCTCGTGGCGATGGGCGCGCGCATCGTGCTGTGCGATCCGCATCGCGCGATCGTCTCGGGACCGACGCAGCTCCGCGGGAGCACGGTGGAGTCCCCGGACATCCGGGCCGGGATGGCAATGCTCCTCGCGGCCCTCTGCGCCGACGGGACCAGCCGGATCAATAACGCCCAGCAGATCGAACGCGGCTACGAGCATATCGACACCCGACTGGCCGCCCTGGGCGCCCGGATCCAACGGGTCGAATTTGGCGATCGATAGGGCAGGGATGGCGGCCCCCGTGTCAGGCGACGGGGCCGGACCCGTGGTCACCGCGGAGGGTCTCTGGGGGACCGTGACCCCGGTCACCGGCTGGCCGGAGCAGCTGCTGGCCTTCACGACGACCCGCCAGACCGGGTCCTTCGGCTTGACGGATACCGCGCCGGTCGGCGCGGTGATCGGTCGCTAGCATGCCCTCGCGGATGCCCTGCGCGCACGTGGTGTCACGCGGCTGGCCTGTGCCGAACAGGTGCACGGGGCACAGCTCGCAGGGCATGGTCCCGGGTGGCAGGGTTGGTTGCGACTCCGTGGGGTGGATGGCCATGTCTCCATGGTGCCTGGGACGGCGCTCGCGGTAACCGTGGCCGACTGCACCCCCGTACTCATTGCACACCCACGGGGAGCGATTGCCGCCGTCCACGCCGGCTGGCGCGGCACGGCCGCCGGGATCCTTCCGCGGGCGTTCGACGCCCTCGACGCCCTGGGGTTCCCCGCCGCGGAATGTCTGGTCCATCTGGGGCCGTCGATCTGCGGCCCCTGTTATGAAGTCGGACCGGAAGTCTTTCAGGCGATGGGGCAGACCGCCCCGCCTGGCGGGCACGGCTGTTTGGCGGTCCGCGCGGTGCTGGCCGAGCAGGCCACCGCCGCTGGTGTCGGACAGTTGAGCGGGGCCCCCGGCACGGCAGCATCGGCGTGCACCCGCTGTCAGCCGGATCGGTACTACAGCCACCGCGGCGGGGACACCGGCCGACAATTGGGGGTCATCGCGCTCCTTCCTCCCGCTTGAAGGCTCGGCGGGGGAGCCCGTGCTGACTCGCCGGTCATCTTGACCTGACCCGCGACGGTCCGTACTTTGCCTATGTTGGGAGTTCATCTCGCGCCCTGCGCGCGACGTTGCCCGGACGGGTCGGGCTTCTGAAGTGTGGGGATGGCCCCCACACTTTTTTGTTCTCTGCAGGTTTTTCGTGGGTGAGGTCGACAGATGGGCGAGACAATCGAACCCATTGTCGTGCAAGAGCTTGACACGTTGGGTTTTGATCTCGTGGAGCTCCGGCGCGGCGGATCACGGTCGCGTCCGGTCTATGAGATCCGGATCGATCGGCGTGACGGTACGAAGGTGACGGTCGATGACTGTGCCCGCGCCTCGCGTGCCGTGGAGGCACGGTTGGAAGCGGGCGCTTTAGTCAGTGAACAGTACGTGCTCGAGGTGTCGTCGCCAGGGGCCGATCGGCCGCTGCGGACGATCGCGGATTGGCGGCGGTTTGTTGGACGCCATGCCACCGTCACCTCCGGGGCACTGTTGGGTGGGAAGCAAGAAGTTGAAATCCTCGCCGTGGAAGGCGAGGACGGCGCGGCAGTCGTGCACGTGCGTGATGGCAAAGGACGGGAAACGCATCTCCCGTTCGCCGAGATCACGCAGGCTCGGCTGGCGTTTCACTGGAAACGATAGGGAGGGCGGATGGTCGGATCGGCGGAGATTCTCGCAGCGTTCCGTGACTTATCCAATTCGAAGCAGCTGGACCGTACGGAACTGCACGGGCTCCTGCAGGACGGCATTCATGCCGCCCTGGCCAAGAAGCACGGGGTCAATGTGCAGGCCGAGGTCGAGATCAATGAGGACAAGGGCGCCATCCGCATCGTGCTGCTGAAGACGGTGGTGGAGGAAGTCACCGACCCCTCGCGTGAAATGCTGCTCGAAGAGGCCCGGTTTGAGGATCCGGAATTCCAGGTCGGCGACGTCATGGAAATCCCGGTGGACTTCGCCGAGTTCGGTCGTACGGCCGTGCAGGCCGCGAAGCAGCGCATCCTCCAGCGGGTGCGTGAGGGTGAGCGCTCGCGCATCCGTGACGAGTTCGCAGGGCGGGTCGGTGACCTGCTTTCCGGCGAGGTGCAGCAGATCGAGCGCGGGAAGCTCGTGGTCATGCTGAACAAGTTCCGGGAAGCGGAAGCGATCATTCCCTACCGCGAGCAGAACCATCGCGAGCACTACCATCAGGGTGAGCCCGTGCGCGCCGTGCTGAAGCGCGTTGAGGACACCCCCAAGGGGCCGCGGCTCATCCTGAGCCGCTCGGATGCGCTCTTCGTGCAGGCGCTCTTCAAGTTGGAAGTGCCCGAAATTCAGCAGGGCATCGTGGAGATCAAGGCGGCCGCCCGTGAAGTGGGGAGCCGGACCAAGATCGCGGTGACGTCGCGCGATGACGCCGTGGATCCGGTCGGTGCCTGCGTCGGGCTCAAGGGCGCCCGTGTCCAGGCGGTGGTCAACGAACTGGGTGGCGAGCGCATCGACATCGTGCCCTGGTCGCCCGATCCGGAACGGTTTGCGAAGCTGGCGCTCGCGCCGGCGCGCGTCGCGCGCGTCTTCAGCGATGCCATGGCCCGCACCATTCAGGCGGTGGTCGACGAAGACCAGCTGTCGCTCGCCATTGGCCGCAACGGCCAGAACGTGCGGTTGGCGTCTGAGTTGACCGGGTGGAAGATCGATCTGTACTCGAGCCGGGAATGGATCGAGAAGAGCGATGGCCCGCTGTTCGCACCGCTCCCCGATGAAGCAGACGTGCCCCTCAGTGAGATCGACGGGCTCGAGACGGCCACGGTGGCCGTCCTCGCCGAAGCTGGGTACAAGATGCTGAACGACATCATCGATCTGGACCGCGAGGACCTCCTGCGACTGCCGGGGATTGCGCCGGAAGAGGCCGATCGGATCATGGCGGTGCTGGACGAACTGGCGCCGGAAGAGGACGCGGACGCCGGATCAGCGGCCAGCGGCGAGTAAGATGACCCTCGTCGTCGGCTCAGAGCTGGATGCGGCCGTACGGCGGAAGATCCTCGGATTGCTGGGGTTGGGCGTCCGGGGACGGTTGGTGGTGGTAGGGGCGGATCGAGTACGGCAGGAAGCGCAGAAGGGGGCCGTGCAGTTGGCCTTCGTCGCGACCGATGTGTCGCGACACAGCGTGGAGAAGGTGCTTCCGGTCCTTCGGGCCCGGGGGATCGCCGTAATCGAATGGCCCAGTGGAGCCGAGTTAGGAGACGCGGTGGGACGGGAGACCACTGCAGCAGTTGGAATCGTTGATCAAGCGCTGGCGCACGGTATCCGTGGCGCCGTAGCTGGGGCAGCCCCAGCGGGCGACGCGACGCGCGTTTCGCGGTAGGAGGACGGGTTGAGCAAGCTTCGTGTACATGACATGGCGGGTGAGTTCGGGATCTCGGCAGACGAGGTCATCGCGCTACTGCGCCAGATGGATGTTCCGGTTCGCAGCCATTTGTCGCTGCTGACTGAGGATCAGGTCTCCCGCATTCGCGCCCGATGGGAGCGGGAAAAGCGTGTGCGCGCCGAAAAGGCGCAGCCCGCCCCCGCTGCCGCGCCGGCACGTCGTCGTCGG
The DNA here is from genome assembly GCA_040374415.1 of Gemmatimonadaceae bacterium. Classification (GTDB taxonomy): domain Bacteria; phylum Gemmatimonadota; class Gemmatimonadetes; order Gemmatimonadales; family Gemmatimonadaceae; genus Gemmatimonas. The sequence continues at coordinate 5,518 of JBEIUK010000009.1, read as the reverse complement.
ACCGGTGCCGCTCCGGAAGCTGCCGCGCCAGAACCGCAGCCAGAGGCATCGGCGGCGGTTCGGCGTCGTCGGCGCCCAGAGGATATGCCGGATGCCGGCGGTCCTGACGGTGAGACGCACAGCGCACATGAGGAATCGGCGGCGCCGGTTGTCGCTGAGGCCCCCGTCGCGGTACCGGAACCCGCTGCGCCGGCGCCAGTCGCTGCGCCAGTGGTCGCACCCATCGTGACGGCGCCGGAACCCGTGGTCGAGGCGCCGGCGAAGGTGGCTGCGGCGGCCCCGGTCCCGACACCGTCGGACAACGTTGTCGCGCCCGTCGCTGCGGAACCCGCCGTCGTCGCCGAGGCCCCGCGCCCCGCAGCGCCCGTGGTCGTGCCGCCAGCGGTGACCACTCCGGTCGTCGCGCCAATCCCGGCGTCAGTGCCGCCGGCGCCGGTGGCATCGGCTCCTGCCGCTCCGGCCGCTCCGGCCGCCTCGGCACCCGCGGCCCCAGCACCACCAGCCGCGCCAGCAACGGCATCCGCCGCGTTGCCGCCGGATCGCCCGCGCCCTCGGCCGGTCGTGCCCGGTGCGCCGCGTCCGCGTCCCGGCAGCGGTGGCAGCCCCAGCTTCAGTTCCGCCCGGCCGATCGCCTCGGCGGCGCCAGGCGGTGGCCTCAATCAAGGCCAGCGGCGTGATGATCGCCGCCCGGCCCCACCGTCGGGCGGTGGAACGGCGACCCCGAGCGGAAACCCGCCAGCAGGTGGCGCCGGCCTCGGCCAAGGGCCGCGGCGTGGCAAGAAGGGCAAGCGGGGTGCCGTCGATCAGGAAGCGGTGACCGCGAACATTTCCAAGACCATGACCGCCATGCGTGGGGCGCCGTCCCGCCGTGGCGGTGGCCGCCGCTTTGGCGCGGACATGCGTGAGGAGATGGAAGCCGAACGCGTGGCCGCGGCCGAGCGGGAACGCAAAACGGTCCGCGTGAACGAATTCATTACGGTCTCCGAGCTCGCCCAGATCCTTGGGATCTCCGCGACCCAGATCGTGGGCTTTGCGTTCAAGACGCTCGGTCTCATGGTCACCATCAATCAGCGTCTCGACTTCGACCAGATCGAGTTGATCGCCAGCGAGTTCGGCTTCCAGGCGGTGAAGGAAAGCGACTACGCCGCCGATCTCACCGAAGAAATCGAAGTGGACGCGCAGGAAGATCTGCGCCCGCGACCGCCGGTGGTCACGATCATGGGTCACGTGGACCATGGTAAGACCTCGCTCCTCGACTACATCCGCAAGGCGAATGTGGTTGCTGGGGAAGCCGGTGGGATCACGCAGCACATCGGCGCCTATCATGTGGAGGTCGGCGACAAGCGGACCATCACGTTCCTCGACACCCCGGGTCACGAAGCCTTTACGGCCATGCGAGCCCGTGGGGCGCAGGTGACGGACATCGTTGTGATCGTCATCGCGGCCGATGACCAGGTCATGCCGCAAACGGTGGAAGCGATCTCGCACGCCAAGAGTGCCGGTGTGCCGATCATCATCGCCATCAATAAGTGCGATCTGCCGACGGCGAACATTGCCAAGGTGAAGCAGGATCTCTTGCAGCATGAGGTCGTCCTCGAAGAGTACGGCGGCACGGTGCTGCACTCCGAGATCTCGGCGAAGAAGGGGAGCGGCGTTGACGGACTCCTCGACCAGATTCTGCTGCAGGCCGACATCCTCGAGCTCAAGGCCAATCCCAACCGCCGCGCCGTGGGTTCGGTGGTGGAAGCCCAGCTCGACCAAGGAAAGGGACCCGTGGCGACGGTGCTGGTGCAGAATGGCACCCTGCGCGTCGGCGACGACTACATCTGCGGTATCCACTCCGGTCGCGTGCGCGCCATGCTCGATGAGCGTGGCAAGCAGGTCAAGGAGGCGGGACCGGCGATCCCCGTCCAGATCCTTGGTCTGACCGGTGTACCGATGGCGGGCGACCAGCTGCTCGTGGTCGATGACGCCACCGCCGCACGCGAAATCGCCCAGCGGCGTGAACGCCTCGATCGTGAGGCCAAGAGCCGCCGGACGACGCGCGGGGTGGTCTCGCTGGAAGACTTCATGTCGCAAGCGGCCGCGGGCCAGAAGCGGCAGCTGCGCCTCGTGATCAAGGCCGATCAGGGCGGTCCAGCGGAAGCGCTGGCCGATGCGCTGGGTCAGCTGTCCAACCCCGAAGTACAGGTCGAAATCCTGCATCGCGGTGTCGGCGCGATTGCCGAGACGGACATCCTGTTGGCTAAGGCGTCTGGCGCCATCATCATCGGCTTCCACGTCCGCCCGGACAACAACGCCCGGGCCGCCGCCGAGCGCGAAGGGGTCGACATCAAGCTGTATCGCATCATCTACGAAGCGGTTGCCGATGTGAAGGCGGCCCTCGAAGGGATGCTCCGCCCGGAAGAGCGCGAAGTCGTCTACGGCGAAGCGCAGGTCCGCGAGACGTTCAAGGTGGCGCGGGTCGGCACCATTGCCGGCTGCATCGTCCGCTCCGGTACGATCAACCGGAAGGGGCGCCTCCGCGTCATCCGCGACGGCGTCGAACTGTACGACGGCGCGATCGCGTCGCTGCGCCGGTTCAAGGACGACGTCAACGAAGTCAAGGATGGGTACGAGTGCGGTATTGGGGTCGAGAACTTCAACGATCTCAAGATCGGCGACGTGCTGGAGTGCTACCGGACCGAGGAGGTCGCGCGGACCCTCGATCAGGCCTCCAAGTCCTGAGGAGGACGTATGGGCGAACCGCGGCGACCTGACCGCGTCGCCGAAGCGATCCGTGAAGAGGTCGCGACCTTCCTGTCGGAAGGCGCGAAGGATCCACGGATCCGCGGGTTCGTCACCGTGACAGCGGTTGACGTCACCCGCGACCTTCGGCACGCAACGGTCTTTGTGAGTGTGATGGGAGAGCCGAAGGACGTGGCCGACACGTTCGAAGGGCTCGCCAGCGTGGCCACGCATCTGCGGTCACGGCTGGGGAAGTCGTTGCGTCTGCGCTCGGCCCCGGAGATCCATTTCAAGGCCGATCAAAGCATCGCACACGCAACGCGCATCGAGCAGCTGCTGGCGCAAATTCGCCAGGATCAGGAGCCCGGCCCCACGGAGTGATCGGCGGATGATGGGCTTTCTGTACGTCGACAAGCCGGTGGGCATCACCTCGCACGACGTCGTGGCCGTCGTCCGTCGCGGCGCGCGCACGCGTCGGGTGGGCCATGCGGGCACCCTCGATCCCTTCGCCACCGGGCTGGTCGTGGTGGCGGTTGGGATGGCAACGCGGCTGCTGCCGTACATCGCGGCAGAGCCGAAGGTGTACGACGCGGAGATCGTCTTCGGTGCGGAAACCGATACCGACGACCGGACCGGTGACATCATTCGGGAAGCCCCACTTCCGGACTGGTCGGCGCTCCCCGCGGCCATGCAAGCGCTGACCGGCGTCATCGATCAGGTGCCGCCGGCCTTCTCGGCCAAACATGTGGATGGTCAGCGGGCCTACGCCCTCGCGCGCCGTGGCACCGCCGTTTCGCTCGCGCCCGTGGCCGTGACCGTACATGGCTGGGAGTTGCTGGAGCAGGGTCCCGATCGGGTGCGTGTGCGGATCCGTTGTGCCGGTGGCACCTACATTCGGGCGTTGGCGCGTGATCTCGGTGTGGCGCTCCACAGTGCGGCGCATTGCACCACCTTGCGCCGCCTGGCGAGTGGGCCGGCGCAGGTCACGGCGGCCGTTCCCTTGGCGGATGTCACCCCGGGATCGATCGCCGAGGGGCAGCATGTGCTGCGCTCGCCGCTGGAACTCCTCCCGCACTTGACCCCCGTAGCGCTCGATGAGGCCGGGGTGACCGCGCTCTCGTTTGGTCGCGCGATTCCGGCGCTGGAGGACGGGGCGTGGGCGACGTTGCTTGCCGGGAACGCTGTCGTCGCGATTGCGGAGCGGCAGCTGGACGCGGTCCACGGGGATCGATGGCAGCCGCGGGTTGTGCTGCAAGGAGCATCCGCCTGATGGCCCCGCTCACGCTGAAGGCCCCCGGGCTGCCTGTCGATGCCGGTGGGACCGTGGTGACGGTCGGCACCTTCGATGGCATGCATCGTGGCCATCAAGACGTTCTGGCCCACCTGGTTTCGCACGCGGAACGCAGGGGCGTACCCAGCGTCGTGGTCACCTTTGATCCGCATCCACTGCAAGTCGTGAACCCAGCGGCCGCGCCGCCGCTCCTCACCACTTTTGAGGAAAAGCTGGAGATCATCGCCCAGACGGGGGTGAACTACGTGGCGGTGGTGCCGTTCACGCCGGCCCTGGCGGCGCTCGACGCCGACGCCTTTGTCCGAACGATCCTCCAAGAGCGCTTCGGCATGGCCGAATTGTTGGTGGGGCACGATCATGGGTTCGGACGCGGGCGAATGGGCGATGCGTCGGTCCTGCAGGCCTTGGGGGAACGCGAAGGCTTCGGGGTGACGGTGCTACCGCCCGTCTTCGGCGCTGGCGGGCAAGCGGTGTCTTCGACCGCGATCCGGCGTGCGGTGGCCGGCGGGGATCTGTCACGGGCCGCCGAGGGGCTCGGGCGGTTGTATGCCGTCAGTGGCGTGGTGGTCGGGGGCGACCAGCGCGGTCGGCTGCTGGGCTATCCGACCCTGAACCTCGAGGCCCCGCCGCACAAGCTGCTCCCGCCGGACGGGGTGTACGCCGTCCGGGTCCAGACGCCACAGGGGGCTTTCGGTGGCATGATGAATCTGGGCCCCAGGCCGACCTTCGGGGACGCCGACCGGCGACTGGAAGCCCACGTCTTTGACGCCCACCATAACTGGTATGGCGCGCGGATCCGGCTCGACTTTGTCGCGCGTTTGCGGGAAACCCGCCCCTTTGCCGGTATGGAGGCGCTTGTGGCGCAGCTGGGGGAGGATGAACGGGCCGCCAGAGGGCATCTCGGGCTCCCGAATGCCCCCGGTGGCGGCGAATCGCACGCCGAGGGGCCTGGTCCGCTTCCGTCACGCCCACGCACCCTCTAAGTTCCGCCGCTTGGTGTCCCTCTGGGGCTCCCTGTGTGTTGATCCTCCCTTCGTTCACCCCTGGCCACCGGCTTCGATGGCGAACCTGAAGTACCGCCTCCTGCTCATCGTGGGTCTCCTCGCGGCATCCGCGGCGGCCCTCTTTCCGCGCACCGTTGTGGAGCGCGTCAAGCGCAACGGCATTTTCGTCTCGGATACCGTGCGCCGTGTCCCGCTCAAGCGGGGCCTCGACCTGCAGGGCGGTATGCACCTGACGCTCGAGATCGACGACTCCAAGCAGGCCGTCGCGAACAAGTCCGAAGCGTTGGATCGCGCGCTCAAGGTCGTGCGCCAGCGCATCGACGAATTCGGCGTGGCCGAGCCGGTCGTGCAGAAGGTCGGTGAAGACCGCATCATCGTCGAACTTCCCGGTATCGATGACGCGGAGCGCGCGCAGGAGCTCGTGCAGAAGGCCGCGTTCCTGCGGTTCCAGAGCGTCGAGAAGAGCCAGTCGCTGGACCGCGGGCTCGCGCGCTTG
>JBEIUK010000010.1:0-24228 GCA_040374415.1 Gemmatimonadaceae bacterium | reverse complement strand
CGATTCTCTCGATGACGCTGTCGCTGGTGGCGGTCTTCATTCCGCTGCTCTTCATGCCCGGACTCGTGGGCCGACTCTTCCGGGAGTTCGCGATCACGATTGGCGTGGCGATTCTGGTCTCCGGCTTTGTTTCGCTGACGCTCACCCCCATGCTGAGCGCGCGGTTCCTGCGCGCTGGTGAGGGGCATGCGAGCACCGAGGGGCGCTGGCGGTCCGTGGAACGGCTCTATCAGGCCACGGAAAATGGCTACGTGCGCTCGCTCAACTGGGTCATGGGGCATCGGGGGCTGACGATGATCTTCTCCGCCGTCATGCTGGTGCTGACGGTGGTGCTGTTCCAGATCATTCCCAAGGGCTTCATTCCCTCGGAAGACACCGGGCGCCTCAGCGGCTCGGTGGAAGGTCCCGAAGGCATTGGGTTCGACGCGATGACCGCCAAGATGCGGGTGGTCGCCGAGATTGTGCGGCAGGATCCGAACGTGGCCTTTGTGCTGGCATCGGTGGGTGGCGGTGGTGGCTATGGCGGCGGCGGCAACAGCGGCCGCGTGCAGCTCACGCTCAAGCCCCGGGCGGAGCGGCCGCATGTGGACCAGGTCATTCGCGGCCTCAACCGCGCGACGTCGCGGGGCGCCGGCGTGCAGGTCTTCTTCCGCAATCCGCCGCCCATCAACATCGGTGGCCGTCGCGGTAACAGCTCGTACCAGATTTCCCTGCAGGGCTCTGACATCGCGCAGCTGTACACGGCCGGGCGCGCGCTCGAGCAGCGTATGCGCGATCTGCCGGAAATCGATGGCGTCTCGAGCGATCTGCAGGTGGGGAATCCGCAAATCGGCGTGGAAATCGATCGGGAGCGCGCCTCCACGCTCGGCGTCACCGCCGCGCAGATCGAACAGGCGCTCTATAACTCCTACGGCGGTCGGCAGATCTCCACGATCTATACCCAGACCAACCAGTACTGGGTGATCATGGAGCTGAAGCCGGAGTATCAGCGCGATCCCACCGTGATGAGCCAGATGTACGTGCGGTCGCAGACGGGGAATCTCATCCCGCTCGGCTCCGTGGCGCGCTTCACGAAGGGCGTTGGGCCGCAGTCGATTCAGCACAACGGCCAGCTGCCGGCCGTCACCATCTCGTTCAACCTGCGCCCAAACATCGCGCTCGGCACGGCGGTGGACGCGGTGCAGCGGGAAGCCCGGAACACGCTGCCGAGTGATGTCTCGAGCGTGCTGTCTGGTGATACGCAGGCCTTTGCGCAGGCGCAGGGCGGCCTGCTGGCGCTGCTCTTCGTGGCGATCTTCGTGATCTATGTCGTGCTCGGGATCCTGTACGAAAGCTTCGTCCATCCGCTGACGATTCTCTCGGGGCTCCCCTTCGCGGCCGTCGGGGCGCTCGCCACCCTGCTGATTTTCGGCAAGGACCTCAGCGTGTACGCCTACGTCGGCATCATCATGCTAATCGGCCTCGTGAAGAAGAACGCGATCATGATGATCGACTTTGCGATCGAGGCGGAGCGTGATCAGGGGATGTCACCGGCAGCGGCGATCGTTGAGGCGGCGCGCGTGCGCTTCCGGCCGATCACGATGACGACCATGGCGGCGCTCATGGGGACGATTCCGATTGCACTGGGGCTTGGTGCCGGTGCGGAATCACGGCAGCCGCTGGGGCTCGCCGTCGTTGGTGGTCTCGCGTTCTCGCAGCTGATCACGCTGTACGTGACGCCGGTCGTGTATACCTATCTCGACCGGTTGCGTCAGGGACGCAAACCGAAGACGGAACCGGCCGCGACAGCGACGGCCGGGTTGACGCCCGTTCCTCTTGGTGGGAACGGCATAACGGCCTGAGCGACGAGGGCCACGGCGCGGCGCGAGTGATGCGCAGGCACGCGGTCTCCTGACGATCGATCATCCACGGGCGGTGTCGGAGACTTCCGGCACCGCCCGCGTCGTTGTCAGATCTCGATCTGCGTCCCGAGCTCGACCACGCGATTCGCTGGGATGGCGAAGAACTCGGTCGCACTGCGCGCATTCCGCGCCATGATCGAGAAGATCACCTTGCGCCACCGCGGCATCGCAAAGGGCTCATCCGGGCGCGTCACCGTGGGGATCAACCGCTCACGGCCCAGGAAGAAGCTCGTCTCCATGGGGCGACACCGAATCCCCATCTGATCCACCACATCCAGCACCTGCGGCACGTTGGGGGACTGCATGAAGCCATAGCAGGCCACCACACGCCAGAAGCCTTGGCCCAACGGCTGGACCATCACCCGATCGGCGGCGTTCGTCTCCGGCACGTCGGCCGTCTTCACGGACATCAGAATCACCCGCTCGTGGAGCACCTTGTTGTGCTTGAGATGGTGCAGCAGGACGGGAGGGACCCCATCGTCATTGCCGGTCATGAACACGGCCGTCCCGGCTACCCGATGCACTGACTGCCGGGAGACGCTGTCGAGGAACATGCTGATCGGCATCGCCCCTTCAGAGAGCCGCTGACTCAACAGGGCGCGGCCGCGCTTCCAGGTGAGCATCAGTGTGAACAGCACCAGCCCAATAATCATGGGCACCCAGCCCCCATGCATGAGCTTCACCGCGTTGGCGCTGAAGAACGCGAGATCGACGAGGAGGAAGGCCGTCGTGGCGATGGACGCCTTGGCGAAGCTCCAGCCAAAGCGACGACGGACCACCACATGGAAAAGGATCGTCGTGATGAACATCGTGCCCGTGACGGCGATGCCGTAGGCCGCGCCCAACGCGCTGGTGTTCTGGAAGGCCATGACGATGATGAGGCACGCCACCGCCAGGAACCAGTTCACCTCGGGGATGTAGATCTGCCCCTCTTCCGTCTTGGAGGTGTGCCGAATTTCCAAGCGCGGAATAAAGCCCAGCTGGATGCCTTGCCGCGTGATGGAGAACGCCCCGGAGATCAGCGCCTGCGAGGCGACGACGGCCGCGGTCGTGGCCAGCACCAGCAGTGGCACCAGGAGCGCACGTGGCGCCAGCAGATAGAACGGGTTCTCGACGGCTTCTGGGGCACGCACCAGGAGCGCCCCCTGCCCGAAGTAGTTGAGCAACAGCGCCGGGAAGACGAGGCTCAACCACGCAACGCGGATCGGCCGTTTGCCGAAGTGTCCCATGTCCGCATACAGCGCTTCGCCGCCGGTCACCACCAGCACGACCGAACCCAGGACGAGAAACGACATCATCCCGTGGTCGCGAATGAAGGTCACCGCATACCAGGGGTTCACGGCGCCCAGAATCCACGGGGACGCGATCACCTCGTGCACCCCCATCGCGCCGATCACGAAGAACCAGAGCAGCATGATGGGGCCAAAGGCCTTCCCCACCAGATCGGTGCCCAGCCGCTGCATGGAGAAGAGCACCGTCAGGATCACCACGGTGATCGGGACGATGTAATGCGCAACGTCTGGCAGCGCGATCTGCATCCCTTCCATCGCCCCGAGCACGGACATCGCCGGCGTGATGATCCCGTCGCCATAGAGCAGGGCGGTGCCGAAGAGCGCGAGCGCCACCAGCAGCTTGCTGCGGGAGAATTCGCTCGACGGGGCCCGATTCGGGAAGATCAGCGCCAGCAACGCGAAGGTGCCGCCTTCCCCGTGGTCGTCCGCCCGGAGGATGAAGCTGACGTACTTGATCGTGACGACGAAGGTCAGCGCCCAGACGATCAGCGACAGGATCCCAAAGACGTTGTCGCGGGTGGCCTGGAGCCCGTAGAGGGGGCTAAAGCACTCTTTGAGTGCGTACAGCGGACTGGTGCCGATGTCGCCGTAGACGACGCCGAGCGCCGTGAGCGTCAGGAGGGCGAGCCGTCGTCCGGTGGGGCTGTGGTCGGGACCGTGGCTGTGCCCGGTCGCCGGAAACATCCCGGTGTTGGCATGAAACTGGGTCCCAGGCTCAGCATCGACGGCTGAGAGCCCTCCGGCGGGCGTTGGCGCACCGGTGGGATGCCGGAGCGCCTCCGAAGACGGAGGTTGCGGGGCGGTGTCGTCGCCCGCCGGTTCACCCGTTGAACTGTGGGTGTCGCCGGTGGTCCCGTGCGAACTGCGATGTGCGTCGGCACCGGCCGAACCGGCCGATGCCGATGATGTAGGCTCGTTTGGCATGAATGAGGGCAGAGCGGCGGAAGCTAATGCCTGTCCAGACGGGGTGATACTGGCCAGGCCCCCGCCGACACGGCTCGCCTACTCGTAGCGGAGCGCCATGATGGGGTCGAGGTTGGCTGCCCGACGGGCTGGCCAGACCCCAAAGATCACGCCCACGGCGGCGGAGAAGGCAAAGGCCAGGACCACCGACTGGGAGGAGATCTCGGTGTTGAAGTTGAAGCCCTTACTGAGCGCGAGCGCCCCACCGGCTCCCAGCAGGATCCCGATCGCGCCGCCGAGCAGGCAGAGCACTACCGCTTCAATCAGGAACTGAAAGAGGATGTTCTTACCGGTGGCCCCCAGCGCCTTCCGCACCCCGATCTCCCGGGTCCGTTCGGTCACGGACACCAGCATGATGTTCATGATGCCAATGCCGCCCACGATCAGGGAGACTGAGGCGATCCCGGCGAGCAGCGATCCAAAGACCTTACTCGTTTCGGCGAAGGTCGTGAGGAAGCCGGCCTGGTTCCGGATGGTGAAATCATCATCCTTTTCCCGGGCCAGTCGGTGTTGGCGACGCAGGATCTTCTGCACATCGGCCATCGCCTCGGGGATCTTCTCCTCCGAGCGCGCGAGGACCGAGATCGACCGGACCCGGTCGGTGCCGAGCACCCGAAAGCGGGCGGTGTTGAGCGGAATCAGGATCTGATCATCCGGATTCTGAAACGGTGACGTCTGTCCCTTGGACTTCAGGACGCCGATCACGGTGAACTGGATGCCGCGGATGCGGACCTGTTCGCCCAGGATCGCCTCGATATTGGTGACGCCGAGGTTGGTGAGCACGGCGGGGCCAACGACGGCGAGCCGCTGTTTCCCGGCGTCTTCCTGCGTGGTGAACATCCGGCCGCCTTCCAGTTCGTACTTCCGAACGGTCAGGAAGTTGGCGGTGGTCCCAACGATCTGGGTGCTGGCGTTCTTCGACTGGAACTGGATCTGCAGCCCGCGAGACATCTCGGGCTGCACCGCCGTCACCATGGTCGCCTGTTCCTCGAGGGCGGCCGCGTCGGCCATGGTCAGCTTGGCGCGGTCATCCTGCGCCGCGATGCCGCCCATGCCCCGCACCTGTCCCGGTGAGACGGTCAGGAGCGTGGTGCCGAGGGCGGTGATGCGGTCTTTGATGGAGCTTTGGGCGCCGCGGCCGATGCCATCCATGGTAATCACCGCGCCCACCCCAATGACGATGCCCAGCATCGTGAGGATCGAGCGCAGTTTGTTGGCGCGGAGCGCGCCCAGCGCCACCCGGATGACTTCGGCGTAGAGCATTAGCGGCCGCCTCCCGGGGGACGGGCGCCACCGGCCGGGGCCCCGCCGCCTGCGGCCCCGCCCCCTGCCGCCCCACCAGCGGCTGGCGCTCCGGCGCCCGCCGCCCCACCGGCGGCTGGCGTCCGCTGCATCCCTGGCACGCCGCTCCCCGTCATCGAGCGCATCCGGTCATTCTGCTGATCCCGCTTCGCCTGCAGCGCCTGCACGGCCAGCAGCGCGACCTTGTCCCCTTCCTTCAAGCCGGAGAGCACTTCGGCGTAGTCGTAGTTCGACGCCCCCAGCTTCACGAGGCGGGGCTCGTACGTGTTGACGCCAATCTGGACAAACACCAGCGCGGTCCGGGTGCGGGTCACGCCGCCCGGGCGTCCCCCCGCCATACCGGCACCCATCGACTTCCCGCCGCTGGCGACCATACCGCCGGTGGCGCCTGTACCGCCGCTGCTCCGTCCCGCGCCACGCGCCCCGGCGCCGCGCTGCGCATCGACCGCCTGCGCGGCGGGGGCATCACCGGCCGGCGCGCCCGCTGCGGCGCCATTGCCGCCACGGCCACCGCCCATCTGCGCCTGCATCGCGCGGACCTGCGCCTGCACGGAGTCGGGATTCAGCCCGACAAACGTGGCGGCCGTCGCGGCCTCGCGCACCGTCCGCACGGCGTCGTTGGCGACGGCGAGCACATTGTCCCGGCGATCGACGATCATCGAGACTTCGCCGTTCATCCCCGGCTTCAGGAAGCCTTCGCTGTTGTCCAACGAAATGATCACCGGGAACATCGTCACGCTCTGCTGCACCACCGCCTGCGGCTCGATCTTCTCGACCATGCCCTGAAACGGACGATCCGGATACGCATCGACCGTGACACGCGCCGGCTGGCCGGCGCGCACGTTGCCGATGTCCGTTTCGTTCACGAGCGCCCGCACGCGCACGCGGGTCAGGTCCGCCATCTTGAGCAACGTCGTCCCGCCAGTGACAGAGCCCGTGGCGGAGGCAATCACCTGCCCCAGCGAGACCGGCTTGTCGATGATCGTGCCGCTGACCGGCGCGACCACCGTCGCATCTTCCAACCGCTGCTTGGCGAGATCGAGATTCGCGGTCGTCCGGACGATCTGTCCCTGCGCCTGCGTGAAGGTGAGCTGCGCGCTCTCAAACTCCGGCGTCGTGATGATCCGCGACTTGTACAGCTCATCGGCGCGCTTCTTCGCGGCGGTGGCCACTTCCAAGGCGGCCTGCGCACTGCGGAGATCGGCGTTCGCCTGATCGTACTGATTCTTCACATCGCGCGTGTCGACCTGCACCAGCAGATCCCCCGCGCTGACCAGCGTGCCGGTTTCGACCGTCATCTTCACGATCTGTCCCGATGCCTTGGACTTCACTTCGATCACATTGATCGGTTCCACCGCCCCGGTGGCCTGGGCGTCCACCGTAATGGTGCGGCGATCCACCGTGGCCGTGGTGATGGTCGGACCGGCTTCCTTCTTGGTCGCGCACGCGGAGAGTGCCGCCGTGAGCGCTGCCGTCAGCAGGAGGGTGCCCACGGGGCGGACCGCCCATGGGCGCACCGACAGGTTCAGAGACGCAGGCACGGGAAGACTCCTGGCAGGGGGACGCACCGGATGGATCACCGGAGCGTGGTTCACAGCGGACGACCAATGAGTGAGGCGAGCTGTGCACGGGCGACACGCCCATCAAAACGGGCCTGGATCAACGACTGCCGCGCCTGATTGAGCTGGGTCTGCGAGGTCAGCAGGTCGAGCAGCGTCGACGCGCCGAGATTGTATCGCTGCTGCTGCACGCGAAGATCTTCTTCCGACGCCGCGATGGCCGCCAACTGGACTTGTACCCGGGCCTGCGCGTTTTGGAGCGAACGCAACAGCGTCGTGAGGGTGGCGCGGACGGCCAATCGCGCATCCCGCAACGACGCGTCCGCATTCGCCACCGCCACATCCTGCTGTACCGACTGTCCTTCGCGGGTGAAGCCGTTGAAGATCTGGTAGGACAGATTGAAGTTCAGATTCTGCCGATTCGGGTTGCCCCCGCTGAACAGCCAGATGTCGCTCCCGCTGAACGTCTTGCTGCTCTGCGTGAACGCGTAGCTGTACGTCATCGAGAGGGTCGGGAGATAGGCCGACCGCTGCGATTTCCGGCTGGCCAGCGCCGACGCCAGATTCGCCTCGGCGAGCAACACGGCCGGTCCCGTCGCGACGTAGCTGGCGAGGTCTGCTTCCGTGGGGAGCGGCTGCACCGTATCGAGGGTGTCTTCCGGCAGCGCCGTCACCGTCGTGCTCGATCCGATGACGCGCGTGAGCGCGGCATTCGCCACCCGGAGATCGTTCTGCGAGGTCAACACCGCGAGCTGGGCATTGCCAACCTGAATCGCTGACCGCAGCGAGTCCGACTTCGTCGCCACGCCCGCCGCCACCCGTGCCGCCGACGCCCGGAGCTGCTGCTGCGCCTGCTCGAGCTGCGCGCGCGCCGCGGCTTCCGACTCGCGGGCCGCGAGGGCGGCGTAGTACTGCTGCTTGACCTGCAGTTCCGCGTCGAACTGCGCTTGCGTCGTGGTCACATCGGCGACCCGCTGCGTGGCCTTCACGCGCTGGATTTCCGACCAGCGCTGATTGCCATCAAACAGCTGCAACGTGGCGGAGAGCCCGTTGTTGTAGTTCCACGGGTTGCCGGTCAGTGGCACCAGCTGCCCTTGGAAGAACTGCACCCCCTGCGTCCGGGCCGTGCCGGCGCTCAACGACAGCGACGGGATATAAGCGCCCCGGGCGCTGCGATAGTTCGCCTCCGCATTGCGTTCGAGCCCGCGCGCCTGCACCACCGCCGGCGCGTTGCGCTGCGCGAGGGTGATCGCTTCCCGCAACGCGATGGGGCGGGCATCATCGGCCGCCGCCGGTGCCACCACCGGGGTGGCCTGCGCCACCGCGCGCGCCGCCGGCGTCGCGAGTACCAGGGCGCCCAACAGCGCGCCCAACCGGGCGGTCGCCCGTGGCGCGAACACGCGTGGCGCGAACACGCGTGGCGCGAACATCATCGGCCGCCGCATCACCGGGGCCCCCGGCTGCGGGCGCCGCTATCGCTCTGCCGACGGTTCCGCTCCATCAAGGCCGTCAGTGTGGCGCGCTGCGACGAGTCCAGTACCTGACGGATAAGGACGTCAGCACTATCGCGGATCGAATCGAGGGTGGGGCGGTTTCGCTGCATGATTTCTCTGGTGCGGGACCGACGCCAGTCGAGCACGGAATCGACATGGTGCCGCTGATCAACGGAGAGGGACAGATGTTTGGCGAAGCCGTCGCGCATGGCGCGCTCGTCGGCCGCGCGGGACGAACGCCCACGGGACAGGGACCGATCGGCGGCCACCCCGATGGCGGCGCCGGCTAAGACCGTCCCGAGCAGGACGGTGGCCGCAATGGCTTTAGAGCGTGGCATCACGGGAAAGGCCTAGTAGCCGAAAGGTTCGAGGTACCGCTCCGGCGCGTCCGGCGGCAACCGCCGCCCGCGGGCCGTCAGTGTGGCCTCGTCGACAGAGAAACCGGACTCGATCACGGCGCCGGCCGCCATTTCGCTGGACGTCTGCGCGCTGGAAAGCTCGCGGACAATCGTGGCGCCGGTCAGCACGACCGCCAGCAAGGCCGCCGCCGCCCCGATCAGACGCCATTCGGACAGCACGTTCCACCAAGCAGTGACCGGCGTGTCAGACAGGCGCGCCAGGACGCGCTGTTCCAGCCGCTCCCAGTAGGCGTCCTCGGCAGGCGGCGCATACGCGCCACGCAGCAGGGCGGACAGCGCGGGGTCAGCCCCAGCGCTTCGATCGGACTTGAATCCGTGCTTCATGACGTACTCCGCAGATTGCCCAGCAAGCGACGCATGTGCGTCCGGGCGTGATGCAGGTCAGACCGGGCCGTTCCCTCGGGAATTCCGAGGAGGTCGCCGATCTCCGCGTGTTTGTACCCTTCAACATCATGCAAAACAATGACCGCGCGTTGCCGTTCGCCCAGCGTGGCCAGCGCGGCGTCGAGCCGCTCCCGCAGTTCCTTCGCTTCCGCCGGATCGCGATGCGGCGATGCCAACGTCTCCGGCAACTCATCGGTCTCCCGCACTTTGCGCCGCCGGGCGATATCCAACGCCGCATTGGCCACAATCCGGTGCAGCCACGCCCCGAAGGCCTGCTCCGGACGAAAGCGCTCCAGCGCCCGGTACGCGTGCAGGAACCCTTCCTGCACCGCATCCTCGGCGTCCTCATGCGACAGGACGATCGCCCGGGCCACCGTATACGCCCGACGCTGATGCCGCTGGACCAGCCCGGCAAAGGCGGACCGATCCCCCGTCTGCGCCGCCAGCACCAGCGCCCGCTCGGCCGCCAGATCGGCGGTCCGCGCCTCGCTCTCGGTCCCGACCAACGCCAACGGCGGCCGATCAGTCATCGGCCACTCTGTGGCTCCACCCGCACCCACGCCCCTCGACGCGCTGCCACGCACGATCCCCAAGGGCGGGGGAGTCGGTGGCAGAGACAGCGCAGGAGTGGTCATTGGATTGGGTGGGTTCACAGGAATTACGCATCCCCAGCGACTGGCGTTGAGGTGCCCCCCCCAACGGGCGGCGTACCCGCCAGCCCCAGCACTTCGGCGGCGCGCTGCATCGCGCCCAGAACGACGGCGATGTGCTCATCCAGCGGGATTCCGAGCGCCTCGGCGCCCTGAATCACATCGTCCCGGTTCACCCCGCGCGCGAAGCCTTTGTCCTTCATCTTTTTCCGGACCCCGGCGACGTCCACATCCGAAACGGCCCGCGACGGCTTCACCAACGCCGACGCCGTGATCAGCCCCGTCAACTCGTCGCACGCGAAGAGGGCCTGGGCCATCCGGGTGACCCGGGGGACGCCGGTGTAGTGCGCATGGCCCAGCACAGCCTCGCAGATCGCCTCCGGCCAGCCGAGGGTGCGCAGATGCGCAACCCCGGCGGCCGGGTGCTCCGCGTCAGCCGCCTGCTCGGCGTTGGGATACCGCTCGTAGTCGAAATCGTGAATGAGTCCGGCGATCCCCCAGGCCTCCACGTCCTCGCCAAAGCGCTCGGCATACGCGCGCATGGCCGCTTCGACCGCCAGCATGTGCTTTCGCAGCGATTCCGAGGGGGTCCATTCCTGCACCAACGCCAACGCTTCGGCCCGCGTGGGGCATTGCTCCGTCGTCTGCATAGACCTGAAAGCAAGCACGACGTGGGCCGAAGTGGAACAGGGGTGCCCTTATCGGGGGTGCTGTCGCTAGTGGAGGTCGACCGGGGCGCTGATGCGGCTCCGGCCGGTCCGCCAGATCAGGAGCAGGGGAAGGGCCGCGACCAGCAATAGCCCACTGATGAGATACAGCCGAGAAAAGGCCAGGACGCTGGCCTGCGCCGCGATCTGCCGGTCGAGCGCCAGCAGCGCCCGCTGCTGCGCCAGCCCAATCTCCGTGCCGTGGGCGACCATCGCCTGCGTCATCCCGCCAACGCGTGCGAGCGTCAGAGGGTCGTAGGCCCCGGCATGCTCCGCCAGCGTCGCCTTCTCCACCCGGGTTAACCGGGCGAGCGAGGTGGCCATGATCGCAATCCCCAGGGAGCCCCCCAGCTGTCGCATGAGATTGAAGAGCCCCGTCCCCTGACCGATCTGTTGCATCGGCAGGCCGATCATCGCCGCATTGGTGAGCGGGACGAACAGCAGCCCCAGCCCCACCCCGCGCAGGATCAGCGGCCAGAAGAACTCCCCCTGTCCGGCATCGAGCGCCAGCTTGGACAGCAGGTACATCGACGCCAGAAAGAGCAACGCACCGATCACAATGAGCGGACGGGCGTCCATCTTGGACGACTGTTTCCCCATGATCGCCATCGTGAACGCCGACGCGAGCGCCCCCGGCAAAATCACCATCCCCGTCTGCTGCGCGGTGTAGCCATGCAGCTGCTGCAAGAACACCGGCAGCACGAACACGGAGCCGTACAGCGCGAGGCCAAGGAAGCTCGCGAAGAGCACGCCCGGCCCCAGCTGTCGCGAGCGCAGGATGCGCAGGTTGATGATGGGCTCATCGACCGAGAGTTCGCGCCAGACCAGCAGCACGCCCGCCACGACACTTACGACCCCCAGCGCGACGATGAACGGCGATTCAAACCAATCAAACCGCTCGCCGCGCTCGAGCATCCACTGCAAGGCGCCGACCGCGAGCGTCAGCAAGACGATCCCCGGCCAATCGACGGTCGACGCGCGCACCTGATGCACCGCATCGCGCACATACGACCACACCAGATAGCCGGCGAAAAGCCCAAGCGGAACATTGATGTAAAAAATCCACGGCCACGCATACGCATCGACGATGTAGCCGCCGAGCGTGGGGCCGAGGGTGGGGCCCACCATGACGCCCACGCCGAAGATGGACTGTCCGATCCCGCGCTCGTGCGGTGGGAAGGCTTCGAACAACGTCGTTTGCGCGGTGGAGAGTAACGCCCCGCCGCCCAGTCCCTGTATGATGCGCCAGAAGACGAGCCCCCAGAGCGACGTCGCGGCCCCGCAGAAGAACGAGGCGAGCACAAAGAGCAGAATCGATCCCGTGAGATAGCGCTTGCGTCCGAAGAACGCGGAGAGCCAGCTCGACATGGGAATGACGATGACATTCGCAATGATATACGACGTGGAGACCCACGCGATTTCATCGAGGGTGGCGCCGAGCGTCCCCATCATGTGCGGAATCGCCACATTGACGATGGAGGTATCGATCAGCTCCAGCACCGCCGCGAGCGTCACCGCGATCGCAATGAGATAGCGATTGCGATACGGATCCTCCGTCGCTGCGGTTCGGGCCGCGACCGAGGATCCGGTCACGGCAGGTGTGCTCCCGCGAACGGGCGGAATCGCAATGGCCGTCACGGGCGCCTGTTAGCGGACACGGACATTCGCGACGACCGACATCCCCGGGCGCAGCGGACGGTCAGCGCCGAGCCCCTTGGTGATGCGGATCCGCACGGGAACGCGCTGCACGACCTTCGTGAAATTTCCCGTCGCATTGTCGGGGGGCAGCAGGGCGAACTTTGCGCCCGTCGCTGACGCAATGCTTTCCACGACGCCTTCGACGGCGCCACCATTGTAGGCGTCCACTTCGAGCGTCACCGGCTGTCCCACGCGAATGCGGGCGAGCTGCGTTTCCTTGAAGTTCGCCGTCACGAAGACGCCCGTGTCGGCGACGATCGAGAGCAATGTCTGCCCCGGCTGCACGAGCTGCGCGACTTCAACATTCTTGCGCGACACCGTCCCGGCGATCGGCGCGGTGAGCGACGTGAACGAGAGCTGCAGCGCGGCATTGTCCCGGGCCGCGCGCGCGGCAGCGAGACGGGCCTGTGCCAACCGGACCCCGGCTTCTGCATTGGCGATGCCGGAGGTCGCGGCCTTTACCTGCCGTTCCGTCGCGGTGAGCGTGGCGGAGGCGGCATCGAAGGTGGCCTGCGCGGCGTCGAGCTGCGCGGCGCTGATGATCTGCTTCCCGGCGAGTTCCTTGTAGCGCGTGAGATCGGCCTGGGCCTTGGTCACGGCGGCGCGGGCGGCGATCACCTGCGCATCGCCCACTTCCCGCTGGCTCGACGCGGTCCGCAGTGAGGCACCGGCCTGTCCATCACGACCGCCATCACCGGCGGCCGCCATCGCCGCCGCGAGGTCGGCTTCGGCCTGCGCCACGCGCACCTGGAACTCGCGTCGATCGATCGTGATGAGCACGGCCGACGCATCGACATGTGCGTTCTCGCCCACGCGCACCTCGGTGACATAGCCGCCCACTTTGGCGACGACGGGGACAATCTGGCCGTCCACCTGCGCATTGTCCGTGGATTCATGGCCCTGGCTGAAGCTCCAGCGCTGGTAGCCCCAGACGCCGGCCGCCCCGAGGAGGACGAGCGGGATGATCAGCTTGAGCGGCTTACGTCGGGCGGGAGCGGCTGTTGTCGTGTCGGTGGCCATGGGTATCGGAGGCGAAAGAGAGATATGTGGGGCAGACCCCGCGCAGCGCGCGGCGGTCGTGAGTGATTACGGCAGGTCCTGCACGGCACCGGTCGCACGGGCGAGCGTGATGCGCGCGCCGTGATAGGCCGCCAGCGCATCGTTGCGCAGCGTCCGGGCCTGATTGAGCGCGAGCAGCGCGCTGATCACATCGGCGTTCCCGGCCACACCGGCCCGGAACCGCTCCTGTGCCTGCGACACTTCCTGCTCCGCCAGATGCAGCCGTTCCCGCACCGCTTCGAGCTGCTCACGGGCGCCCGCCAGGTCGAGCAGCGCCGCGCGCACTTCCAGCGCGGTCTGCGCGCGCAGATCCCGCAGCTTGGCGCCGGTTTCCCGCGCGGTCGCGAGCTGTTCTTCCATGCGGTTGGCGCGCCGGAAGCCGTCGAAGATCCCCACGGAGAGCTGCAGCCCCCACGTGTACGTTGGGAGCAAATGCGACCAGTTCTTGCCGAGGGAGCCCTGGTCGACGACGAAGCCGAGTTGCGGCGTCCCTTCCATGCGGATGGCGGTGGCCGCGCGCTGCTGCGAGCGCTCGAGCGCGATCAGCGCGCGCACATCGGCGCGCGATTCCGCCGCGCGCGACAGCAGTGTGCCTTCTTCCGGGGCGGCGTCGGCGACTGGCAGGCCGCCCAGCGAATCACGCAGCGTGATCGGTGCATCGAGCGACAGCCCCATCGCCCGCTTGAGCTCCAAGAGGGTGCGGTCGCGGTCGTTGCGGGCCGCGATGATTTGCGCGCGCGTGGCGGCGAGCTGCGACTGGGCCCGAGTGACATCGAGGGCGATGCCGACGCCGGCTTGCAGCTGGTCGCGCGCAATGCGCAGCAGGTCGGCGGCGAGTGCGGAGTCGGCCAGTCGCGCGGTGAGTTGTGCCTCCGCGCGCGTCGCGCGCAGATAGGCCGCCGCGCCTTGGGCCGCCGCCGCTTCGGCGACGGCCTTCAGGTCGGCCGACGCGGCCTCTGTGGCCGACTGCGCCGCGCGGTACCGTCCGAGGCTCCCCAGATCGAGCAGCGGCGCCTGAATGCGGGCGCGGAGATCGACGGTGGGAATGGGTCCGAGCAGCTCGCCGTTGGGATTCAACAGCGGGCGCCCTTGGGCGTCCCGGAAGGTGAAGCCAAAGGTGGCCGTGTTGGTGGTCCGCCCGGCCTGCGCAATCGCGGCGGCGAGGTCGGGATACAGGGCCCCACGGCGCTGGGCGACCCGCGCCTCGGCGGCCGCGACGCGGGCGCGTCCGGCATCGAGGCTCAGGTTCTGTTTGGCCGCCAGCCGGGCCGCATCGCCCAGTGACAGGGCGACCGGTTGGGCGTGGAGCGCGAGCCCTGTGGGGAGCAGCAGGGCGCAGACCGCCGCGAGCAGGGTGTGCCGGGCGCGGAAGACCGCGGGGCGCAGCGGGCGGGCAGAGAATGGCAGGGGACTCATACGCGGGGGGCGTGGTGAGGGGCATCAGCGTCGGCCGGGGCATCCGGCCGGAGCGCGTGGAGAAAGAACTCGATCACATCGTGGCGGACGGTGTCGTCGGCCGAGGGGAGCAGTCCGGGGGCAACATCCCGCCAGGAGCGCCACATGCTGTGGGTGATCGCCAGCGCCTGCAGCATCCGGGCGCCCACCTCTGGCTCGATGGCGCGGAACTCCCCGCGGGCGGTCCCGCGGGCGACGATGCTGGCGATGAGGCGACGGCCGCGGGAGACGACCGCGTCGGTGTAGAAGGCGATCAGCCCGGGGAAATGCCGCAGGTCGGCCATGACCAGCCGCTGGACGACTTGCACCCGTTCGGTCTGGAGGAAATCCCACCAGCCGACGGCGACGGTGCGGAGCTGGACGGCGGCGCTGATGTCGTCTGAGGCGGCGAGGCGGGCTTCGGCCGATTCGAGGGCGGTAATGAGGGTGCCACGGATCATCTCCTCGAAGAGCGCTTCCTTGGTGGGGAAGTAGAGGTAGATGGTCCCTTTCGCGACGCCGGCCCGTTTGGCGATGTCATCGAGGCGGGCGCCGGCGAGGCCATGGTCGGCGAACTCGCGGAAGGCGGCTTCGAGGATCTGGTGCTGCTTGGCCTCCGGGTCTCGGCGGATGGCCGTCGTCCTGCGTTCCATCTGCGTTGTCCGGCTCCCTAAAGGTCGTTACTGACTGACTGGTCAGTCTACTAATAACGCTAAGGGGGGCGGGGGTTCCCAAGCAAGCGGGGGCGGGATCCGTCTCCTGGATCCCGCCCCCGCCGTGTCGCCATGCCGGGACGCCCGGCAGACGGTGGTCAGCCCTGAACGGACCGGGTCACGGCGTTCCGGCTGGCGGTCTTGCCGCCATGCTCCGCCTTCTCACCCGCGAAATGCTGGTTGGTCAGGAGGACGATCCCATACAGGATGGCGCCGATGAGAATGGCGCCTCCAATGAGGCCGGTGAAGGCCGCGCCCTTGTCAGAGCCGCCGGTCGAGTGGTCGTGTGCCATGGCGAAGTCGGAATGAGGTCAGTCGACGTCGGCGACGCGCACCGAGGTCATGCCATCATTCTGCACAATGGACCGCATCACGTCGAGTCCCTCCGTGATCTGCCCAAAGACCGTGTGCACGCCGTTCAGGTGCCGGGTGTTCGCTTCGCTCAGCACCATAAAGAACTGGCTGCCGCCGGTGTTGCGGCCGGCATGCGCCATCGAGAGGGCGCCGACCTTGTGCGTATGCGGGTTGCCAGCCGTTTCGCACGGGATCTGCCACCCCGGGCCGCCGGTGCCCACGCGGCCGCTCTGCGGGTCCCGCGAATGCGGGCAGCCGCCCTGCACCACAAACTCTTCGATCACGCGATGGAACTTGATGCCGTCGTAGAAGCCCTCGTTGGCCAGCTTCTCAAAGTTCGCGACGGTCTTCGGGGCTTCCGCCGCATACAACTCGGCGACGATAGTGCCCTTGTTGGTTTCAAACGTGGCCAGTTTCGGCACGGGAGGTCCGGGAAAAAGGGAAACGACTGGGGATCGCCCGGGAATGTAGTGACCGCTGCGCGCTGTGGGCTATCCCGGTGCGCTGGGACAGAGGTCCCGGAGCAGGCAACCCTCGCACTGCGGGGTCCGGGCGCCACAGACCCGTCGTCCATGCCAGATCAGCAAATGGCTGAGAATCGTCCAGTGCTCGCGCGGGAAGAGCGGCATGAGCGCCTGCTCAATGCGTAGGGGGTCGGGTTCGCGGGTGAGCCCCAACCGGCGTGCCAGCCGTTGGACATGCGTATCCACCACGATCCCCTCGTTGATATCGAAGGCATTCCCCAGGACGACGTTTGCCGTCTTGCGCCCCACCCCGGGGAGCGGCACGAGCGCCTCCATCTGCGGGGGCACCTCCCCGCCATGCTCCGCCACGAGCTGCTGGGCCATCCCAATCAGATTCTTGGCCTTGGCGCGAAAAAAGCCGGTAGACCGAACAATAGCCTCCACCGCCGATTGCTCGGCCGCCGCCAGCGCCGGCGCATTCGGATAGTGCGCAAAAAGCACCCGCGTCACCTGGTTGACCCGCACATCGGTGCACTGCGCACTCAGAATCGTCGCCGCCAGCAATTCGAAGGCGTTCCGATACTCGAGCTCACAATGTGCGTCGGGGTACTCGGCCAGCAGCCGTTCGAGCACGGCCGTGGCTACCGCCAGCTTCGCCGCTTTCGTGCGCGGTGCGCGTGCGGCTGGCGGCGCTTTCTGCGACGGCTTCTGTCCCACCGACTTGTTGTGGCGGCGCGTCATGCCGTTCGCCGCGCCCGCGCGAAGGCCAACACGTCGTCGGCACTGCGACTGTTGAGGATCTGGGCGGGCCCCAGCCACCCTTTGCGTGCCATTGCGACGCCTTGGGTGAGATGATCAAGTCCCTGCGGCGCATGCGCATCGGGTCCGATGGAAATCATCGTGCCAAAGTGCGCGGCCCGTCGGCAGCCCTGCCAGTTGAGATCCAGCCGATGCGGATCAGCATTGAGCTCCACCGCCACGCCCACGGCCGCCGCGCGCTCGAGGACTGCATCGAGATCAATCGCATACGGCTCGCGCGTGAGCAACACCCGACCGGTGGGATGCCCCAGGATCGTGAGATGCGGATTCTCGAAGGCGCGCAACACGCGGTCGGTCATCTGTCGCGCATTCATGCCGTAGCGCGTGTGAATGGAGCCGATCACAAAATCGAAGCGCGCCAGCAGCGCGGGATCGTAATCGAGGCGACCGCACGGGAGGATATCCGCTTCGATCCCCTTGAGCAGGCGGAAGTCGCGCCCGTCGCGCTGGTATTCGGCGTTGAGCGCATCAATCGTCGCATGCTGCGCGTCGATCGCGTCGCGCGTGAGCCCGCCGGCGTACAGGTTCGACTGGGAGTGATCGCTGATGCCGAGGTAACGCAGCCCCCGATCGATGGCCGCCTGCGCCATGTCCGCGATCGTGGCGGTGCCATCGCTCGCCTGCGAGTGGCAGTGCAGGGCGCCCACGAGATCGGCCTCGGTGACCAGCACCGGTGCCGCGCCGAGTGTGGCCCCCTGCGCCGCGCGCGCGAGATCGTCGGCGTCTTCGCGCACCTCGGGGGCACAGAAGGCCAATCCGGCGAGCCGATAGAGTGTGGCCTCATCGGGGACCTCCACCACCGTCCCGTCAGCCCGTCGGAGTTCGTCGCCAGTGAAGACGAGGCCGTGCGTCGCGACGCGCGCGATCACGGCCTCGACATGCGCATGGCTGCCGGTGGCGCGCCAGAGCGCGACGGCAAAGTGTTCAGGGCGCACGCACCAGAGATCGGCGGAAAGGCCGGTATCGAAGCGGAGACGCAGCGACCGGCCACCGCCCCCCACGACTGAAGTGACCCCCGGCAGCTGCGCGAGCGCCGCACTCACCGCAGACGGGGCACCGCGCACGGCGGCGACCAGATCCAGGTCGCGCACCAGTTCACTGTGCCGACGGATCGAACCCGCGATCACGACCTGCACCACGTCGGGATGCGCCGCAATGGCCTCGCGCAGCCGCTCGGCTTCGGCATGGCCATGGTGCCACAGGATCGCCGCCCCGGTGGCATGCAGATCGGCGATCCCCTGCACAATCTTTTTCGCGGTGGTCTCACCGAAGCGCGGGAGGGCGGCGAGCCGTCCGTCGCGCGCCGCCTGCTCGAGCTCGTGCACCGTCTCGATGTGCAGGCCAAGATGAATCTGGCGAATGCGCGAGGGGCCGAGTCCCGGGATGCGGAGCATCTCGAGGAGCCCTTCGGGGGTCTCCTCCTGCAGGCGCTCCAACAACGACGCGCTGGCCGTCTCGTCGAGCTCTGCGAGCACGGCCGCGGCGGCGGGATCAACGGCGTCGTCGGTGACGGGGCCATCACGGCGCGCGTCGTGCAGCGCGCGGTCACCCCCGGTGGCCGTGAGGCGGGCGCCGGCCTGCATGGCCCGTACCATGGCGCTGTCTTCCCCATGCAGTTCGAGGAGCGTGGCGATCTGCGACAGGGCCAGGGCGGCGCTTCGGCAATCCATGCGCGTAACGTAAGCCGGTCAGCCGATGAACGCTTGCAGCGCGGCGAAGAGCGCCGCCGGTTGCTCGACATAGGGGACATGGCCACAGTCCTCGAGCACCACGAGCGACCCGTGCAGGGCGGTCGCAACCGCCTCGGCGGAGGCGAGCGGAATCGGATCCTGACGGCCGTGTACCACGAGCACGGGCGGCGCCCCCGGTGCGGCGGCCACCGCGGCGAGCGCGTCGCGCAGGTCGAAGTCCCCCAGACTGTCCCAGACCGATTGCTGGACCTTGCCGGTCACGCGGAAGGGGGTGAGGTCCGTGGCGCGTGCGGGATCGGCGAAGTAGCCGGCGACGCTCAGTTCGAAGCTCCGTTGCCGGAAGGCGGCCGGATCGCTCTCGCGGAGCCCCGAGGCGGCCAGCTCGGCACGCAGGGCCTGGATCTGCGGGCCCCGTTGCCGTTCGGCGAGCGTCGTCTCGAACTCTGCCCGCCAGGGGCGCGAGATCGGAGCCGGGGCAATCAGCACGACCCGCGACGGCACGGGCCACGTGGGGTGCGCCGGTCGCGCCAGGAGGTACAGCATCGCGAGCAGTCCGCCCCACGAGTAGCCGATCAGGACCGGGGCGGTGAGCGCGCGTTCCTGGAGGAGCGCCGCGAGGTCGGCGACCTGCGTCTCCCAGGTGATGGGAGTCGGGTCGTCGGTGCGGGACTGCCCACCCCCGCGCTGGTCGTAGGTGATGACCCGGTGGGTGCCCGCGAGGGCGAGCATCTGCGGGTAGAGGTAGTCGTGGTGCGCCCCCGGTCCCCCATGAAGCAGCACCACCGGCGCCGCGGCGATGGCGTCCGGTGGCCCATCCTCGCGCCAGTAGAGCGGGACCGGGGTCGTGGCGGTGAATCCGTCGACGCGAGGGGCAGGGAGCGGGTGTGGCATTCTGGAAAGAAAATCGTCTGAAGGGTACCCGGGAGTGGTCAGGGGCAGGATAGGTTACACCGCGGCGGCACCAGCGGGTGCCCGTGGACGAAAGGCAGCGAAACGGACGGAGGCGGTGGGTGGCGGTTTCGGGTACGGCGGCGGCAGGACCACATATCGAACGACGGGCGTCCCGGCGGATTTCGCAGCTCCTCGGCACCATGCTCGAGCAGCTGCTCGTCATGGGTCCCGATCGTCGCGGCGTGATTGGCGGCTGCGACGGGGTGGATCTGGCTTCGCCGGCGATTGGCACGCTGCGGCTGACGCTGCGTCAGGCCGTCGCAACGCTGCGCGATACCAATTTCGAATGCCGCGTCGATGCGGAGACGGTGGCGATCGATCAGCGCGTCGTACCGGCATCTGCTATTGCCGCCACACGCCCGTTGGCCACGTTGGTGGCGCGGTTACGTGCCGTGGGCGCGGCGAGTGTGCAGATCCGGTACGGCGCCACCGCCGGGGAGTTGTTGCTGCTGGCTCGGTATTTGGTACAGCCGGCGACGCTCGCCGAGGTGCCGCGCCTGATGGCCGCCGATGTGGGCACGCCGCTCGAGTCCATTCTCGCGCGTGCGCTGCAGCCCGGTGCGTCGGAGACGGTCGCGGTCGACAGTGGGCTGTTGCGAACGTGGAGTGTGACGCTGCTCCCCGATCGGCCGGTGCATCAGTCTGATCTTTCGATGATGGAGCTGCTGCGGACGGTGCGTGCCGCCGGGCCGAACGATGCGGCGACGGCCGTCGTGCGGAGCTTCATCACGGCAGCCGTCGAGCGGCAGGATGCGGCAACGCTGGCGACGCTCGCCGTGGAAGCGATGCGGACGGCGGCACGCCTCGGCACAGGTGCCGGACGGCTCGGTATGGAGGCGGTGATCCGCGCGCTATTGCAGCCAGCCGTCATCCGCTTGGTGGCCCAGCGGGTACCCGTGACGCATGCGGTGGACACCCTCTGTGCCTATTTCGCCCGGGCTGGGAAAATAGGGGCGTCGACGTTGCTGCAGGCGGCCATGGAGAGTGTGGACCCGCATGTGCGCTGGGCGTATGTCGATGCGCTGGCAACCACGCATGTGGTGCCGGACGAACTCGCTGCGGTGTTGCAGCATCCGCAACCGGCGGCGGTCTGCGCGGCGGTGGGATTGGTGGCGGACCTCGGCGGTGCCGGTGCGGAGGTACCGCTCATTGCCATCCTGAAGCATGAGGATCCGACGGTGCGACTGGCGGTCGCGGGGGGCTTGGTCCGGCTGCAGGTCGGGGCATCGCTCGCGGCGGTACAGGCGCTGATCACTGATCCGCTGCCGGCGTTCCGGCGGCTCGCCGCCCTGGCGGCGGCCACGGCAGCGTCGAGTGGCAGCGGCATGGCGCGACCGTCGGCGGTGCCGCTGTCGGCGGCTCTCGATGTGGAAACTGATGCGGAGGTCCGCCTGGAGCTGGTGCTCGCGCTCGGGCGGATCGCGAGCTCTGACGCGATTCAGCGCCTGATGCGGTTGGCGCTGGCGGCCGCGTCGTCAACGGATGGCCGGGATCCGGTGCTGCGGATCACCGCCCTCGATGGGCTCGTCCGGGCGCGTGGCGGGCAGGCGCTGTCCGTGATTAAGACCCTGGAGACGGATCCGGATGTGGCCGTCGCCGCCGCCGCCAAGGCGCACCGCTCGGCCTTGCCGGAGTAGCACGGCGAACCAGGACGGTGTCGGTCGCGATGACGGACACCGTTCACTGCCGACTTAGCGCGCCGTGAAGTCCGTGGCGTGCGTTACCGACCGACAGACCGCCGCGATCACGCCGGCGGCGCGATCGAGATCATCCAGCGACACCATCTCGTTCGGCGAGTGCATGTACCGGTTCGGGATCGAGACCAATCCGGTCGCCACGCCATTGCGCGTTAAATGCATCGCGTCGGCATCGGTGCTGGTGAACCGACCGGCCGCATGCACGCTGTAGGGAATCGCCAGCCGCTCCGCCTGATCGCGCAACAGCCCGAAGACCACCGGACTCACCACCGACCCGCGCGTGAAGACGGGGCCACCGCCAATGTTGTGCTCGCCAAGCTCTTTCTTCTCAAGTCCCGGATGATCGGTGGCAAAGGTGACGTCGACGGCAATCGCCATCACCGCCTCGTGCAGATGCGCCGCCACGCGCGCGCCACCACCCGAGTAGCCAATCTCTTCCTGCGCGGTCGCCGCGGCGACGACGCGCGCCGCACCCGGCTCGGCGGCATACCGCCGCAGCGCCTCCAACACCACGAAGGCGCCGATCCGGTCATCGATGGCGCGCGAGACAATGCGGCCGTTCGGGAGCTCCAGCACCCGGCTGTCGATCACCCCCGCATCACCAATCGCGACCCGCTCCAACGCCTCGGCGCGTGAGGTGGCGCCAATGTCCACCCAGAGATCGGTGATCTTCGACGCCTTGTCACGATCTTCGGTCTTCATGAGGTGGATCGGCTTCTTGCCAATCACCCCCAGCACATCGCCGTGCCGCCCGAGAAAGCGGATGCGCTGGGCCACCAGTACCTGCGGATCCCACCCACCGATGGGCTCGACGTAGATGAACCCCTGCTCGTCGACCCAGGTGATAATCAGCCCGATTTCGTCGATATGCCCGGCGAGCAGGATCGTGGGACCGCCGCCCCCCTCCACCGTGGCGTAGCTGTTCCCCACGACGTCGGCACTGACCGTCGCAAAGGTGGAGGCTTCGGTGCGCCAGACGCGCGCGGGCGCGCCTTCAAAGCTCGAGGGGCCGGGGGTATCGAGCAGCGTCCGCAGGAAGGCCATGGAGGTGTCAGCAATCATGTCCGGAACTTAGCACTCGCCATCGCTGGCGTCGAACGCGATAGGGGCGCACCTTGTGCGTATGACCCTTCTGATTCTGGCCATCGGCCTTGGCGCGGGCGTGCTGTCCGGCCTCTTCGGTATCGGCGGCGGCATTGTGATTGTGCCCGCGCTCATCTTCCTGGCGAAAATGCCGGCGCAGCAGGCCGCCGGCACCTCACTCGCCGCGCTCACCATCCCAGTCAGCGCGGCGATTGGTGCTTTCACCTACTACCGGGCCGGACACCTCGACATCAAGGCGGCCATGCTGATCGCTGTCGGCATGGCTGTTGGTGCGGCGATTGGCTCCCAGATTGGCGCCCATGTGGATGCGTCGCTGCTCAAGCGCGGCTTCGCGGTGCTCATGGTCTACATGGCCGTCAAGCTCTGGATGAGCTGACCGCGCCGCGCAGGCGTCTGCGCAGGCGTCTGAGCAGGCGTCTGCGCAGGCGATCCGCTCAGGCGATTCGCACCGCGTGGTGTGGATCGAGTGGCGTAAAGAGCGTGGGGTGCATGATGCGCGCGAGCGTTTCCATGCCATCGACCACGCGCGGCCCGGGGCGACTGACCAGCCCGTTGGCATCAAGCGCCCAGACGGGGATCCCGCGCATCCACTCCCACGCCGGGTCGTCGAGCAGCCGTCGCGCCTCGGCGGCCGCCGCCTCAAGGCCGTAGCCACAGGGGGCAATGCAGACGATCTCCGGGGCGGAGGCCGCAAGCGCTGCCATCTCCACGGGTACCGAGTGCGCGCCCGCCACCCCCAGCACATCAATGCCACCGGCCCGCGCGATTTGCTCCGGCCCCCAGTGTCCCGCCAGAAACACCGGGGCGGTCCACTCTACGAGCGCCACGCGGGGACGCGGCGCCTTCGCCGCTTTGAGCGTGGCATGCACATGCCGCACCCGGTCCCGCAGCCCGGCGAGCAGTTCCTCCGCGTCACTCTGCGCGGAGAGCGCCTCCGCCACCCGCGTGATATCGGCGTAAATGCCATCGAAGGTGGTGCCGCTCAGCGTCACGATCTCCGGCACGGGCGAGAGTTGCGCCGCGACGGCGCGCACATCGGTCTCGCTGACCGCGCACACATCGCACCAGGCTTGCGTGAGCAGCAGATCCGGATGCAACGCCCGGATTCTCGGGACATCCAGCGCAAAGAGCGCCTGCCCAGTGGCCGTCTGCTCCCGCACCGCCGCATCGATGGCGGCGGGATCACTGCCGTGGGGAATGCTGCTGCTGGTCACGCGCGCGCGGGACCCGACAATCTCCGGGTAGTCACACTCGTGCGTGATACCCACGAGATGTTCGGTGGCACCAAGGAAGGCCACGATCTCCGTGGCCGCCGGAAGCAGCGAGACGATGCGCATGACCGCCCTTACCGCGCGCTCGCCGCGCGCTGATAGACCGCGCGGCCGCCCACATAGGTCGCGAGCACTTCGGTCTTCAGCACCAGCTCGGCGGGTACGCGCATGATGTCCTGATCGAGGACCACGAAATCCGCATACTTGCCGGCGGTGATGGAGCCCATGTCCTGCTCCTGGAAGGCCGCGTACGCGGGCCAGAGCGTCATACTGCGCAGCGCTTCCTCGCGCGTCATGCGCTGT
>JBEIUK010000095.1:0-10524 GCA_040374415.1 Gemmatimonadaceae bacterium | reverse complement strand
CCTACCCCCCCCCCCCCCCCCCCCCCCCCCCCCCCCCCCCCCCTGTCGGCCGCGCTCCCTGGGGGGCATCTCCGTGGGGGGGGGGCGGCCCCGGCCCCCCCCCCCCCCCCCCCGACACCAACACACCGCGGTCTTACTGGACCGTGATCTTGCCCTTCATGTTCATCGCGAGGTGCGGCGTGCAATGGAAATCATACGTACCAGCCGCCACGCCACCGAACGAGATCGTGTACGCTTCGCCAGCGGTGATCAGCATCTTGCCGGAGAGCTCACCCGACTGCTCGGGCATGTTGGCCGAGAGCTGCGCCTTGCCAGCCGCCGGCACCACGGCGGGATCAAACGCCACGTTGTGCGGGCCGCCGGTGACCATCACGAACTTCACGCCGTCGCCGGCCTTGATCGTCAGTTCAGCGGGCTCGAAGCGATAGCCCTTCTCATCGCCGATCATCTTGACTTCGTGCGTCGTGCCCGTGATCGGGGCCATCGCACCAGCCGCCGCCGGAGCCGCCGCCGGAGCCGCCGCGGCTTCAGCCGCCGGGGCCGCCGCCGAATCCGTCTTCGCCTTGTCACCACCGCCGCACGCGCCGAGCACGATCGCCGCGCCCGTCACCACTGCTACGCCGAGAAACCGCATGTCGAGAGGCCTCCGAAGCCTTACGAAATTGTGTTGCTGAGTCACAGGCCGCTGCGGTAGGCAACCGCCCGTGTCCGCAGGGCCCTGCGGATCTTGTGAACTTATTCACAAGCAGGCGCGAAGGCAATCACTCCTGCGGCCCCGGCGGCTTGACGCCCCCCCGAAACCCACTACACTCCTGTGCATGTTGCAGAACAACCACCGCCACCATCACGCCCACCACGGCCATCTCGGCCGGGGGCGCTGGTCGTGCCGGTGCGCGTGAGATAACGCCACCTCTGCACCACCCTGCGATCCCTGGCCCGTCCCGATGGACGGGCCTTTTTCTTTGGGACCGGGGTGCCCCACGCTCCGTTCCAGGCACCTCGACACGACGGAACTCCATGCTGCGCATCGCGTTACCCAACAAAGGCCGACTCAGCGACGACACCCGCGGCCTCTTCAATGACGCGGGACTCGAAGTCCGATCTGCCGGGGAACGGGCCCTCACGGCCTCCCTCGGCGGGGAATTCGAGGCGATTTTCGTCCGCGCCCAGGATATCCCGGAGTTCGTCGCCGATGGCGCGGCCGACGCCGGTGTCACCGGCTGGGACCTCGTGCAGGAGTCGGGACGCCCGCTGCTGTCGCGACTGGATATGGGGTTCGGCGCCTGTCGGCTGGTCGTCGCCGCCCGGGACGATGCCGGGATCACGGGGGTCGAGATGATCGGGACCCCCGAGAAGCCGGCCCGCGTGGCCACCGTCTTCCCGCGGATCACCACGCGGTTCTTCGCCGAACGCGGTCGCGCTGTTGAAGTGGTCCCGGTCTCCGGCGCCGCCGAAATCGCCCCGCACCTCGGCATCGCCGACATCGTTGTCGACCTGACCTCCACCGGCTCCACCCTCCGCGTGAATGGCCTGCGCGAGATCGAGACGGTGATGCTTTCGAGCGCGCATCTCATCACCGCCGCCGGTGGTCCGCGCGGCGGCGACCCCGAACAGGGGCAGATCTTTGATGAGCTGGTGACGGCACTCGCTTCGGTGATCCGGGCCCGGGGACAACGCTATCTCATGGCCAATGTGCCGCGGGCCGCCCTCGCCGAGGTGCGCGCCGTGCTCCCCGGCTTGAATGGCCCCACGGTCATCGATATCGCCAACGACAGCGGCTTCGTGGCGGTGCACGCCGTCGTCGCGGCCAAGACGATCTATCGGACGATCGCCCAGCTCCGCGCGCTCGGCGCCGAAGGGCTCCTCGTGACCCGTATTGAGCGGCTGGTGCCATGAGCGGTGATACCCGCCTCCGCGCACGCGGCCCGTATGCGGCGCTTGATGCCGCCACGCGTCGCGCGATCACCGATCGGGCGACGACGCTCGACCCGGCGATCGGCTCCCGCACCGCGGCTATCATCGAGCGGGTGCGCACCGAGGGGGATGCGGCACTCCTCGAGATGGCACACGAATTCGATGGGGTCACGCTGCCGTCAATTGAAGTGCCGCGGGCCCAGTGGGACTCGGCACTGGACACCGTGTCGCCAGAGGTGCGGCGTGCGCTTGAGCGCGCCGCGCGAAATATCGCCACGGTGCACGCGGCATTCCGGCCCGTCGCGGTGGAGGTGATATCGGAGCCTGGCGTGCGCGTGGGGCGTCGCCCGGATCCGTTGCAGCGCGTGGGCGTGTATGCCCCGGGCGGACGGGCGGCGTATCCGAGCTCGCTGCTGATGGGCGCGATCCCGGCGCGGGTGGCGGGCGTGGGCGAGATCATCGTCTGCTCGCCCCCGGGCCCCGATGGGCTGCCGTCACCGGTGGTGCTCGCCGCGGCCGCCCTCGCCAATGTCGATCGCGTCTTCGCGATTGGTGGCGCCGGAGCGATCGCCGCCATGGCGCTCGGGACCGCGACCGTCCCGCGCGTCGATCGTGTGGTGGGCCCCGGCAACGCGTATGTCGCGGAAGCGAAGCGTCAGCTCGTGTCGTCGGTCACCATTGATGCGCCGGCCGGCCCGAGCGAACTGCTCGTCCTCGCCGATGAAAGCGCGGACGCCAGTGACATTGCGCGCGAACTGGTCGCGCAGGCTGAACATGATCCCGATGCCGCCGTCCTCGCGGTGCTCTGCGGCCCCAACGCACCGCTCCTCGCAAGTGCGGTGGAATACGCGCTCTGGGCCTATGTGCGGGCCACGCCCCGCGCGACGATTGTTGAAACGGCGCTCGCCGCCCGCGGCGGGATTGTGACGGTGCCCTCGGTGAACGACGGCGTAGCCGTCGCGAACGACTGGGCCGCCGAGCATCTGCTCCTGATCGTCGACGACGCCGCACGGGCAGCAACGCTGGCCGCCCTGCGGCATGCGGGGACCATTTTTGTGGGTGCCTGCAGCTCCGTCGCCTTTGGTGATTACATGACGGGCGCCAACCATGTGCTGCCGACCGCGGGTGCCGCGCGCAACTACTCCGGGCTCTCCACGCTGGACTTCGTGCGCTGGACCACCTGGCAGGAGGTCTCACCGGAGGCCGCGGCGGCCATGGCCGACGACGTCGGCATTTTTGCCGATGCCGAAGCGTTGCCGGCGCATGCCGCCGCCGCGCGCGCCTGGGGTGCGGATGCGATCACCTCGGAGGATCGCGCATGAGCGACCGCCGCTCCTTGGCGCGCGCCGCCTACGCCGACGTGCCCTTATACGATCCGAAGCGCGCACCGGTGGCGCTCGATCTCACGGATAACACCAACCTCTGGGGGATGCCGCCGGCGGCAGAGCAAACACTGCGCACCGCCGCCGTCTCAACGCTCACGCGCTACCCCACCTTGTACGCCGCAGAGCTCAAGACGGCGCTGGCCGCGCTCGCTGGGGTGGACCCCGACATGATCGTCACCGGCTGCGGATCGGATGATGTGCTCGATTCCGCGATGCGGGCCTTTGCCGAGCCTGGTGACTGGGTGGTGAGCCCGGAACCGTCGTTCGCGATGATTCCGATCTTTGCGCAGATGAATGCGCTGCGCTACGTGGGCATTCCGGAGTGCGCAGCGGCACCCGGGGCGATGCCACAGCCTGATGTTGACGCGATGCTCGCGACGCGGGCGCAGATCACCTATCTCTGCTCGCCCAACAATCCCACAGGTGCGCTGACCGAGCGGGCGCGCATCGAACAGGTGGTGGCGGAGGCGAATGGTCTGGTGATTATCGATGAGGCGTACGCCGAGTTTGCCGGCGTCTCGTCGGTGGAGTTGGTGAACACGTCAGACCGTGTGTGCGTGGTGCGGACGCTCTCGAAGGCGTACGGCTTGGCGGGGTTGCGCGTGGGCTATGCCATTGGGCAGCCATCGCTGGTGCGGGAAATCGAGAAGTCGCGTGGGCCGTACAAACTCACCAGCATCGCGGAACGCGTCGCCCATGCGGCCGTGACCGAGGATCAGGGGTGGGTGATGGCGCATGTGCAGGAAGCGGTGGCGGTCCGTGAACAGTTGGCCGCGGCGCTGCGAGCGCTCGGCTTCGACCCGATGCCATCGGCAGCAAATTTCCTCTGCGTACCGATGCCGAATGTGGTGGCGGTGGGCCAGGCGCTCCGCGAGCGCGGTGTGGCGGCGCGGCCTTTCCCAAACCTTCCGCACCTCGGTGATGCGCTCAGGGTCAGTGTGGGGCCGTGGCCGCTCATGACCCGCTTTCTGGACGCACTCCCCGAGGCCTACCGGGCCGTCAACGGGAGCGCATCACCCGAGAGCCTCACATGAGCATACCGGTCGGCGCCGAGACGGCGGGACCCATGCTTCGCATTGCGGTGATCGACTATGGTGCCGGCAATCTGCATTCGCTCATCAAGGCGCTCGAGATGCCCACCACGCAGGTGCGCGTGGAAACGGATCCGCGCCTCGCCGTACAGCAGAGTGATGCGCTGGTGCTCCCCGGTGTCGGGGCCTTTGCTCCGGCGGCGGAGCGACTCGCTGGTGGGCGTGACGCCATTCGCACGGCCGTGCAGGGCGGCCTCCCGCTCCTCGGCATTTGCCTCGGCATGCAGCTGCTCTTCGACGAGAGCGACGAAGGACCGGGGCGTGGCCTTGGCCTCTTTGGTGGACGCGTGACGCGACTCAAGGCCGAGCGGGTGCCGCAGATTGGCTGGAACCGGTTGGAGGAGGTGACCGATCCGCTGCTCCGCGACGCCGATCTGCGCGAGGCGTATTATGCGAACAGCTTCGCCTGTCGTCCGGACGCAGCGGCCATGGATGCGGTGATCGCCTGGAGCACGCATGACGGCGACCGGTTTCCGGCGGCGGTACGGCGTGGGCTCGTCATGGGGATGCAATTTCACCCGGAGAAGTCGTCGGCCCCAGGTGTCCGGGTGCTGCACGCCTTCTGCGATGCGGCGCGCGCGCGCCTTCTTCACTCGGAGCGTTTGACATGATCGTCATCCCTGCCGTTGATCTGCGCGGTGGACATTGCGTCCAGCTCGTGGGCGGCGACTACGCCGATGAACGGGTGCGCCTGGAAGATCCGGCGGCCGTCGCGCGCGAATGGGCGCGCACAGGCTTCTCGCGGCTGCATGTCGTGGACCTCGATGCCGCCACCGGCCGTGGCAGCAACCGCGATGTCATCCGGGACATTCTGCGCGAGGCGACGGTGCCCGTGCAGGTGGGCGGTGGCATTCGTGATGAAGCGCAGATCGAACAGCTGCTCGATGATGGTGCGACCTGGGTGGTCGTTGGCACCCGCGCCGTCGAAGATGAATCGTGGCGCACGGAGATGGCGCTCCGCTTTCCAGGACGGCTGATCATTGCCGCCGACGTTCGTGAGCGCGCCGTCGTCACTCGGGGATGGGCCGCGACCTCGTCGCATGATGTGCTCGACTTTGTGCAGTCGCTCGATGGCCTGCCGCTCGGCGGCCTGCTGGTCACCGCCGTCCATCTGGAAGGGCAGCTTCGCGGGACCGACCTGCCGCTCATGGAAGATGTGGCGGAAGCGAGCGGGTGGCCGGTGCTGGCAAGCGGTGGCGTGACGTCAGCCGATGATCTTCGGGCGCTCGAGCATCGTGGCCTCGCTGGCGCGGTGTTGGGGATGGCCCTGTACACCGGCGCGCTCGATGCGCGTCGTACCGCTGAGGAGTTTGGCGCATGACCGTTGTGACGCGGGAATCGAAAGAGACGCAGATCCGCCTGGCGATCACGGCCGGCACGGGGCAGGCCACGGTCTCCACCACCGAGCCGTTCCTTGATCATATGCTCGTGGCGTTTGCGCGCTACGCCGGCGTGGATCTCGACGTACAGGCCACGGGCGATCTTCGTCATCACCTGATTGAAGACGTGGCCATCACGCTCGGCCAGGCGATTGCCGCCTTCGCGCCGGCTGGCTGCGCGCGCTACGGCGACCGCACCATCCCCATGGATGATGCGCTGGTGCAGGTGGTGCTCGACCTCGGTGGCCGTCCCTATTACCGCGGCCCGCTGCCCTCGTCGCTGTACGATCATGTCCTGCGGTCACTCGCGGACAACGCGCGCATGACGCTGCATGTGCGGGTGCTCCGCGGGACCGATCGGCATCACATCATCGAAGCGGCGTTCAAGGCGCTCGGACTCGCGATGCGGGACGCGCTCGCGGAAACCGGGGCCGTGTTCAGTACCAAGGGTGCCGTGCGTCTCGACATTGCGGCCGAGTAAGCCGGTGCGTCGCGCATGCTGACCCGTCGGCTGATTGTCTGCCTCGATGTGAAGGGATCCCGCGTCGTGAAAGGGGTCCAGTTTGAAGGACTGCGTGATGTCGGGGACCCGGTGCTGCTGTCGGAGCGCTACGAGCGGGAAGGCGCTGACGAAATCACCTTCCTCGATATTTCGGCGAGTGCCGACGAACGGGCCACGCTGCTGGACGTCGCGCGACGCACGGCGGAACGGTTGTTCATTCCGCTCACAATTGGCGGCGGGGTGCGCACCGCGGAGGATGTCGCGCAAGCGTTGCGCGCCGGGGCGGACAAAGTCTCGGTCAACTCGGCAGCCGTGAGCCGTCCTGCGTTGCTCACGGAAGCGTCGGAGCGCTTCGGCGCGCAGTGCGTGGTGGCCAGCATTGATGCCAAGCGCGGTGCCGATGGCATCTGGCGGGTGTGGGTGAAGGGCGGCCGAGAAGAGACGCCCCTTGACGCTGTCGCGTGGGCGCAGGAATGTGTGGCGCGCGGGGCCGGTGAGATTCTGCTGACCTCCATCAATCAGGATGGCGCGCGTTCAGGCTACGACCTCGCGTTAACGCGCGCCGTGGCCGATGCCGTCTCCGTGCCGGTGATTGCCAGTGGTGGCGCGGGTCAGCCCTCGCACCTTGTCGATGCCGTACAGCGCGGGCATGCCGATGCGGTGCTCGTCGCCGGGATCCTGCACGATGGAATGACAACGGTAGCGGCCCTCAAGCAGGCGATGCACACCGCCGGTATTCCGGTGCGGGGTGCGGATCTTTTCACGCAGGAGGCGGCATGAGTCGTTCGGCAGCATCACCCGCGTCGTTGTTGCAAGCGGCCACCGACGTCGCGGAGCTCGCGGCGCGCACCGCCATGCAGTGGTATCGCACGGGGATCGCCGTCGAGACCAAAGGGGACGGCTCTCCTGTGACGATCGCCGACCGCAGCGCCGAGGAGGCGGCCCGTGCGTGGCTGTCTGCACGGTTTCCGCAGGATGGCATTCTGGGAGAAGAGTTCGGGCTCGATCGCCCTGACGCGCGCCGTCGCTGGATTCTGGATCCAATTGATGGGACGAAAGCCTTTGTGCGCGGCGTCCCGCTCTGGGGCACATTGGTCGCCTGCTGTGAAGGGGAGACCGTGCTGGCCGGGGCGATGTGCTTCCCCGCCCTCGATGAAGTGATTGCTGCAGCGCCTGGTGAGGGATGCTGGTGGAACGGGCATCGCACGCACGTCTCCACTGTCGCGACGCTGGAGGCCGCCACGGCGCTCATTACCGATGAGCGCTTTCTCGAGCGCCCGCATCGCGCCCCGCTCTGGCAGGCGCTGGCGTCGCAGGTGGCGGTCTCACGCACCTGGGGGGACTGTGCCGGCTATC
The DNA here is from genome assembly GCA_040374415.1 of Gemmatimonadaceae bacterium. GTDB lineage: Bacteria > Gemmatimonadota > Gemmatimonadetes > Gemmatimonadales > Gemmatimonadaceae > Gemmatimonas. The sequence goes on along the minus strand of JBEIUK010000095.1, from coordinate 2,897 downwards.
TGTACCTCGCCACCGGACGCGCCGAGATCATGGTGGATGACATTGTGAATCCGTGGGACAGTGCGGCGTTGTATCCGATCATCACCGAAGCCGGTGGTGTCTTCACCAGCTGGGATGGTCGCGATACCGCCTTTGGCGGCAGTGTGATCGCCACGAATGCCGGCGTCGCGAAGGCCACCCGCGCCCTGCTGTTTGATCCCCGTCCCATGCCCTCGGACTCCTGAGTATGTCCTTCGATCCCGCAGCGCTCGACTACAGCAAAGGCCAGGGCCTCGTCACCGTGGTGGCGCAGGACGCCGACACCGGCGTCGTGCTCATGGTCGCCCATGCCAATCGTGAGGCGCTCGAGCAAACCATCGCCACGGGCGAGATGCACTACACCTCACGCACGCGTGGACTGTGGCACAAAGGGGCCACCAGTGGTCATGTGCAGCGGGTGATCTCGCTCGCCACCGATTGTGATCGCGATGCGGTGCTGGCGCGCGTGCGACCGGCCGGACCCGCCTGTCACACCGGCACGATCTCCTGCTTCCGCGAGGAGGCGCTGCAGGCTGATGCGCTATCCGTGCTCGATCACACGATCGCGGCGCGGATGGTGGCGCTCGACGAGGATCCCGGCAGCTATACCGCCGCCCTGCTCACCGATCGAAATCGCCGACTCAAGAAGCTCGGCGAGGAAGCGGTGGAGTTGGCGGTGGCCTGTGCCGACAACGATGCGCCGCGTGCCGCCGACGAAGGGGCCGATGTCGTCTATCACATGCTGGTGGCGCTGCGCGCCGCTGGGGTGTCGCTCAACGATGTGCGCCGAGTGCTCGCCGAGCGGGTGGGCGCGCCGCGGCGTTAACGGCGCACCGGGGTTGCACCGCAGTGGCAACGCGGTTGTACCCCGATCGTCAGGCGATGGCGGTCAGGCGATGGCGGTCATCTTCATGATCCCCTGCCATCCCTGCGTGGGCGCCAGCGTTACGGGTCGACCAATCACCGCCGCTTCGACGCAGAGCATCTGCGACTCCTCCCCCGGGACGAAGTCCTCGCGAGCATTCGTGCCGGCGGCACCGGGATTCCAGACCACCGCATCGGTGAAGCCCTTCATGTCGAGGGCGATGGTGCGCGCACCATCATGCAGCGTCACCCGCGACGGGGCGTCGTAGTAGATCCGGTCGAGTGGTCCGGTGATGTTCAGATCACCCGGTGGCGCCTCGGTGATCGTCCCGCCATCCAAGGCATCGCGCAGCTGCAGCCCGCCAAGCCCTTCCACGCGCGCGCCGATGGCTTCGGTGACGGCGAAGTAGGGATGCAGCGCCGCCGTGAACGAGAAGGACGTCTCCCCGACGTTGGTGACACCCAGCGTGAGCGCGAGGGTGTTCCCCACCACCACGACCAGCAGATTCGCACTGAAACTATGCGGCCAGGCGGCGCGGGTGGCGTCGTCCAGATCGCTCTCGGTGAGAAGAAAGCGGGCAATCCCCGGAAGCTGCCCACTGCCAAATTCGCGCCACCGCATACGACGCGCAAAGCCGTGCTGCGGGAGGTCACCGAAGGGACCAAACTGCGGAAAGCAGATCGGGACGCCACCACGGGCCGATTGGCCCGCGCCGTAGCGCGAGCGGGCACTCAGAAAAAACCGATTGGCCGTCTCGCCGGCCGGAATCCAGCTGAGGAGCTGTGCGCCATCAAGCGCGACCTGCACCCGTGCGCCATCGGGACCGATGAGCTGGCGCACGGGCACATCGGCAGGAATCACAACTCCCATCCCTTCCGGTATTGGCGGGTGAGGAACTGGTTCGCTTCGACAGCATTGGTGAATTGCATCGAAGCCCCGTCGTAGCGCACCTTGCGCCCCTGACCGGCACGCAGCGCCACTACACCCAAGAGCATCGTTTCCGTGAGCGGTGCGGCCAGCGAGAAGGGCGAGCTGGTGGTGTTCTCCCCCTTCGCCGCGCCGACCCAGTTCATCTCGTGCGACGTCAGCACGCGCGGCAGGGTGACGGGAATCTTCTCCGCCTTCTTCGCCACCGATTCCGGATAGATGCGCGGCTTGTTGCCGTACGTCTCGTAAAAGAGAATCCCCTTCTCCCCAATGAACACCCCGCCGCCGCCATCGCTGCCGGGGTTGGCCATCGGCTCCTCATCGGGGAGCATCGCCGGACGCGGCGGCATCAACCCGCCATCGTACCAGAAGAGTTTCACCGGGCCGCGCTTCCCGATCTTCGGGAATTCATACTGCACGGTCGTGGCCATCGGATACGTCGCTGGCGTCTTCTCACCGCCACCCCACGGCGATGACGACGCCGTGATGCTGGTCGGGTAGGTAAGCCCCAGCGCCGTGTACGGCTGATCCATGAGATGCGCACCCATGTCGCCGATCGCGCCGGTGCCAAAGTCCAGCCACCCGCGCCACGCGAAGGGATGATACGCGGGATGATACGGAATGACTGGTACGGCCCCGCAATACAGATCCCAGTCCATCCCTGGCGGCGGCGTCATGTCATTCGCCGCCATCGCGGCACGCACCGCGTTGTCCACCGTCCCCATGTTCCACTGCGGACGGCTGTTCACCGCCGGTGCCGTTGCATTCGCGGGACGCGGACGCGGGATCCCCTGCGCCCAATAGCGCACCGGCCGATCGGTCCAGACATGCACTTCATGAATCTTGCCCAACACACCGGAGTTAATGATCTCCTGCAGCCGGTGCGTCCCTTCGCCCGAATGCCCCTGATTCCCCATCTGCGTGGCCAGCTTCGGATTCGCGGCGGCGGCCTTCGCGAGCAATCGCGTCTCGTACACCGTCGAGGCCAGCGGCTTCTGCACATACACATGCTTCCCCAACTGCATCGCGGCGAGCGCGATGGTGGCATGCATATGATCCGGCGTCGCGATCATCACGGCATCAATGT
>JBEIUK010000201.1:0-5258 GCA_040374415.1 Gemmatimonadaceae bacterium | reverse complement strand
GTGACGAAGTTGTAGATGCCGCCCACGCCATGCTCATCGCCGGCATACCAGTTCTGCACCGTGCTGTACTTCACGGTGGCCCGGTCGAGCGCCACGATTTCCACGACGGCCGCATGCAGCTGGTTTGTGTCGCGACGCGGGGCGGTGCACCCTTCGAGGTAGCTCACCGTCGACCCTTCGTCGGCGACAATGAGCGTGCGCTCAAACTGTCCCGTTTCCGCCTGATTGATGCGGAAATAGGTGGACAGCTCCATGGGGCAGGTGACGCCCTTCGGGATGTAGCAGAACGAGCCGTCGGAGAAGACGGCGCTGTTGAGCGCGGCAAAGAAGTTGTCGCTGTACGGCACGACGGAGCCGAGGTAGCGCTGCACAAGCTCGGGGTGCTCGCGGACCGCTTCGCCGAAGGACATGAAGATGATGCCGTACTTGGCCAGCTCTTCCTTGTAGGTCGTGCCAACGGAGACTGAGTCGAAGACGGCGTCGACGGCCACGCCGGTCAGGCGCTTCTGTTCGGTGAGCGAGATGCCGAGCTTGCTGTAGGTCTCGAGGATCTTCGGATCGACCTCATCGAGCGAGGCGAGCGGCTTCATCGACTTCGGGGCGGAGTAATAGCTCACCCCCTGATAGTCGATCGCCGGGTACTGCACGTTGGCCCAGTGCGGCTCCTTCATGGTCTGCCAGCGACGGAACGCCTTGAGGCGCCAGTCGAGCAGCCACTCAGGCTCCTGCTTCTTGGCCGAAATGAAGCGCACCGTCTCCTCGGTCAGACCCGGGGGGAGCGTTTCCGTCTCGATATCGGTCGAGAAACCGTATTGGTACTCGCGATTGACCAGCGCGTCGATGGTCGAACTCATGCCTGCTCCTGTGGTACAGCGATCGGCCGATTGGCCTGTGGTCGTCCCAAGAACTCCTGTACAACTCCGTATTCGCAGCGCCCGCAGCCGTCATGCCGATGCGCGGCGCGAACGACGGGCACTCCCAGCAGGCGCTCCAGCATCCGCGCCTCGACATCACATGCATCGGGAAACCGTTCGGCGATCTCCCCCAGCGCACAATTGTGAATGCGCAGGGTGGCCACCGGTTCCCCAGTCGCCGTACTCGCGACCGCCTCGGCCATATAGCCTTTGGCCGAGAGCAGCTCCGCGACCAGTGCGACCCGTTCCTCGAGGGGCAGGGCACCCATGATCGGGCCCGCCTCCTCCGCCAACCGGTCCCACTCGGCTTCCAACACCGTGGTGACCGCCGACTCGCCGCGCGCCTCACGGAGCGCATCGAGTGCGGTGGCCAGCACCGACACGTATTCCCGAGGAAAGAGCCGTTCCGCTTCCGGGGTCAGCGCATAGGCGTAGACCGGGGCGCCAACTCCCCGGATCTCCCGGGCAAAGCGAACGAGGCCGTCTTCCTCGAGGGCTTTCAGATGCCGACGCAGGGCATTGGCGGTCAGCCCAAAGAGCTCCCCCAACTCCTGCGCGGTCAACGGCTGCGCCTTTTTCAGCGCGACCAGCAATTCCGCCCGGACCCCGCGAAACCCGCCGACGGCTCCAATCACGACTCCCATCACGACAAGATAGTTCGGCTTTGGAGTAAGTCAACGAAACCCTTGACGAATTCCCCGACGCAGTGACGGGCGGATTGCGGGGGGATGCGCTACCTTTCCGGGCTAATTATGCCTGTTTCCGCCAATTCCGTCCTGCTCCGCGGCCTGAGGTGCCTGTTCGCATGCGCCTGATGCTGGTGGGGAGCACCATGATGCTGGCGTTCGCGATCGTGCTGTTCGTGCGCGCGCGCGTGATGAGCGAGAAAGCGTTGTACCGGGACGGCCTGTCGCGGCTGCGGGATGCGGCGCGCGGGCGGTATCCGGAGGCGATGCTCGATCACGTCTACGCCTATCTCGCGACCCGCTACGGCTCCACCGGGGCGACGTCGTATCGGGTGCTTCCCAGCGACGAACTGCGTGCGCGCTACGGGCTGGTGGCGTTGGAGCTCGAAGATGCCGTGCTGGTGATCGCCGACCGAGGCGGGGCTCGGCTTCCCAAGGCGGCCGATCTGGACCTGCTGACCAACCAGCCCATGGAGACGGTGGAGGATCTGCTGCGCTTCCTCGAGCCGTTCTTCCGCACGGGCGCAGCGAAAGCCTGAGTGACGACCCGGCACGCGCTCCGGAGCCTGGGGGCGGTGCTGTTGCTGGCAGCGTGTGGCCGGCGCCCAATGGCCCCGCTGCCGACCCCGACCTCCGCGCCTCGGAGCATTGGCCCGGTTGGGGTGGATCGCGACCCGCCCGCGGAGGGCGTGGGGCATCGGCCGGCCTATACGGCCCCCCGTGATCCCGCGATCGCCGACGAGGATCTCGACGCGCTCTGGGCGCGGCAGCTCATGGTGCCGGTCGAGGGGTTCACGCGGCGCGGCGTGTCCAACGATTTCCAGGCGAAGCGCGGCGATCGGCTGCATGGCGCGCTCGATCTGCTCGCGCCGCGCTACACCCCCGTCCTGGCGGCGGACGATGCCGTGATTGGTCGTCTGACGACGGGCGCCATTGGGGGCATCGTGATCTATGCCCGCGATCTGACCGACCGGTTCGTGTACTACTACGCCCATCTGCAGCGGGTCCAACCCGGGCTGGTGGTCGGGGATACGGTCGCTAAGGGGACCGTGATCGGCTACGTTGGAACGACGGGGAATGCGCCCCCGGATGTCCCGCATCTCCACTTTCAGGTGATGAAGCGGGGCGCGGGGCGCGTCTGGTGGGATGGTCCGCCGATCGATCCCCTGCCGTTTCTGGTCTTTGATGGCGTCCGGAACTGACCGGTCGCCGTGCGTCTCTGATTCCGAGGAGTGTTCATGAGTATGACCGGCAAGGCGCGCGCCGCGCTGCGAGCGGAAGCCCACCATCTGGCGGTGCAGGTGCACATTGGGCATGCCGGTCTGACGGACGCGCTGCTGGGCAGCCTGGACGACGTGCTTCGCACCCACGAACTGGTCAAGCTGCAGGTGGCCCGGGCCGGTGACCTCTCGGCCAAGGAGGCGGCCAATGCCGTCGCGGAGCGGATGGGCGCCGAGGTGGTGCAGGTGATCGGGCGGACCTTTACGGTGTTCCGGGAGAATCCGGAGCTGAAGCGCGGGGAATTGCCCCCCTGGCGGCAGTAAATTCACCGCCGCGTGATCTTGTCGCTCCGTCGGTCCGCCGACAATTTATCCCGACACACTCTTGTGGTTCCGCGTCTGACCTGAGACTTCTGCCATGCCCTACGTCATTACCGAAGCCTGCATTTCCGTTAAGGACAAGTCCTGCGTCGACGTGTGCCCGGTCGATTGCATTTATGAAGGACCGGATCAGCTCTACATCCATCCGGACGAGTGCATTGACTGCGGCGCCTGCGAGCCGGAGTGCCCCGTGACGGCGATCTTCCCCGAGGAAGACGTGCCGGTGCAGCTCAAGAGCTTCGTGGGCAAGAACCGCGAGGTCTTCACGGGGCCGACGCCGCCGGGACGTCCGACGCGGTAACACCGGCAACACAGGCAACCACGGGTAACCACGGTTGCACGAACGACAACGGCGGCGCAGGGACTTCCCTGGCCGCCGTTCTGTTTGCCGTGTCGCCGAGGTCGGAGCTGTTACTGCTGCGTCCACTTCCAGTAGAAGATCCCGCAGAGCACCACGTACTGCAGCAGCGTGCTCCGCTCGCTCCAGATGGCTTCCTTCCAGTCGTGCGGGCCCTGCGTGCTGTTCGCGGGCGGGCGGCCGAACCAGCGCGGCGTGCGCGCCTTGTAGTCGAGATACTCCTGCCCAAAGATCGACTCCAGCACGCCTTCCTCGTACCGCACGATGTACGTGTACTCGATGGCGAAGAGCACCAGCGCGAGCGGAATGAACCAGAAGACGCCGGAGATCACCCCGAAGCCCATCCACGCGAGACAGTTGCCGACGTAGAGCGGATTCCGGCACCACGCAAAGGCGCCGTAGGTCACGAGGCGCTGCACCTCGCGCGACCGGCGGCGCGTCACGGTGCCGGCGGCCGCGACGCCCGCGGTCCGCACCAATTCACCGAGCAACACCAGCAACAGCCCCGCCGCCCAGGTGGTGGTGGTCTGATGCCCCGGCGCCAGAAGTGGCACGGCGAGGAACGGCACCGGCAGCCAGCCGCGGTTCTTGAAGAGCACCTGCCCGATCCGCGCCGATGTGGAGCGTTCGGTTTCCGAAATCGTAGTGGTCATGCCAACCAAGGTCAGAGAGAGGACAGCGACGGCATCGACAGGAAATCCGCCAGCAGCTGCGTCACCGCCGACGGCCGTTCAACACACGGCACATGCCCCGCGTGCGTGATCCACTCGAGTCGGGTCGGTGTTGTCAACGGCAGCAGGTCCACCATCGCCTGCGCATCGCTGAAGGGGGTCAGCACATCTTCTTCACCCACCAGGACGAGTACGGGAACGGTAATCGAACGGAGCGTGGACTGTGAGTCCGGCCGGTCCCGCAGGGCCGCCAGCGCCCCAATCACCCCGGCCGCGGGCTGCCGGCGCATCATGGCGGCCATCTGCTCGACGCGCTCTGGATGCAACGCCCGCGTGCTCTTCCCCACCATCCCCGGCAGCTGTCGCTCGACCAGCGCCTCCACCCCCTCCTGCTCAACGAGCGCGATCAGCGCATTGCGCGTGGCCTGCGCCGCCGCGCTGTCCGCCGTCGCCTTCGTGTCGCAGAGTACCAGCCCGCGCACGCGCTGCGGATGCCGCCGCCAGAGGGCCATCGCGATGTAGCCCCCCATCGAGAGCCCGCAGATCACCGCCGAGGGGATCTCGAGCCACTCCAGTAGCGACGCGATGTCGTCCGCATACTGATCGATGGAATACGGGCCGATCACTTCCGAGGCGCCAAAGCCGCGCAGATCGGGGACGATGCACCGTGCGCGATCGGACAACGCCTCCCGCTGCGCGTCCCACAGTTCGCGATCATGGGGAAAGCCATGGAGAAAGACGACCGGGACGCCGCGCCCCTGATCGTCATAGCCAAGGCGCACCCCGCGGAGGGGGGCAATCATTGCGGCCCCTCGGCGGTCCGACGGTCATTCCCCGCGGAGACGACGGACACGGCCTGCGCATCCAGCGCCTGGGCATCCAGCGCCTGGGCATCCAGCGCTTGGGCATGCAACAGCCGTTCGCGGGCGTTTTCGCGCTCCGCGATCATGCGGAGTGGCACCAGCACCGCCGCCGTGAGCGGCACCGCGACCATCAGCCCGAGAAAGCCGAAGACGAGCGTCATCAGC
>JBEIUK010000028.1:0-19374 GCA_040374415.1 Gemmatimonadaceae bacterium | reverse complement strand
GCGCATGGGGGTGAAGGTGATTTCCCTCGGCTTCCTCATCGAGAAGGAGCAGCCAGCCATCTGGCGGGGCCCGATCGTGATGAAGATCATCACGCAGTTCCTGCGCGATGTGGCCTGGGGCCAGCTCGATTATTTCCTGGTGGATATGCCGCCGGGGACCGGTGATGCGCAGCTCTCGCTCGTGCAGGCGACCCAGGTGCATGGCGCCGTGATCGTCACGACGCCGCAGCAGGTGTCGGTGGGCGATGCGTTGCGCGGGGTGAAGATGTTTGAACGCACCGGCGTGCCGGTGTTGGGCATTGTCGAGAACATGTCGTATTTCGAAAATCCGGAGACAGGCACCCCGATCCCGATCTTTGGCAGCGGTGGTGGCGCACAGCTGGCGGCCGAGTGTGGCTTGACGCTGTTGGGTCAGGTGCCCCTCGATCCGCGCATTCAGGAAGGGGGCGACACCGGGCGTCCCATCGTGGTGGCGGAGCCCACGGCGAAGGCGTCGAAGGCCATCGATGCCATTGCGCTGCAGGTGATGCAGGGTTTGGCCCAACGGTATTCCGCCTGACCGCCGAGCCGCACGCACCCGTCGGCGCGCTCGTCAGCGAGCCGCTGCCGCAAACGATTCGCCGCGTGGCCCTTCCGGCCATCGCGGCGAATCTGTTGATGACCACGTTCCACACCATCGACACCTTCTGGATTGGCCGTTACCTCGGCGCGGATGCGCTCGCCGCGGTGACTGGCAGTGTCTTTTGGATCTGGCTCGTCATCTCCCTCGGCGAGTTGGTGAGCATTGGCGTGGATGCCATCGCCGCGCGTCGTCATGGCGAACGCCAGCCTGCGGAAGCCGCGCGCACGGTGAGTGATGGCGTCCTCTTTGGCGCCGGGTTGGGAGTGGTGGTGGCGGCGCTGACCCCGGTGCTGTTGCCCTGGCTCTTTGCCGTGATGCAGGCCGGTGACGGCGTGACGCAGATCGGCATGCGCTATCTCGGTAGCTATCTGCTGGGGATGCCCCTGATCTTTGCGTTCTTTGCGGTGGATGCGGCATTCCGCGCGGCCGGCGATACGCGCACGCCGCTCTACATCCTCGTGCTCACGACGGTACTGGGACTCGCGCTCGATCCGGTGCTGATTCTTGGCGCGGGGCCGATCCCGGCGCTGGGCGTGCAGGGGGCAGCGCTCGCGACGCTCGTGCCGCGTGGGGTGGCGTGCGTGCTCGGGATCTGGCTGCTGCATCGGCGTGGCATGATCACGCTGGGCTGGCCACGCTTCGCGGTTTGGGGCACGATCGCGCGCATTGGGATCCCGGCGTCCATGACGGGCGTCGCCTTCAGCTTCATCTACGTGCTGCTGACCCGCACAACGAACCAATTTGGCACGCCGGCGCTCGCGGCATTGGGGCTCGGTTTTCGCGTCGAGGGCATTGTGTACGTCGTCTCGGTGGGCGCCGGTGCCGCCGTCGCAGCGATCGTCGGGCAGAGCCTTGGCGCTGGCGATGTCGATCGGGCGCGTCGCGCGGGATGGCAGGCGGTACGATTCGTCACCGCCGTGGGCGCGGTGATGATGGTGCTCATCACGCTGCTGCCAGATCGGCTCGCGGCGCTTTTTACCACCGATGCCGCCGTGATCGCGGAAGCGGCGCGCTATCTGCGGATTGCGGCCATCTCGCAGCTCTTTCTTGGGGCCGAGGTGGTGCTGGAAAGTGCGATGGGGGGTGCCGGGTGGACGTTTATCCCCATGCTTGGCAGCACGGCGATAACGGCCCTCCGGATCCCGGTGGGGGCCTGGGCCGCTACCCGCTTTGGCACAACCGGGCTGTGGTGGACGTTGGCTCTCACAGCCGCCGCGCGCGGCGTCCTGATGGTGCTCCTCTGGGGCAGTGGACGCTGGCGACGCGCTCAGCTCTGACCTTTTCGCCACGTCCATGTCTGCTCCTGCCATCACTCTGCTCACCGACTTCGGCACGGCGGACGGCTACGTCGCCGAGTTGAAGGGCGTGCTGACCACACTGGCACCGGGTGTGCCGCTGATGGACATGGCGCACGACATTGCGCCGCAGGACATCGACGGGGCGCGCTTGGCGCTCGCGCGGTATTGGCGCCGCTTTCCCGAGGGCACGGTGCATGTCGTAGTGGTCGACCCGGGCGTGGGGAGTGCCCGGGCCGCGTTGGCGGTGGCGAGTGATGGCCGCTACCTGATTGGGCCAGACAATGGGGTGCTGTCACCATCGCTCTTCGCGTTGGATGCGCAGGTCGTGTCCTTACCCGTGGATGCCACGGCGTCGGCCACCTTCCACGGCCGCGATGTCTTTGCACCGGCGGCCGCTCGGCTCGCCACGGGCACCGCGCTGCACGATCTGGGCGAGCCACTGCACACCGCGATCCGGCGGCGCACGCCGGCACCGCAGCGGTTGGAGGATGGCACCTATGCTGGAGAGATCCTGACGCTTGATCGCTTCGGCAACGCGGTGACCAATCTCATGGCGCGGTCGGTATCGGCGTTATCGGTGAATGGCCAGCGCATTCGCGTGGTCCGCACCTATGCCGACGCGGCCGTGGGTGAACTCGTCGCGCTCACCGGCTCCAGCGGCTTTATGGAACTCGCCGTGCGTGAGGGGAGTGCCGCCGCCACGCGGGGATTGGCACGCGGTCAACGCGTGCTGCTGCACACGGACTGAGTCCGGGGCCTCTACGACGCGCGACGCGCCGTCGCGGAGAGCTCTTGTGCTGCTACGGCATCCCGGGCGGCGAGAATACGGACCTGAAAGCGACGGCTCCAGATGAGCAGGCCAATGGTGGAGCCACCCAGGGAAATCGCCATCACGATCCACGTGATCAGTGACAGCCCTCGCTGTGTCGTGACCGCGACGCGCCAACTGTCCCAATGGATCGTTGCGAACAGGACCGCGATGGAGAGGCCAAGCGCCGTCATCACCGTGGCGGCCTCTTCCAGCAGCGGCCGTCGCGATGCATCGGGCAGGGCGAGCAGTTCGGCTTTGGCCGGCGTGTTGAAGAGCCCAGGGCGGCTGGGGATCAGCGCCGCGAGCCCCAGGATGAGCCATGTCGTGCTCGCGCCAACGGCAGGGAGCATGAACCACGTCCCGATCGACTTGGCTGCAAAATGATCGGCCATGCCGTTTGGGCCGAAGTGCGTGGCCAACTCCTCGGGGAGCGAGGGGTAGACGGCGCTCGCGAGCGCGATCCAGACCAGCAAGAGCGCCACGGTGCCAACCAGCAGGAGGCGACGGGGAGTGGACATCGCCGGAATCTACCGGGCTACCAGACCTCGGGTGCCGATGGCGTCGTTGGGCGCTTGGCGGCCACGACGCCCTGCATGGGCGTGGGCGTTTGCCACGACGGCGTGGTATGGGCGACTTCTTGCCGGAGCACGGTGGCGCGAATGCGGGCGATACCGCCCTGCGACGTCACCACGGCGCCCAGCCCAACCGTCGCGGCCGCCCACGTGATCCCCAGTGCGACGAGGCGCGCCAGCAGGCCGGCCACCGGTACCGGCGCCAGCAGCGCAGCCCCCAGCCAGAGGATCGCAAACAGGGAAATCCCTACGATCAGGCCACGCAGCAGGGCCCCCCGTTGGCTGCTCGTGGGACCGGCACCCGCGAGCGCCCGACCGATCATGATGGCCACTCCCAACAGGCCCAGCGTGTAGGCGCCCGCGTAAAGCAGCATCCACGCCAGCACCACGAAGGGGATGGCCAGAATCCCAATGATGGTGATCAGGCAGGCGATGACCGCAACGGCCAGCAACGGGGTGGCCAACAGCTGCCAGAGGACGCCAATCCAAAAACAGCCGCTGATGTTGCGGGCGGCCGCCCGCGCGACGGCCAGCACGGACCGCTCGGCGCTGGTGAGCACGAGGACGCCAATCACGAGACCGATCGCGAAGACGCCGGCGACGGCCAGCGGGCCGGATTGGAGCATCGACAGCATCGCGCTATTCGCTCGCCGTGGGGTCGATGGCGAGCGTCCGCAGCCCCACCAGCCCCAAGCCGACAATCACGACAAAGCCGCCGGCCATGAGGAGCAATGAGCCCGCCGAGGCGGTTTGGACGGCAGAGAGCCCGGGTTGCCCAAGGGCCGCTAGCGTCAGTTCGCGGCCGGCCGCCGCCGTCTGGGTGCGCGCCTGCTCCAGCCCGGAGGCGGCGAGCAACAAGGGGATATCGGCCTGTGACAGCAGCCACCGGCCCACCAACGTCGTCATCGCGAGCCCCGCGGCGGCACTGAGCGTCGCCCAGACCCGGGCCGGTCGGCTCGCCGGGAGGAAGCGGCGTACCGTCTCCGTGGCGGCCACATGCCACGGCTCGAAGACATCGACCTCCCGCATCACCCGGTCGGCGAAGCCCGGTGTGGGGGCGAAATCCGGGAGCGTCTCCAGCGCGAAGACCACCTCACGCGCGAGGTCGAGCTCGGCCGCGCACGACGGACAGGCCTCGAGGTGTGCCCAGAGGGGCGCATCATCGGGGCCTATCTCGCCATCCAGGAGGCGATCGACGTCGGCGGGGGTGAGGTGGGTATCGGACACGGTGGGCTCCACTGGGGCATACGACGGGGTGGCCGGCGAGGTTTCAAGGGCTGCGGATCGGGATCCGGCTGACCCATCGGGAGGACGGGAGGGGGTCATGACCGCAGCGGCTCAAGGGCCCGTCGCAACTCGTGGCGCGCCCGGTGGATATACGTTTTGACCGTGCCCAGCGGCAGGTCGAGGGTGGCGGCGATCTCTTCGTATGAGCGCCCTTCCACATGACGCAGCAGGATGCAGGCGCGATACTCCGGGCGCAGCCGGGCAATGGCCAGTTCGATGGCGCTCCCCAGCTCCCGCGACGCCAGCTCTTCCAGGGCGTCTTCCTGATCGGCCTCGAGCTCCAGCACCGAGGCGTCCCGATCCGCGGCGGTCGTGGCATGCGGCGAGCCATCGATGCTGATGGTGGGCAGGCGCCGGCGGCGCAGAAAGTCGATCGCCACGTTGTTGGCGATCTTGAACAACCAACTCGAGAACTTGAACTCGGGGCTGTATCGGTCCAGATGGTTCAGGACTTTGATAAACGTGTCCTGCGCGAGATCCTCAGCCGTCTCCCGATCGCGGACCATGCGCAGAATGAGGGAGAAGACCGGGCGCTCATAGCGGCGGACCAGCTCCCGAAAGGCGCGCTCCCGCCCTTGCTGGGCGAGGTGCACCACATCGGCGTCCGGGAATCCCGCCAGCTCGTCGGAGGTCGGCATGACGGGGTGAAGCTAGCTGCGGGACGGCTCGCCAACCAGCATACAGGCCCGATCTGCCGGACGATCCAATGGGCCGGTCCTATTGCTCGGCTCTCGCCGTCCCGAGAGCTTTCGGGATGACTGTAACGCTCGACACCCCATCCGGCCCGCCCACAGGGCCCGAGGCGCGACCGGATGCCATCACCGTTGCGGCGAACGCCGCCCGCGGTGACGGCAAGCGCGACTATGTCCGGCAGATGTTTTCGGACATTGCCCCGCGCTATGACCTCCTGAATCATGTGCTGTCGCTCAACATCGATCGGGCTTGGCGTCACGCGGCACTGCGCGCGCTGGCATGGACGCGGAAGCCACAGGGCGCCTATCTCGATCTCTGCGCGGGCACGTTGGACGTGGGGGCGTTGCTCACGCGGCAGGCCGGCTTTCGCGGCTTTGTGATGGGGGCGGATTTCGCCGTGCCCATGTTGCAGAATGGCACGGGCAAAGCACCACGCACGGTGCTGGCCCCGGTGGGGGCCGATGCGCTCAGTCTGCCGATTGCCGCGGGACGGATGGATGGCGCGATTGTCGCCTTTGGCATTCGCAACGTGGCCGATCTCGACGCGGGACTCCGCGAAGTGCGACGGGTTCTCGCCCCCGGCGCCCACTTCGTCATTCTGGAATTCTCCACGCCGCGCTTTGCCCTCGTGCGCGCAGCGTATCACGCCTATTTCCATCACGTGTTGCCGCGCATTGGCCGCCTCGTGAGTGGTCATGGCTCTGCCTATACCTACTTGCCGATGTCCGTAACGCACTTTCCCACTGGAGAGGATCTGGCCGAGCGCATGCGACAGGCCGGATTTTCATCGGTGTCGTGGCGGTCCCTCACCCTCGGCATCGCGGCCATTCATGTGGGCGTGGCGGGGGACGTATGACCCTCGACACCTTGCGGGACTACCTCGACGCGATTGAACGCGCGGGCGAACTGCAGCGCATCACCGCACCGGTGCGGGTGCATCTGGAGCTCACCGAAATCGCGGACCGCGTCTCGAAGCTGCCCAACGGCGGCCCCGCGTTGCTCTTCGAGCATCCGATCCTGCGCGATGGCACGCGGTCGGCGTATCCGGTCGCCATTAACCTCTTCGGCTCCATGCGGCGCATGGCGTTGGCGCTCGGCGTGGACAACCTTGATGCCATCGGCGAGCGCATCACGGCGCTGATGGACCTCAAGGTCCCGGACGGCTTCCTCGGGAAGCTCTCGCTGCTGCCGCGTCTGCTCGAGGTCTCTAAGTTCCCGCCACGGATGAAGAGCGGCACGCCGCCCTGCCAGGAGATCGTCTGGCGTGGCGAGGAGATCGATCTCGACAAGATTCCCGTCCTGCACTGCTGGCCGGAAGACGGTGGTCCCTACGTCACCATGACGGCGGTCGTGAGCAAGGATCCCGTGCGGGGCATTCGCAACGTGGGGATGTATCGCGTGCAGCAGCTCGGCAAGCGGCATGTCGCGATGCACTGGCAGCGGCACAAAACCGGCGCTGAGCATCTGCGGCAGATGGCGGAGCGCGGCGAAAAAATGCCCGTCTGCATTGTGGTCGGATGCGATCCGGCGAGCATGTACGCAGCGAGTGCGCCACTGCCGCCCAACATCGATGAGTTCCTCTTTGCGGGCTTCCTCCGTCGGGATCCCGTTCGGCTGGCGAAGGCGGTCACCTGTGATCTGGATGTCCCAGCCGATGCGGAGTTTGTCATCGAGGGGTACATCGATCCGGCCGAGGCGCTCGTGGTGGAAGGGCCCTTTGGCGATCACACGGGCTTTTATTCCGAGGCGGATCTCTACCCGCGGGTGCATGTGACGGCGGTCACGATGCGGAAGAACCCGGTGTATGCAACCACGATCGTGGGGCGTCCGCCGATGGAGGACTTCTATCTCGGGCATGCGACTGAGCGGATCTTCCTCCCGTTGCTCAAGCTCACCACCCCGGAGATCGTGGATTATCACATGCCCGCCGAGGGCGGCTTCCACAATCTGGTCTTCGTCTCGATCGACAAGAAATATCCCGGGCATGCGGATAAGGTCATGCATGCGCTCTGGGGGCAGGGGCTGATGTCGCTCGCGAAGGTGCTGGTGGTGGTGGATAAGGAGGTCAACGTGCGGAATCCCGTCGAGGCGTGGTGGGTGGCGCTCAACAACATGGATCCCGAGCGGGATGTGCGCTTCACCATGGGACCGGTGGATGTGCTGGATCATGCGAGCCGCGCCTTCACCTACGGCAGCAAGATGGGGATCGATGCCACGCGGAAGTGGCCCGAGGAAGGGTTCACGCGGGCATGGCCTAAGGTGATTCGAATGGATGACGCCACGCAGCAACGCGTCGATGCCATGTGGCCGACGCTCGGGTTGCCACCGATCGGACGCGTATGAGTGCATCACCGGGTTCATCATCGTCCATCACGCCGCCGCCAGGCGCCCGTGATGGGCAGCTGTTGCAGGGGAAGTCGCTCGTGGTGCGGCTGGCAAATTTTGTGAAGCTGCCGCACACCGTGTTTGCCATGCCCTTCGCCATGGTGGGCGTCCTCTTGGCGAGTGCGGTGGCTCCGGTGACCGGGCGGATGATTGGCTGGGTGTTGCTGGCGTTCACCTCGGCGCGCTTTGCAGCGATGGGTTTTAACCGGATCGTGGATCGTGATGTGGATGCCCTGAATCCGCGGACGGCGATGCGCGAGCTGCCGAGTGGGACATTGACGCTTGGGCAGGCCCGTGGGTCGGTGGTGATCGCGTCGATGCTTTTCGTGTGGGCGGCGTGGGCGCTGAACCCGTTGTGTGCGGCGTTGTCGCCGATCGCGCTGCTTTGGGTGCTGGGGTATAGCTATACCAAGCGGTTCACGCGGTGGTCCCATTTGTGGCTGGGACTGGGCCTGGGGATTGCCCCGGTGGGCGGCTATCTCGCGGTGACCGGCGTGTGGAGTGCGCCGGTGTGGCTGCTGTTGGTGCTCGCGCTCGCGGTGATGGCGTGGAGTGGCGGCTTTGACATTTTGTATGCGCTGCAGGACGCAGAATTCGATCGCCGGCATGGGCTGCACTCCATCCCGTCCACGATTGGCGTTCCGGCGGCGATCCGGCTGTCACGGTTCCTGCATGTCATCGCGGTGCTGTCGCTGGGGGCGGTGGTGTCCACGGCCCCACTGGGGACGGCCGTTGCTGCGGTGCAGCCACTGCTCTGGGCCGGCGTGGCCGGTGTCGCCCTGATGCTGGTGTGGGAACATCGGTTGGTGCGCGCCACGGATCTGACGCGGTTAGATGCCGCCTTCTTCACGATGAACGGTGTGATCTCGATTGGGTTCTTCACCGTGGTCTTGATCGCGCGTGTGCTCGCCGGCGGTGCCGTATGACGGACACCCTGCGCGAGCGGTTGCCGGTGGTGCTGGCGATTACGGGGGCCTCGGGCGCGCCGTACGCCGTGCGGCTGTTGCAGCAGTTGGTGGAACAGGCGGTGCCGACCTGGTTGATTGTCTCCGGTCACGGCTTCCGGTTGCTGGCCACGGAATCGGAGATCCCCACCCTCGAGGCGTTGCGGACCCATGTGGGGGCCGCGGGGTTTGATCAGGTGGTCCGCGTCTTCGATGACGGCGATCGTGGGGCGGCGCCGGCCTCGGGGTCGGCACGCACGGGCGGCATGGTGGTCTGCCCCTGCTCCATGGGGACGGTCAGTGCCATCGCCCATGGGACCTCCCGTTCGCTCGTCGAGCGCGCGGCCGATGTGACGCTCAAGGAACGGCGCCGCCTCATTCTGGTGCCGCGCGAAACCCCGTTATCGCTGATCCACCTCGAAAATCTCACGCAGGTGACCCGTGCCGGCGCAATCGTCATTCCGGCCGCGCCTGGCTTTTACCACCGTCCCACGTCGATCAGCGAACTGGTCGACTTCATGGTCGCGCGGATTCTGGATCATCTTGATGTCCCGCACCAGCTCGGAAAGCGCTGGGGCGAGGATGCATAAGGAGCGTCGCCGATGCTGACCATTGGACTGATTTCTGATACGCACGGGCTGGTGCGCCCTGAAGTGTTCGACGCGCTCGCCGGCGTGGATTTCATCCTGCATGCCGGCGATGTCGGTCCGCCGGAGGTGCTCATCGAACTGGCGGCCATTGCTCCCGTGCGTGCCGTCTGGGGGAACACGGATGCCCCCGGACGCCCCGATCTCGTGGAGCGGATCGACGAGGTGTTTGAGGGGGTGCGCGTGGTGGTGACCCATGGCCACGAGTTGGGAAGCCCGACGCCCCCCAAGCTGGTGTCTGCGCATCCACTCGCCACGGTGATTGTGTACGGACATACCCACCAGCAGCTCATCACCAAAGCGGCGCGTCGCATTGTCGTGAACCCGGGGGCCGCCGGTCCTCGTCGCTTTTCCCTCCAGCCGTGCGTCGCCAAGTTGTATCTCGACCGTGGTCAGGCCGACGTGCAGCTCTTTCCGCTCATTCCACCGCTCGACCTGCACGATCCGTCTGACGCGGATCTGCCTCCCCCGGGCCCGCTGGTCTAAGCGACTCGGCCGCATCCGGTCGGGTGCGAAACCAATGCTCCAGTAGCACCATCTCGTCGAGGTGCTCTGGGGCAATGCCGCTGGGCGTTGGGGCGGGTCGTGCGGCGCGACGGGAGAGGTGGGCCATCGCGTCCTCGTCGGCGCATCGCGCCTCGCTGACCACGCGACCATGCTGGATCAGATAGGCCCGATGGTCGCCGTCGCGCCCTGGCACCTGATAGACCCCATGATGGCGGTGGAGCGACTCACGCACCCGCGCGAGCTGCTCCTCCAGGAGATGGAGCGCGGCCAGACGGTCCCGTAGCCACCCAGCGCGCTCGTACGAGAGCGCTGCACTGGCGGCGCGCATCTCCTGCGCGAGCGCCTGCTGCGGCGCGTCGTCCACGCCCTCCAATACCGCGCGGGCACGCAGCAGCTGCGTGCGATATTCCCCCGCCGAACAGGCGCTGACGCATGGACCGAGACATCGCCGCGTTTCATAGCGATGGCATCCCGGCGTGCGGACCAACTCGGGATACTCGGCGCTATCGAACAGATCCCCGGCATCGCGTAAGACCAGGCGAACCCGGTCGGCGCAGTCACGCAAGCCGAGTGCGTCATTCAACACCCGCAGCGCCTCGACCAACGGTGCTCGGCTGGAGAACGGTCCGATCACAGTGCCGGGGCCCGCGCCCCGACGCTGCAGGGCGGCGCTGGCCCGCTGAACACGAAGCCGAGGGGCGGGCCCGTCGCCAATGGTGATGACCCACCAGCGATTCAGTGGACGCGCCGACCGCACGTTGTAGCGGGGCAGGTGCGCCCGAATGAGCCGCACTTCCCGCAACAGCGCGGCGAACTCGCTCGGCTGCTCTTCCCATTCAATGCGGAGCGTTTCCCGCAGCATGCGCGCATGGCGATGTTCGGGCCACGGGAGGCGAAAGTACGACAGCAAGCGGGTGCGCAGTTGCGTGCTCTTGCCGACATAAAGCACCTCGCCGCGCGCGCCGCGCATGAGGTAGACCCCGGGGACGTTCCGGGCGAGCGCCCGCACATAGTCCCGGAGCGCGCCGACATCGGGCTCGGCGGTGACGACGTCCAGCGGGAGTTGCGTGGCGGTGGGTGGCGTGGCGCGTGTGCGGGTCCGCCGCGGGCGAATCGGGATCGCACGGCCGGTGGCCGTCGCGGCCGCGCCGGGGTCAGTGCTGGCAGGAAGGGCAGAAGACGGTGCTGCGGCCGTCCACCGCGTGGGTCCCCACAAGGCGTCGGCCGCAGCGCTGGCAGGGTTCCCCAGCCCGGCCGTAGGCGGCCAACTGGGCCACGAAGCTTCCGCGCTCGCCCCGGGCATCACGGTAGTCACGGAAGCTGGTCCCCCGGGCGGCGATCGATGCCGTCAGGACGTCGCACAGGGCCTGCCGCAGCGCGGCGGCCTCCGTTTCGCTCAGGGATTGCGCTTCGCGTGATGGATCGATGCCGGCTCGCCACAGCGCCTCGTTTGCGTAGATGTTGCCCACCCCGGCCAGCCGCCGCTGATCCATGAGGACCGCTTTCACTGGCTGCCGAGAACCCCGAAGAAGAACCGAAAACTCGGCGTCGCCGAGCTGCGGGTCAAGGGGTTCGGGGCCCAGCGCGCCGCTGTAGCTGGCGAAGCGGGCGGGATCCATGAGGGCAACGGTCCCCAGACGGCGGACGTCGCGATAGACGAGGGTGCGGCCATCCTGCAGCGTCATGGTGACGCAGTGATAGTCCCCCAGCGCGTCGTCAGCCGTGGGCGACCGGACGAGCAGGCCTCCGGTGAAGCGCGGCTGTACGACGAGATGCCGGAGGCCGTCACGGGTGGTGAGGTCGAGGACCACCAGTTTGGCGCGGCGCCACGCGCGGACGATCGTGGCGCCGACGAGGTTGTCCGCCATCTGGTCTGCCGAAAGCTCCCGAATGACATCGGGGCGCTCGACGGTGACGGCGACAAGGATCGCCGCGCGGACCTCGACATCGAGGTCGCGGGCAATCGTTTCCGTTTCAGGAAGCTCCGGCACCCGGGACGCTGCCAGGGGATGCCAGACGGGCCGCTTCCCGCCAGCCAATGTCCCGGCGGTAGATCGCGCCGTCGAAGCCGATCTGTCCGGCCGCGTCCCGGGACCGGCGCTGCGCCTCGGCGAAGGTCGCACCGAGTGCCGTGACGGCCACGACGCGGCCGCCGGCGGAGCGGAGCAGGCCATCGGCCCCACGGGCGGTGCCGGCGTGATAGACGCGAATGTCGTCGCTCACGTCGGGCAGGTCGATGACCGCGCCGGTGCGAGGGGCATCCGGGTAGCCGCTGGCCGCGACCACCGTTGTCACCGACGCGCCCGGGCGCCACGTGAACGCCGGCAGCGTATTGATCCGAGCCCCGCGGGCTACGGCCAGCATCGGCTCCAGCAGGCTGCTGGTGAGCATGGGGAGGATTGCCTGCGTCTCCGGATCGCCAAACCGGCAGTTGTATTCAACGACCTTGGGTCCGTCCGGAGTCAGCATCAGCCCCGCATACAGGAGGCCGGTGAAAGGGGTCCCGCGCTTCCGCAGGGCATGGAGCGTGGGCAAAAAGACCCGCTCGGTAACGTCATCGATCAGCGCAGGCGTTGACAGCGAGACGGGGGTGTAGGCCCCCATCCCCCCGGTGTTTGGCCCGTCGTCGCCATCCAGCAGCCGCTTGTGATCTTGCGCCCCGATCATCGGCAGGATGTCGGTGCCATCGGTCACGGCAAAGAGCGACAGCTCCTCGCCGGTCATGAAGCTTTCCACGAGGCACTCGTTCCCGGCGTCTCCAAAGGCCCGATCGCCGAGGATCCGGTCGATGGCGGCCTCGGCCTCCGCAACGGTCTGACAGACGATGACGCCCTTGCCGGCGGCGAGGCCAGAGGCCTTGATGACCACGGGGGCGCCGAAGCGGGCGCGCACCGCCGCCTTCGCCTCGCTGGCATCGCGGTGGGTCTCGGCATGCGCGGTTGGCACGCCGGCGGCCACCATGAGCGCCTTGGTCTCCGCCTTGGAGGTCTCGACTGTGGCCGCCGCCATCGTCGGCCCAAAGGCCGGGACACCGCGCTGCCGAAGCAGATCGACCAGCCCACCGGCGAGCGGCGCTTCTGGGCCCACGATCACCAGATCAATCCCCGCGTGTTCGGCATACGCCGCCAGTGCCGGGAGGTCGCCAGTACCGACGGGGGCGATTTGGGCCAGCTCGGCCACCCCCGGATTCCCGGGGGCAGCGATCAGCTCAAGGGGCATGGCTTCCCGGCGCAACGCATCGGCGAGGGCATGCTCACGCCCGCCACTCCCCACCAACAGCACTTTCACCGGCTCAGATCCCGGCCAACGCGCCGTCGAGGTCCTCAATCAGGTCCTCGGCGTCTTCAATGCCACAGGAGAGCCGGACCATGCCGGGAGTCAGCCCCATTGCTTCCTTCACGTCGGCGGGGACGGACCCATGCGTCATGGTGTAGGGATGGTTCGTGAGCGATTCGACCCCGCCCAGCGACTCCGCGAGCGAGAAGACGCGGACGCGTCGCAGGAATTGGTCGGCATGCGCCTGCGTCCCGAGGTCGAGCGTCATCATGCCGCCGAAGCCGGACATCTGGCGAGCCGCCAGCTCGTGCTGGGGATGGTGGGACAGTCCGGGGTAGATCACCCGGTCCTCACCCAGGCGGTTCAGCAGCCACGCCGCAATCTGGCGTCCGTTCGCATCATGCTGCTTCATGCGGAGCGGGAGGGTTTTGGTCCCCCGGAGCGCCAGCCACGCATCAAAGGGACCCGGAACGGCTCCCGCTGCGTTCAGGATGAACTGGAGTTGATCCGCCAACGCATCGTCTCGTACCACGGCGATCCCGCCGATCATGTCCGAGTGACCATTCAGGTACTTGGTCGTTGAATGCCAGACGACGTCGGCGCCGATCTCCAGCGGTCGCTGGAACACGGGGGTGGCAAACGTATTATCCACGATCAGGAGAGCCTGATGGCGCTTGGCAATATCACTCATGGCGGACAGGTCGGTCAGCCACATGAGCGGGTTGGTGGGCGTCTCCACCAGCAGCGCCCGGGTCGCCGGCGTCATGGCCTCCTCCACCCTCTGTGGATCGCGGGTATCCACATAGGTGAACGAGAGGCCCTGGTGCTTCAGGATGCGATCAAACAGGCGAAACGTGCCACCATACACGTTCTCCCCGCAGACGATGTGATCGCCGGCCCGGAAGAGCTTCATGATGGAGTCGAGGCAGCCCATGCCGCTGCCGAAGGCCAAGCCGTGCTCGCCCCCCTCCAGAATCGCGACGTTTCGCTCGAGGGCTTGCCGGGTGGGGTTCTTCCCGCGGGCGTACTCGTACCCCTTGTTGACGCCGATCCCGTCCTGCACGTAGGTGGAGGTCAGGTAGAGGGGCGTCATGATGGCGCCCGAGACCGGATCGGGGCGCTGCCCCGCGTGAATGGCTCGGGTGGACAACCCACCCGATCGATCGTCGTGATAGATTCGCGTCATGGCCTTCAGCGTGAACGGACGGGCAGGAAGTCGTCCCGGGAAGCTAATGGCCTTCGGACTGAGGGGCGAGCCGCCCGACCGCTGCTCACCCTGATGCCGGCGTCACCTGATACGCCACGCGATCCACGCCCCGCTGCCTGATATGACTGCTGCTGCTGCTACTGCGTCTGCGACACCGAAGCGCTGTCTGATTGTCGACCCGGATTCCTCCATGCGCTCGTTGCTCCGGCGCCTCTTGGAATCCGAGGGGTTCGCCTGCCGTGAAGCCAATTCCGGCGATGTGGCGCTGACGATCCTGAAGACGGATCCGGTCCCGTTGATGCTGTTGGAATACCAGTCGCCAGGCATGGATGGCGCGGCGATGCTCCGCCTCCTCCAGCAGGATTGGCCGGAAACGGCCGTCATTCTGGTCACGGCCGTGTCCGACCTCGACCTGATCGTCAAGAGCGTGGAAGCCGGCGCGGTCGACTATGTCACCAAGCCGTTCCGGCCGCATGAGCTCCGCGCCCGCGTGAGTCAGGCGCTCGAGAAGCGGCGGTTGCTGGTGGAAAACCGCGCGTATCGCCTCCATCTCGAGGAACGCGTGGTCATTCAGACCCGCAAGTACGAAGATCTCTTCCTCGCCTCGCTGCAGTCGCTCGCCGACGCCCTCGAAGTCAAGGATCCGTACACGGCCGGTCACTCCAACCGTGTCACCGAATATGCGCTCGCCATCGGCCAGGAGCTGGGACTGCCCGAGACGCTCATGGAGCAGCTCGAGCTCGGCAGCCGGCTGCATGACATTGGCAAGATCGGGGTCCGGGAAGCCCTTTTGGTGAAGGACGGGTCGCTGACGGACGACGAGTATGCGCACATCATGGAGCATCCCGTGATCGGCTGGCGGTTGCTCGAGCCGCTGTTGCGAGAGCTTCCGCATGCGTTGTCGGTGGTCCGGTCTCATCACGAGCGCTACGATGGTCGTGGGCTCCCTGATCGGTTGCTGGGACACGAAATTCCGCTGGAAGCCCGCATTGTGGGACTCGCCGATTCCTTTGACGCCATGACCAGCGGCCGGGCGTATCGCTCGTGGAAGCCGGTGGATGTGGCGATGGCCGAGTTGAAGCGGTGCGCCGGGACGCAGTTCGATCCGGTCTGTGTGGCGGCGTTTGAGCGTGTGGTGGAGCAGAAAGCGGTGAAGCTTCCTGATGCGAACAGCCACCAGCACCGCGACGCACAGGGCGCGGCCTGATTTCCTGGCCCGCCATTTCACCTGATTGGTAAACTCCCGATGGCGTTTGATGGCTTGATGGTCAGTGTCTCTGGGGTGCGTGGGCGGGTGGGTGACGCCCTGACCCCGGAAGTTGTGGCGACCTTTGCGGCAGCTTTTGGGGTGTGGGCGTCCCGCACGGGCAATCATCGCATTGTCGTGGGTCGGGACAGTCGCGTATCGGGTCCCATGTTCACGCGCATTGTGCATGGGGCCTTGGAATCGGTCGGTTGCACCGTGATCGATATCGGCATGGCGCCAACGCCCACGATTCAGCTGGCCGTGGAGCACCATCACGCCGCTGGTGGCCTCGGCATTACGGCCAGCCATAATCCCATCGAGTGGAACGCCCTCAAGTTTATTGGCCCGAGCGGCCTGTTTCTCTCCGCCGAGGAAGGCGCCGCGATGCGCGCGGTCATGGAGGCCGGCATTCCACGGGCCACCTGGGATCGTCTTGGACGCGTCGAAACCGATCCGGACGCGGCCACCCGCCATCTTGAGCAGGTGCTCGCGCTCCCATTCCTCGATGTCGAAGGGATCCGTGCGCACCGCTTCCGTGTGGCGCTGGATTGCTGCCACGGCGCCGGTGCCGTCATCATGCCGCAACTCCTCACCGCCCTCGGCTGTGAGGTGTTTGCGATCAATATGGAGACGGATGGTCGCTTCCATCGGCCGCCGGAACCGGTCGCCGACAACCTCGGCGAATTGGAAGCACTGGTCCGCAATGTTGGCGCGGACATTGGCTTCGCCACCGATCCCGATGTGGACCGCCTCGCGCTGGTGCTCGATGACGGACGAGCGCCCGGAGAGGATTACACGCTCGCGTTTGCCGCGCGCACCGTGCTGCGGCATCGGCCGGGACCTGTTGTCACGAATCTCTCCACCAGCAAGGTCGTGGCCGATGTGGCGGCCGAGGCTGGTGTGCCCTTCCACTTCGCGAAAGTCGGTGAAGTGAATGTGGCGCTGGCCATGCAGGCGATTGGGGCCACGATCGGCGGCGAAGGCAATGGTGGGGTCATCTTGCCGGAGCTGCATTTGGGCCGTGATGCGCCCCTTGGGGCTGCCTTGCTGCTGCAACTGATGCACGAAGAGGGGCGCCCGCTGTCCGCGCTGATCGCGGAGCGGCCCCGGTATGTCATCGTCAAGGACAAGCTCGATCGCCCGAACGTGGCGCTCGATGCGGTGTACGCGGCACTGTTGGCGGCGTTCCCCGATGCCACGGCCGATCAGCAGGACGGCCTGCGCCTCGACTGGCCCGATCGGTGGGTGCATCTGCGCCCCTCCGGGACCGAGCCCATCGTTCGGGTGATCGCCGAGGCGCCCACGGTAGAGGCGGCCCGTCAGCTGGTGCTCGAGGCCCGTCGGCCGCTGGACGCGCTCATCGCGTAAGCTGTCGCGGCGCCATTCGTTGTTTCGTCGCTTCCCTCAGCATTACTGACACATGTGTGGAATTGTTGGCTACGTCGGACCGAAAATCGCCACCCCCCTGCTGATCGACGGCCTGCGTCGACTGGAGTATCGCGGCTACGACTCCGCCGGGATCGCCATCCTCGAAACGGCCGCGATTACCACGCGGAAAGCGGCCGGGAAGATCGCGCGGCTGGAGGCGGTGATTGACCGCAATCCTCCGCTGGGCACCGTCGGGATTGCGCATACCCGATGGGCCACACACGGCCCGCCAACGGAGACCAACGCGCATCCACACCTGAGCAGCAGTGGTCGCATTGCGGTGGTGCATAACGGGATTATCGAAAATGCGTCGCTCCTCAAGGCGCAGCTGGAAGCGCGCGGAGTGGTGTTCGTGTCCGACACCGACACCGAAGTGGTGGCGCATCTGGTTGGTGCGACGTATGCCGGGAATCTGGAAGCGGCGGTGATTGAAGCGTTACGCCAGGTGGAAGGGACCTACGGCATTGCGGTCGTTTGTGCGGACGAACCCGACAAGATCGTCGCGGCGCGCAGTGGCGCGCCGCTCCTGTTGGGGATCGGCGACGGCGAGTACTACATCGCCTCTGACGCGTCGGCGATTCTGTCGCACACCCGAAACGTGGTCTATCTCGATGATGGGGACGTCGCCGTGGTGACCCGAGACGGCTACAAGGTCCTCGATCTCGATGCCGGCACGCGCGACAAACCGGTCAGCCGGATTGACTGGGATCTGCAGCAGATTGAGCGAGGCGGCTATCCGCACTTCATGCTCAAGGAGATTTTCGAACAGCCCACCACCGTGGAAAACACGATGCGTGGACGCTTGGTCCTTGAGGAGGGATTCTCGAAGCTGGGCGGGTTGAATATCTCCAAGGAGGATCTGCTCAACATCGACAACATCGTGATCACCGCGTGCGGCACGAGCTGGCACTCGGCGTTGATCGGGGAGTTGATGATTGAAGAGCTGTGCCGTATTCCGGTCGAAGTGGAGTACGCCTCGGAGTTCCGCTACCGGAATCCCATTGTCACGCCGCGGACGCTCTGCATTGTGATTTCCCAGTCTGGGGAAACCGCCGACACGCTGGCGGCCATGCGCGAGGCGAAGCGCCGGGGCGCCCGGACGCTTGGGCTGGTGAACGTTGTTGGCTCAACGATCGCCCGGGAAGACGACGGCGGCATCTATCTCCATGCGGGCCCGGAAATCGGCGTTGCGTCGACCAAAGCCTTCACGAGTCAGGTCGTGGCGCTGGCGCTCTTCACGCTGAAGCTGGCCCGCCTGCGGGATCTTTCGGTTGAACGTGGGCGCGCGATTGCACAGGCGTTGGCCAACCTCCCCGCCCAGATCCAGCAGATTCTTGACCGGGCCGACGAGATTGAAGCGCTGGCCGAAGAATTCAAGCGGGCCTCAAATTTCCTGTATCTGGGGCGTGGCTACAACTTCCCGGCGGCGCTCGAAGGGGCGCTCAAGCTCAAGGAAATTTCCTATATCCACGCCGAGGGGTATCCGGCGGCGGAGATGAAGCATGGGCCGATCGCTCTGATTGACGAGATGATGCCGGTGGTGTGTATCGCGCCACACGATGCCGTCTTTGACAAGATCGTGTCCAACATTCAGGAAGTGAAAGCGCGGAAGGGGAAAATCATCGCGATCACGACCCGTGAGGAACCGTCGCTGGCCGGTCGGATCGACTACGAGTTTCGCATCCCGGAAACCGTGGATCTGCTCACCCCGATCCTGGCATCGGTCCCGCTGCAGCTGCTGGCGTACTACATCGCCGTCAAGCGCGGCTGCAATGTCGACCAGCCCCGGAACCTCGCGAAGTCGGTGACCGTCGAGTAACCCCGGGGGGCCTGCGCCCCCGGGGCGGGGCTATCAATCGATCCCACGGCGGCGCAGACCCCATCACCTCGGGGGTCGGCGCCGCTATCTTTGGGGGATGACTGATGCTGGCACGGCCCGTTCCGAGACGGCCCTCACCCACGAAATCGCCCGGCGGCGGACCTTCGCGATTATTTCGCACCCGGACGCTGGGAAAACGACCCTCACGGAGAAGCTGCTCCTGTACGGGGGCGCGATCCACTTGGCCGGGTCCGTGAAGGCCCGTCGCGCCACCCGACACGCGACCTCCGACTGGATGAAGCTGGAGCAGGAGCGCGGGATCTCCGTGACCAGCTCCGTGCTGCAGTTCGAATACCTCGGCTATCAGCTCAACTTGCTGGACACGCCGGGGCACGAAGACTTCTCGGAAGATACGTATCGCACGCTGGTGGCGGCCGATAGCGCGATCATGCTGCTCGACAACCGCAAGGGCGTCGAAGAACGTACGCGACAATTGTTTGACGTCTGCAAGATGCGCCGAACGCCGATCTTCACACTGGTGAATAAGTGTGATCGGCATGGCGAAGATCCGCTCAAGCTGATTCAGGACGTGGAAGCCGATCTGGGGATCGACTGCTATGCCGCGACCTGGC
>JBEIUK010000232.1:0-4460 GCA_040374415.1 Gemmatimonadaceae bacterium | reverse complement strand
TGAGAACCATTCTCAAGTAGCGCGCTTCGCGCTCGTCGGACTGCTCGCACTCCCCACCCTGGCGCAGGGGCAGGCCAGTGCGCCGCGGGACAGCGCCCTGCGGGACAACACCCCGCAGGGGAGCACCCCGCAGGGGCTCGCCCCGGTGGTGGTCAACGGCCCCCGGTCGGCACGGGCGCCGTACCGGCTCGCCTCGACCCGCTCTGCCACCCGGACCGAGACCCCGCTCCGCGAGCTCGCCCAGTCCATCACGGTGGTCGCCCGGGAGCTTATCGACGATCAGGGGATGCAGTCGATGGCCGACGTCGCCCGCTACGTCCCCGGCGTGACCATGGGGCTCGGTGAAGGGCACCGCGACGCGCCGACGATCCGCGGCCAGAGCTCTACGGCGGACTTTTTCCTCGATGGCGCCCGCGATGACGCGCAGTATCTCCGCGACCTGTACAACGTCGACCGGGTGGAGGTGCTCAAGGGCGCCAACGCCCTCGCCTTTGGTCGGGGCGGCGGTGGCGGCCTCGTGCATCGGGTGACCCGCGACGCCGCCTGGCGGACGATCCGGACGCTGACCACCGAGGGGGGCTCGTTCGACCACGGGCGCGTGACGGTGGACGTGGGACAGGCGCTGTCGACCACAGCGGCCGGTCGGCTCAACGCGATGGTCCAATCGTCCGGCGGCTTTCGCGTCGACAATGCGCAGCGGCGCTGGGCGGTGCACCCCACACTCGCTCTGCGCCTCGCACCATCGACCTTGCTCCGGCTCCGCGGGGAGCTGTTCCAGGACGACCGCACCATCGATCGTGGGATTCCGTCGTTCCGAGGCGGGCCCGTCGAGGTCCCACGCACCACGTTCTTCGGCAATCCCGCCGTGAATGTCGCGACGATGCAGCTGCGCTCCGCGACGGCGGTCGTCGATCATGCGACCCCAACCGGACTGCAACTCCGAAGCCAGCTCCGCTGGATGGGCTACGACAAGTTCTACCAAAACAGCTTTCCCGACGTGGTCACGGCGGCCGGCGATCAGGTCGCCCTCGCGGCCTACCATCACCGCATCGATCGCCGAAATCTCCTCAGTCAGTCCGATGTGCAGCGGACGGTGCAGACGGGCGCCTTCACGCATCAGCTGCTCGCGGGGATGGATCTCGGGCGACAAGAGACCGCGCAGCGTCGCGCCACCGGCTATTTCCACGGGACGAGTCTCTCGCTGCTCGTGCCGCTCACCCAGCCCACCGTCACCACGCCGATCGAATTCCGACCGCACGCGAGCGATCCCGAAGGGCGGAGCGTGCTGCACAGCGCGGCGCTGTTTCTCCAAGACCAACTCCAGCTGACCAATCGGGTCCGCGTCATTGCCGGACTGCGGCTGGAACGGGTGGGGGTCGATTGGCACAATGCGCGGGATGGTCGTCGCCTCTCGCGCACCGACCTGCTGCTGACGCCGCGCCTTGGGCTGATCGTCACGCCGGTGCCCACCGTCACCATGCACGGCTCCCTCACCCAATCGGCGCTCCCCTCGAGCGGCGATCAGTTTCAGGCACTCTCGCCCACGACCGCGCTGCTCGTCCCGGAGCGATTCACCAACCGGGAGCTTGGCGTGACCTGGGAGCCGACCGCGGACCTGACGGTGACCGGGGCACTCTACCGTCTCGATCGGACGAACAGCATGGCCCCCGATCCGGTCGATCCCACCCGCGTCGTGCAAACCGGTGCGCAACGGTCGCAGGGGGTGGAGGTCGGGATCACCGGCGCGATCCGCCCCTGGTGGCAGGTGGCTGGAGGGGCCACGGTGCAGTCCGCCCGGATTCGTCAGGCCACGAGTACCGCGCGCGCCGGCGCGACGGTCCCACTTGTCCCCGGGACGACGGCGTCGCTCTGGAACCGCTGGCGTCTGCATGAGCGCCTCGGCGTTGGCCTTGGGGTGGTGCATCAGCGCACCCTCTATGCCGCCGTTGACAACCGCGTGCGCCTGCCCGGCTTCACCCGGATGGATGTCGGACTCTCTGGAACCCTTCGCCCCTGGCTGCGCGCCCAGCTGCAGGTCGAGAATCTGCTCGATCGCTGGTACTTCGCCACCACACATGGCAACAACAACATCATGCCAGGAACGCCACGCACCATACGCATGATGATCACCGCGGGCGCGCCGTGAGGCTGGGGCCACTGCTGGACGGGGTCGGGGTTCACCGCTAACGTCCTGCAGCGTCTCTCCTCCCTCCCGGTCCCCGCCTCCAACCATGTACCTGCTGGATATCCCGTTCTCCACGGTGGATTGGTCCACGGTTGAACGCACCATGCACCCCGGTGAGACCGGCATGGCCTGGTGGCGGACCAAGCACTTTGGGCGCGTCCGCGTCCGAATGGTGGATTACAGCCCGGGGTATCTCGCCGATCATTGGTGCGAAAAGGGGCATGTCATTTTGGTGACCGCCGGCACGCTGCACACCGAGCTGCGTGATGGTCGCACCGTGACGCTCTCCGCCGGGATGAGCTACCTCGTCGCCGATGACACCATGCCGCACCGCTCCCGCACCGACGCCGACACGGGGGCCACCCTGTTCATCGTCGACTGAACGCGCGCACGCGATCGACGCGATCGTCGCGGTGCCGGATGCGATCCGCACGCCCTTTTCTCTCCCTCCAGACGTTCGATGACCCGTTCCTCTCTCCTGCGCGTCGCCACCCGAACCAGCCTCGTCGCGACACTGCTCCCAGCGGCACTCCTGGCGCAGCGCGCCCGCGCGACAGCCACCGCCCCCGCGGCTCCGTTGTCGGTGACGGAAGCCGGCATCCCGGCGCTGCAGGCGGCGCTCGCCGCCGGGCAGGTCACCTCGGTGCAGCTGGTGCAGCAGTATCTCACGCGCATCGCGCTCTACGAAGACCGGCTCAACGCGATCATTACGGTGAATCCATCGGTGCTCGCCGAAGCCGCCGCGATGGACACCGAACGGCGCGCCGGACGGCTCCGCGGGCCGTTGCATGGCATCCCCGTGGCGCTCAAGGACAACATCCTCACGAAGGGGCTGCGCACCACCGGCGGTGCGCTGGCGTTCAGTGACCTGGTGCCGTCGTACGATGCCACGCTCGTCACGAATCTCCGGAAGGCTGGCGCGATTATCATCGCCAAGACGCAGCTCACCGAGCTCGCGAACTGGATGGCCACCGGCATGCCGGGCAATTACACCGGCGTGCACGGCTACAGCATGAACCCGTGGGATCCGCGGCGCGATCCGCGCGACGGGATGGATGATGGTCGCCCCGTGCTTGGTACCGGCGGCTCATCGTCTGGCGTCGGCACGAATGTGTCGTTCTGGGCGGGGAATGTGGGGACGGAAACCTCCGGCTCGGTTTTGTCGCCGTCGCAGCAGAATTTTCTGGTGGGGATCAAGCCCACGATCGGGCGCATCAGTCGCTACGGCGTGATTCCCATCACCGCCGATCAGGATACGCCCGGACCGATGACGCGCTCTGTCACTGACGCCGCGATCATGCTGGGGGCACTCGAAGGGGCCCAGCCCGATCCGAATGATGCGGCCACGACCGCGTGCACGCCGCCGACCGGTGGGGATTACACGCCGTTTCTCCGCGCCGATGGGCTCGCTGGGAAGCGCATCGGTATTCCGCGCGCCTTCTTCTACGACCGCGTGGCCTCGGGGAGCAGCACGACGCCGCGCGGTGGCTTGCCGGATGTGCAGCAGGCGGCGATGCGTGACGTGATCGCGATACTCAAGGCGCAGGGGGCGGTGATCGTTGACCCCGCCCACATTCCGAGTGTGCTCGCGCCGAAGGCCGGAGAGAACTTCCTCGACTGGAACATGTGCTCCGGTCTCGATCAGATGAAAGGCCGCGACGCCGAGTGCTCCATTGCCTTCAAGTATGGCATGAAGCGCGACTTCAACAGCTTCCTCAAGACGCTCGGCGCGCAGGCCCCAGTGAAGTCGCTGACGGAACTCCGTCTGTGGAACGTCGCGCATCAGCGCGGCGGTGCGATGAAGTACGGGCAGGCGCTCCTCGATGGCGCCGATGAAATGGATGTCGTGGCTGATCGCGCGCGCGACGAGGCGGATCGCCGCAAGGACATTCTCCTCTCGGCCACGCAGGGGATCGATGCCGTGATGGCGTCGTACAACCTCGATGCGTTGCTGTTCCCGGGCGTGAGCAGTGCGAATATTGCGGCGCGCACGGGCTACCCGTCGGTGACCGTGCCCTGGGCGTTGTTGCCGGTGGTGACGATCCCGGGCGCCGCCGCGTTCCCGGCGGGCTTCACCCCGGCCCCGGCGCCATTCAATGTCACCTTTACGGCAGGGAAGTGCGCCGAGCCGATGCTCATCACGCTGGCGTATGGCTTTGAGCTGGCGACTAATACGGGTTTCGCGCCGCCGCTGTTACCCTTATTGACGAACGGGGGCGCCCATCCTGGCCGCCCCCGCTGCATCGCCGCACCTGATCACCCCGTGTGGCGGATC
>JBEIUK010000185.1:0-5964 GCA_040374415.1 Gemmatimonadaceae bacterium | reverse complement strand
CGCTCTACCGCGCGCTCCGGGCATTGAATCCGTCGCCGTACATGTACCACCTGATCCTGGACGGGCTCGAATTGGTGGGCAGTTCCCCGGAGTTGCTGGT
Source organism: Gemmatimonadaceae bacterium (assembly GCA_040374415.1). Lineage (GTDB taxonomy): Bacteria > Gemmatimonadota > Gemmatimonadetes > Gemmatimonadales > Gemmatimonadaceae > Gemmatimonas. Next base: position 5,864 of record JBEIUK010000185.1, on the reverse strand, counting down.
GCGGGTGGCCGATGGGCGCCTGACCGTGCGCCCGATCGCCGGCACGCGGCCGCGCGGTCGCACAACGGAAGAAGACCAGGCGCTCGCGGCGGAGCTGTTGGCCGACGAGAAGGAACGGGCGGAGCATGTGATGCTGGTGGATCTCGGGCGCAACGATGTTGGCCGGCTGGCGTCGTATGGCACGGTGCAGGTGACGGATCTGATGACGGTGGAGAAGTATTCCCACGTCTTTCACATTGTCAGTCAGGTGGAAGGTGAGCTGGTGGACGGATCGAGTGCGCTCGATGCCTTCCGCGCGGTCTTCCCCGCTGGCACCATGACGGGCGCGCCCAAGGTGCGAGCGATGGAGATCATCGACGAACTCGAACCGGAGCGTCGCGGTCCCTATGCGGGGGCCATCGGCATCATTGGGGCGGGCGATCAGCGCATGGATCTCGCCATAACCATCCGGACCTGTGTGCTCGCGAACGGGACGGCCTCGGTCCAAGCCGGCGCTGGCATTGTTCATGACTCCGTGCCCGAGCTCGAATGGGCGGAGACGGAGAATAAGGCCCGGGCGTTGCTGACGGCGATCGGCCGCGTGCGCGCTGCCTCGGCGCCGCGCGCGTAATCGCTGACAATGGCTGACGGCCTAGCGACCCGCACGATCCACGGCGTGGAGGTGGTGGCGCGTCCGAGCCTTGTGGATGCGCTGGCGAAGGTCGTCGAGCGCCATGGCACCGTGTACGAGTGGGCGGCGACGCAGCCGCAGCCGCAGGCGCTCAAAGGACGCGCTCCCGTGTATGTGGCCACGGTGCCTGGGACGTCGGACACGGTCGCGGTGCGACATGCCTGGCATGGTGGCCTGTTGGCCCCGCTCACCGGCGACCGCTTTCGGCTTCCCACGCGTGCGCCGCATGAAGTGGCGATGTCCGCGCGCCTCCGTGCGGAGGGGATTCCGACCACGGAAGTGCTGGGCTTCGCGCGCTATCCCGCGTGGGGTGGGTTCCGGCGCGTGGACGTGATCTCGCGATTCATTCCAGAGGCGGCGGATCTGGGGATGGTCGTGGCCGGGCTGATGCCAGGCATTGCCTGTGAGGCGGCGCTGGGGGCCACGATCGTGCTGCTGCGGCGGATGGCACACGCTGGCGTGCAGCATCCGGATCTCAACGTCAAGAATATTCTGCTGGTCCGCGAACCCGGGGGCCACCTCGCGGCCGCGGTGATCGATGTGGACGTGATTCGGTGGCGCCCTGCGACGGAGTCCGTCATTGTGATGCGTGCGAATGTGGATCGATTGACCCGGTCCATGCGCAAATGGCGCGCGCGCTTTGGCTGTGACCTCCCGGATGCGCGCATCGAGCAGTTTGCCTCGGCGCTCCTGTCTGATTCCCGACCGTCCCCTGTCGCATGAGCCTGTCCGTCCTCCCGCCTGAGCGCGTCCAGCACATTGGCATTGTCATGATGAGTGCCGTGGGCGATGCGGTGCATGTGATGCCGCTGATTCATGCGCTTAAGGCGCACAACCCGGCGTGCACCATCACGTGGGTGCTGCAACCGGGCCCGGCTACGCTCGTTCGCGGACATCCGTTGGTGGATGACATCATTCTGTTCGATCGCGCCAAGGGATGGCGCGCGTTTCGTGAAGTTCGACGGGCCCTCGCGGACCGACCGTTTGATGTGGTGCTCGGACTGCAAGTGTATTTCAAGGCCGGGTTGGTCACGGCCTTCACGCGCAGCCCAGTGAAGTTGGGCTTCGACAAGGCGCGCGCGCGCGATCTCAACTGGCTCTTCACCACGCCCACCCTTCCGCCGCATGCGGGGCAGCATGTGCAGGATCAGTATTTCGAGTTTCTCGACGCGCTGAGCGTGCCGCATGGCGCGCCGCAGTGGACACTCGGGCCGTGGAATGCGGAGGAGCGGGAGTGGCAGCGACAGGTTCTCGCGGGCTTCGATCGGCCGATCGCCCCCATTGTCGTGGCCACCAGCAAGCCCGAGAAGGACTGGATGCCGGAACGCTGGGCCGCGGTCTGCCGGCTGCTCTGGGAGGAGTACGGCTTGCAGCCCGTCCTCGTGGGGGGACGGTCCCCGCGCGAGGTTGCGGCCGAAGCCATCATCCTGCGCGAGGCCCCGATGGCGCACTCCGCCTTGGGGAGCGGGCTCCGCCGGCTGGCCGGCATTCTGGATGCCGCCGCCGTGGCCCTTTCACCGGATACGGGCCCGTTGCATCTCGCCGTGGCGCTGCGCACCCCGGTCATTGGGTTGATGGGCTACACGAACCCCAAGCGGGTCGGTCCCTACGATTACGCCCGGGACCTGCTCATCGATGCGTATGGGGATCCGGGTGAGGACTACCCCCTCGATATGACGTATCGGCTCGACCGGATGCCGCGCATCACCGTCGAGGATGTCCACGCGAAGCTGGCGCTCTGGCAGCAGCGGTACGCCGCCGGGCGGCTGGCCGACCTCGCGGCGCGCGGTCTTGGGGTTATTCGGGCGCGGTAATCGCCCCGTAGGCGTACGCGAGCCCTCGGGCCCGGAGCAGCGCGACGAGGCGGGCGAGGGGTAATCCCATCACGGCGAAATAGTCGCCGTCAATTCGGGCAATGTTCGTTGCGCCAAAGCCCTGAATGCCGTAGGCGCCCGCCTTATCCATCGGTTCACCGGTGGCGATGTAGGCCCTGATCTGCGCAGCGGTCAGCGGCAGAAAAGTGACGGCGACGGACTCCACCGCCGACGTAACCTCGCCGCGCCACGCGACCGCGACCGCGGTGTAGACCGTGTGCGTCTGCCCCGCCAGACGTCCCAGCATCCGGTGCGCATCGTCGGTCGATTTGGGCTTCCCCATGATCTCGCCATCGAGTACGACGATGGTGTCCGAGCCAATCACCACGGCCTCGGCGTCCTCCGCGAGTGCGAGCGCCTTCGTCCGGGCCAGTCGCTCACAGTGCGGAACGGGCTCCTCCCCCGGCCAGACCGATTCATCGAGATCGGCGGGCCGGACCTCGTGAGGGATTCCGACCAGGGTGAGCAGCTCCCGCCGCCGGGGCGACTGCGAGGCGAGGATCACACGAACCGGGTGGCCAGCGTCGGCTTGGGGATGCAGATGAGTCTGGGGCATGCGCTAATTTACCAATGGGTGCGCGCCATGAGCCACGGCGCCCCTCCCCTTTTGCCCAACGATCGATGTCCGACACGCCGCATTTCGAGACGATTGCTATTCGCACGCAGGCACCGATGACGCCTGAGCGTGAGCATTCCGTGCCGCTGTTTCTGACGTCGAGCTTCCGCTTTGATGACGCGGAACACGCGCGGGCCCTCTTTGCGGAGGAAGTCACGGGCAACGTGTACAGCCGGTACGCGAATCCGAACACCGATGAATTCGTGGAGAAGCTGTGCCGTCTCGAAGGGGGAGCTGACGGACTGGCCACGGCCTCCGGGATGGCGGCGGTGTTCACGGCCCTCGCGGCCCAGGTCTCGGCCGGTGATCACATCGTGGCGTCACGTGCCGTCTTTGGGTCCACGCACCAAATCCTGACGCGACTGCTACCCAAGTGGGGGGTGACCTGCACGTACGTGGACGCCTCGGATACGGCTGGATGGGAGCGCGCGATCGGTCCGGCGACGCGGTTGCTCTTTGTCGAAACGCCGTCCAACCCTGGGCTGGAGCTGATTGATCTGGCGTGGCTGGGTGCGTTGGCGAAGGCGCACAACGTGGCGTTACTGGTCGACAACTGCTTTGCGACCCCGTATTTGCAGCGTCCGCTCGCGCTCGGGGCCACGGCGGTGATTCACTCGGCGACCAAATACATGGATGGTCAGGGGCGGGTGCTCGGCGGCGCGATTGTGGGCGAGGCGGACTTCATGAGTGCCTGCCGATTCTTTGCTCGGCACACGGGTCCGGCAATGAGCGCCTTCAATGCGTGGATTCTGTCCAAGTCCCTGGAGACGCTCGCGGTGCGCATGGATCGACATTGCCAGAGCGCGCTCACGGTGGCGGAGCACTTTGAGGGGCATCGCGGCGTTGCCGCCGTGCGCTATCCGTTTCTGCCGTCGCATCCGCAATACGCACTGGCGCGTCAGCAGATGTCGCAGGGGGGTGGCATTGTAGCACTGGAGGTGCAAGGCGGGTTGGAGACCGGTCGTCGCTTTCTGGACGCCGTGCGCCTGTGCTCGCACTCCCCGAATCTGGGCGACACCCGGACCATCGTCACACACCCGGCATCCACGACCCACAGCAAGCTCACGCCGGCGGAACGTCAGGCGGTGGGGATTTCCGACGGCCTCATTCGCGTCAGCGTCGGCCTTGAGCATGTGCAGGATGTGATTGCGGATCTGGAGCAGGCACTCCGCGCCGCGATGGCCTAACCCGCAAGGCGCCAGCGCCTCCCTTGGACCGCCCGTTTGGGGTCGGGGTACGAGCGTGCTGACCCGTTAGGCGACGGTGTCAGGCGGTACCGGTGCCTCGGGGACTGGCGCCTCGCGTTCCAGCCAGAGCGTGACGGGTCCGTCGTTCACGAGCTCCACCTCCATCATCGCGCCAAATCGTCCGGTCGCGACGTTGAAGCCGCGCTGTCGCAATTGCTCGACCACGTAGTTATATAACGGTTCAGCATGTGACGGCGCTGCGGCGTCGAGAAAGCTGGGGCGACGACCCTTCCGGGCGTCGCCGTACAGGGTGAATTGCGAGACCACGAGCAGCGACCCGCCCTGCTCGGTCACATCCCGATTCAGCTTACCGGACTCGTCAGCAAAGAGGCGAAGTGTTATGATCTTCTCGATCAACCAATTCGCCTCGACCGCGGTGTCCGTGTGGGTGATGCCCACCAGCAACACGTAGCCGCCGTCAATGCGTCCGGTCACCTGTACGGCATCTCCCGACGATGTCGGGTGAACTCGGACTTCAGCCCGCAGGACTCGTTGCAGTAGTATCCGCATACGTCGTCAGTTTGGCATGTCGCCGCTGGGGACGGAAGGGGCGGAATTCAATGTTCAATCAGACTCGCCGTGCATCCCAGACTTGCGCTCCATTTTGACCTGATTTCCCGCAGTGCCGCCATTGCGCCAGAGAAGGCTTTTCTCGACGCGTGCGTGGTGTGGCTTGGCTTGGATTCAAGCCAGACCCTGACGTGGGAAAGTCCTGCCAACCACACGCTCGATGGCGGCCGCATTTTGCGGTGGGCGCCGTTCCTTGCTGATGGTTCGGCCCTTGTTGATCTCGTGGTGCATGCGCCCGATCCGCTCGATCGGGGGCTGCAGTGGACCACGCACGTTACCTACGTGAAGACCACGAGCGCCGCCGGCGTCGTCCAGCGGCAAGTGTATCTCCGCGTGGGGACCGAAGGCGGCGCCGGCAACGGTGCCCCGCCGCCAGTCCGTCCGCCGCGCCTGTTGTCCGAACTGGACCAGGCCTTCACGCTCGTGTCGCGCGATGGCCCACTGCAGCGCGTGCCCACGCAGCTCGAAGCGGGGACACTCGATGCGTTCGTGCGCTTCGTGCTCTGCGATCCGGCGCGTACCATGCCGGTGCTGCTGCTGACGGAGCTGCCCGACGGCGGGTACGTGCTGCCCCCGGAGCAGTTCGCCAGTGAGGTGTTCGGACTGGGCCTCTGCTTTATGCTGCGGCACTCCGATACGTTCGCGCTCTCCGATGCGGTCGGCGGCCACTCCCGGTCGGTCTTCCTCGGATCCGCGCGCGCGTACTTGCCGGGCTTCAGCCTTGAAGCGGATCCGTTCCAGCATCCACTCGTGCTCGCCCGGGCGCTCGCGCTCTCCGGGGAACGGCGCCGGTTGGTGCAGCGGCTCGCTGACGTGTCCGTGCAACGGCCGATGTCGGAATCCGCCACGGTCGAGGCGCTCCGTGATGACCGAGCCGCGGCCTATGG
>JBEIUK010000265.1:0-3683 GCA_040374415.1 Gemmatimonadaceae bacterium | reverse complement strand
CTCTTGCCGGTGAGATCGGGATTCTGCTCGGAGCCCGACAGCGCAAACTCTTTCCGAATGATCGCAGCGTTCAGCACAAACCAACTGTGGTCGTGCCCCGTCTGTCGCAGATGCGCGAGCGTCCCCAGCGTGTCGAACCCTGGAAACAACGGGACCGGCAGGCGCTTCCCCGTCGCATCAAACCACAGGGAACTCGGCCCCGGCAAGATCCGAATGCCATGCCGACTCCAGACCGGCGCGTAGTTCGTGATCCCTTCGACATAGTGCCACATCCGGTCGCCGTTAATGAGGCGACCGCCCGCCTGCGCCGTGACACCAAGCATCGCGCCGTCGACATGATCCGGGACGCCACTGATCATGTGCGCCGGGGGCGTCCCCAGCCGCGCGGGCCACTGCTGCCGCACGAGCTCGTGATTGCCGCCAATGCCCCCCGACGTCACGATCACCGCCTGCGCGCGGAGCGTAAACGATCCCACGACCTCGCGCGAGCTTTTCGCACTCCGTTCGACGGCACTCGCGGCCAGCAGCTCACCGGCGACGCCATCCACCGCACCGGCCGACGTCGTCAGCTCGGTCACGCGATGACGACAGCGGAGCGTCACGAGTCCTTTGTCCATCGCGGCGCGCACACGCCGAATGAAGGGCTCGAGCACCCCGGGACCGGTCCCCCAGGTGATGTGAAAGCGCGGCACGGAATTGCCATGACCAATCGCGCCGTAGCCGCCACGCTCCGCCCATCCCACCACCGGGAACCAGCGCATCCCTTGGGCATGCAACCACGCGCGCTTCTCACCGGCGGCGAAGTGCACATAGGCCTCGGCCCATTGGCGCGGCCAGTAATCCTCGGGGCGATCGAAGCCGGCGGTCCCTTGCCAGTCCTGCATGGCCAGTTCCACCGAATCGCGGATGCGCAGCCGTCGCTGCTCCGGTGAATTCACGAAGAACAGGCCACCAAAGGACCACCAGGCCTGGCCGCCGAGGCTTTGTTCGGGTTCCTGATCGAGCAGGATCACACGGCGGCCGGCATCCGCCAGTTCGGCGGTGGCCACGAGGCCGGCGAGTCCTGCGCCTACGACAATGACGTCTGCGTCCATCCCGGAAGTGTGTGGAGTGGCCCCCCGCGACGGAAGACGCGACCGCGCGCATTATTCAGCACGTCCCATTCTCTTGCCGTTGCCGATGCCTGGTCTTGCTGACTACCTCGCCTTTCGCCGCACCCTGCCCCCTCGCGCCCCCCGCGAACGTCTCACGGTGCAGGCCCGTGGCCTCGACTTCGCCGTCTGGCGGACGCCGGCCATCCCGGGGACCGTGCCATTGCTGTGCATCAATGGCGGATTGATCTTCGATCACGGCGTGCTCTGGCCCGCCCTGGCGCCGCTGGCGCAGCACCGACAGCTGATTTTTTATGATCAGCGCGGGCGGGGCGCGTCGGCAGTCCCACCGGGGCTGGCGGCCTCGCGCATTGAGTTCGACGCCGCCGATGTGCGCGCGCTGCGTGAGGCGATGGAGATCCCTCAGTGGGACGTGCTGGGGCACTCGTGGGGGGGTGGCATCGCGATGCTCGCGACGGCGGGCGATGTCGACGCGGTGCGGCGGCTCGTGCTGGTGAACAGCGTGGGGGCGACGAGTCGGTGGCTGCCGGCGCTGCATGGCGCGGCGCTGGCGCGGCTCACCGGTGAGGCGCGGGCCCGACTGGCCGCGCTTGATCCGGCCGATTTATTCGTGCCGGAGCTCGAGCGGCATGCGACCTACACGCAGGCCTTCTTCCCGGCGTGGTTTGCCGACGCGGCCTTTGCCGCGTCGATCACGACCCCCAAGGGAACGAGTGCAACGGGGGCGGCCGTGGTGGCGCGGCTCCGTCGCGAGGGCTACGACTGGCAGGAGCAGCTGCGCGGCCTCCCCACCCCCACGCTCGTCGTGCATGGCACGGCCGATCTGCTGCCACTCGCCGAAGCCGAAGCGACCGTAGCAACCCTCGGACACGCGACGGTGCGCGCGCTGGAAGGGGCCGGGCACAATCCCTTTTGGGAGGCGCCGGGGCCTTTTTTTGAGACGGTGGCAGGCTTTTTATCCTCCCCGGGATAGGGCGCACCGCTTGCCGATTGGGCGTGGTCGTCACATATGTACAGGTCGCGCACGGTTGGCCCCTCCGCGCGCGAGCCTCCTCCCTCCCGTCCGGCTCTCCGGTTGATCCTCCTCACCGCGCTGCTCCTGGCTGTCGCCGACCCCATCCCCCGCGGGCTCCCGGAACGGGATCCCGCCGCCGTGGGCATGTCGGCGGAGCGGTTGGCGACGATTGAGCGGGTGGTGCAACGCGGGCTCTCCGCCGGCGGCTATCCGGGTGCCGCGGTGATTGTGGGACGGAAGGGCTACTCCGTCCTCTCGCGTGGCTACGGGTCGCTCGACTGGAGCGGACGCGTCCCCGTCTCGACGCAGGAGAGCCTCTACGATCTCGCGTCGCTGACCAAGGTGGTGGGGACAACGACCGCCGTGATGGTGCTCTACGACCAGGGGAAGATCGCCCTCGATGCGCCGGTGGCGCGGTACCTCCCCGATTTCACGGGCGGACTGCGCGATCAGGTCACGATCCGGCATCTGCTCACGCATCGCGGCGGTCTACCGGCCGGACGCGAGCTGTGGCGCCACGGGGCCACCCCGGCGGACGCGCGCGCGGCGGTGTTGAGCGCGCCGATTCAGTGCACGCCGGGCCAGTGCTACGAATATTCCGACCTGGGCGCCGACCTGCTGGGCTTCGTCGTGGAAGCGGTGAGTCGGCAACCGATCGATGCATTTCTCGAACGGCAGGTGTTCAGCAAGCTCGGGATGCACGATACGCAGTACCGGCTCGATGCCGTGGATGTACCACGCACCGCCCCCACCGAAATCGCCCCGCCGCGCGGCTATCCACTCCGCGGGGAAGTGCACGACGAAAATGCCTGGGCGCTCGGCGGGGTCGCTGGGCATGCGGGATTGTTCAGTACCGCCGCCGACCTCTCCGTCTTCGCGCAGATGCTCCTCGACGGCGGGCGCTATCAGGGGGTGCGGGTCATTGCCGACAGCACGGTCGCGCTCTTCACGCGACGGGCCGCCGGACACCGGGCACTCGGCTGGGACACCTGCGACGGCGGCGCCGGCTGCGGCCAGTATCTGAGCGCGCAGGCCTTCGGCCACACCGGCTTCACGGGGACGTCGCTCTGGATCGATCCGGAGCGGCAGATGTTCGTCGTGCTGCTCACCAACCGCGTGCATGAAGCGCGGGCGCGTCGTCCCAGCAAGGTGATCGCCGACGTCCGCAACGATCTCGCCGATGCCGCCGTCCTCGCGGTCATGGATGACCCGGCCGGCGTGCAGGCGATGCCGGTCAGCTTCCGCGCCGATCTGGCGACCGATTGGAATCGCCCGGAGCGCCGAGCCCGGTCGGGACGGAAGGGGCGGAAGGGGACGACGGCACGCGGGGCCAGAACGGCCGCAAAGGCCACGTCGGCCGCCAAGCGAAAGACCGCCTCCACGACAAAGACCGTCGCGAAGACCAAGACGGTCGCGAAGGCAGCGACCGCCACCAAAGCCAAGGCCACGTCGGCCGCCAAGGCCAAAACCGCCAAGACGGCCGTCAGCGCGAACAAGCGCACCACTGGCAAGGGCTGAACCCGATCGCACGGCAGGGGTAGCGGCCGGGGTGGCGG
>JBEIUK010000231.1:0-4481 GCA_040374415.1 Gemmatimonadaceae bacterium | reverse complement strand
AGCAGGACGTCGCCGAGGGCGAGGGTGCGGGTGGGGGTTGGTCCACAGACCCCGCTCCCCGCCGGGCCCACCGTCACCGGGACGGTATCGCTGCGTCCGGAGGCGTCGGCGATGATGCGCGCCGTCCCCTGCGTGAGCGCGGTCACGAGTCCAGAGGTGCTGACCGAGGCGATGGTGCCGTCGGGGGTGGTGAAGGCGATGGCGCTCCCGCTCAGATCATTGCCGTACTGATCGCGGGCGGCGGCGCGAACACGAAGCGTGTCACCAACGCCGAGGAAGCCCCGGTCCGGGGTGGCGATCACGCCGGTGGCCGGTCCGGCGATCGCGGTGGCGGTGAAGGTGACGGCGGCGAGCCCGGTGACCTGTGCGGCGACGCGCTGGGCCCCGGCGACGGTGCCGAGGGTCCAGACCGTGCGGGCGATGCCATCGCCGTCGGTCTTGGAGGCGGTTGGATTGGTGGTCCCGGCGCCGGCGCCGGCGTCCCAGTCCACCTTGATGTCGCTGAGCGGCTTCCCGGCGGCGTCGGTGACGAGGACGGCGAGCGGGGTGGTGAGGGCGGTGCCGACCACGCCGGTCTGTCCCGAGCCCCCCTGGCTGCGGATCGCCGACGGGGTCACCGGTCCGGTGGCTTTATCCGAGCGACAGGCGGCGACGAGCGTGAGCGCGAGCGTGGCGACCCACCGGGTCAGGCGGGTCGTCCGGTGCAGCACGGCGCGGGTGGGGCGGAGAGCCGATTGGCGGGCCATCGCAGGGCGGTGGAGGGGACCGGACACGGATGCTGAAGCATAGCGCCGACGCGAGCGGCCGTCTTCGTGTGCGGCGGGTAGATTCCGGTAGGATATGCCGGATCCTTCTGCCCAACACCCATGGCCACGACCCTGACGCCCGACGCGACGATGTCTGAAGAACAGCTCCGCCATCGTCGACCCTATGACTCCGTCCTTGATACCATCGGATGGACGCCGCTGATCCGTCTGTCGCGGGTGGCGAAGGGGATCCGGACGCCGCTCTACGGGAAGGCGGAGTTTTTCAATCCGGGGGGGAGCGTGAAGGACCGCATTGGGCTCCCGATGATTGAGGCGCTGGAGCGGACCGGCGGGCTCAAGCCGGGCGGGACGATTGTCGAGGCGACGAGCGGTAATACCGGGGTGGGGCTTGCGATCGCGGCCGCCCTCAAGGGCTACAAGTGCATCTTCACGATGCCGGACAAGATGTCGCAGGAGAAGGTCCGGCTGCTGAAGGCGTTCGGCGCCGAGGTGATCATTACGCCGACGGCGGTCCCGCCGGATCATCCGCAGCAGTATGTGCAGATGGCGAAGCGGATTGTGCGGGAGACGCCGGGGGCAGTGATGGCGGGACAGTTTGAGAACCCGGCCAATCCGGCGGCGCATGTCGCCACGACGGGGCCCGAGCTGTGGGCGCAGACCGAGGGGAAGATCACCCACTTTGTCGCCGGGGCGGGGACGGGGGGGACGATCTCCGGCGTCGGGGCCTATCTCAAGGCGATGAATCCGAACATCAAGATCATTGCGGCCGATCCGCAGGGGTCGGTGCTGGCGGAGATGTGGCGCACGAAAGGGGAAGGGCATCCGAGTGGCGCGCCGTACAAAGTGGAAGGGGTTGGGCAGGACTGCGTCCCGGCAACGCTCGATATGTCGGTGATCGACGAGTTCATCAGCGTCGGCGACAAGGACGCCTTCGGGATGGCGCGCCGGCTCACGCGGGAAGAGGGGATTTTTGTAGGCGGCTCGGCGGGGATGATCGCGCATGCGGCGCTGACCGTGGCGCGGCGGCTGGATGACCCTGAGGCGTGTGTGGTGACCTTCTTGTGTGACACCGGCGAGCGGTATCTGAGCAAGGTGTTCAACGACGAATGGATGCGGGAAAATCAGCTGCTCGATTCCGCGCCAACGAGCATTGAGGCGGTGCTGGGGCACAAGGACGGGAGCGCGCCGGCGATTGTGAGTGTGGCGCCGGGGGCGACGGTGCGGCAGACGATCCGGCTGCTGGCGTTGCACAACGTGTCGCAGGCGCCGGTGATGGATGGCACCGTGTGCGTGGGGAGCGTGGCAGAGTCGCAGCTGACGTCGCGGTCGCTCGCCGATCCGAAGGTGCTCGATCTGACGGTGAGCGACGTGATGGACCAGCCCTTCCCGGTGGTGGAGGCAGGGGCGCCGGTCGAGAGCGTGGCGAAGCTGCTGTCGAAGAGCAACCGCGCGGTGCTGATGAAGAAGGAGGGGGTGGTCCAGGGGATCGTGACGCGCTTTGACGTGCTCGAGTACCTGATGCACCGGTAGGCAGGGCGTAGCGTTTCCCCGCACGAAAATGACGTTTGCGTGACGCGTCCGCGTAGGATGGGTGGTGCCTGCCCCGCACTGGTGCGGGGGTGGCGCGAACAGGAATCACCCAATGCGGAGGTTTGGTATGTCGAATGGATTGAAGGGACTGGTGGTGCTGGCGGCGGTGCTGCTGCCGGGGCGGATGTACGCGATGGAGGCATCGGCGACGACGGCCGTGCCGGTGCCGTGCGACGCGGCGGCGCTCGATGGCGGGTGCGCGGAGAAGGCGGTCTATTTCGTGGCCGCCGGCTTTGCCGCAGGGAAGGCGACGGCGACCTTTGCCGGCCTCATGGCGGCCTGTGCCGACGGCATCCTGCCGGCCTGCTTCATGGCGACCGGCGCTGGCGCCGCCGCCGTCAAGGCCGGGCTTGAAACGGTGCGGGCCGGCAAGGCGCTGGCCGAATGCGATGACGAGGAATAACTGATGCGAAACGGCACCATCCAGCAACCGGCATCGTCCGTGCGACGCCCGCGCCAATCGCCGTGGGTGACTCGGATGATGGTCGCACTGTGCACGCTACCGGCCACGCTGCCGGCCATGCTGTCGGCCCAAGCAGCCTCGGCGGGGAGTAACCGGTCGCTGGATGCGTTGCCGTGGCGCGGCGAACTCTCCATGGTCAAGGCGGCGATCCCGCTGGCCGCTGGCCTGCTGGTCCTTGATGGCGATGAAATCCACCTGGTCCGCCCCGATGGGGCGGACAGCAAAGTGGTGCGGGAGGGGGATGGGCCGCTGGAGCTCCGGAAGCCCGCCGCACTCCTGACGTACCGCGGGGACTCGGTGCTGGCGGTTGGTTCCGACCCCTCCGTGGCGCTGGTATTGACACCAGCCGGGGTCCCGGCCCGTAAGATGCTGCAACGGGACGTCAGGAACATGCTGATGGTGCCCCGGGGGAGCAGCCGAGCGGGGGTCGTGGGCTACATGGTGCCGCGGGTTGGTCAGCAGGTGGTGGATTCCGCCGAGGTCGTGCTGGTCGATCCCGATCGGAAGCTGTCGCGGACGGTCACCACCCTCTGGCAACCTGGCATGTCCACCAGCGGGAAGATGTCGCGGAACTTCGGGAAGCCGATGGATGAAGCGCTGCTGACCGGCGCCGGAATCCTGGTGGTCTACCGGGTCGCCGGACAGCGGCTCGAGCTCTTCGACGCCACTGGGGCCCGCACGAGGCAGCTCACGATGTCGGGGCGTCCACGGGAACGGAGCGCCGCGGAGCAGAAACAGATGGATGCGGCGGCGGCCATGGCCAAAGCCCGCATGGATTCGATGGTGCAGCAGATGGACCCGAAGGTGCGGGCGATGATGGCCGATGTCATGAGCACCACCACGGGGAACTTGTCGTCTGGCGACGTGCCGGCCTACACGCCGGGGAGTCTGGTGGCGCTGTCGGAGGAGGTGGTGGCACTGATTCGGTCGCGGGAGCGCGGCGTGGCCGAGGCCCACTACGACTGGGTGAACGTCCGCACCGGGGCGATGGGGAGCTTCATGCTGCCGGCGGCGATGCAGGTGGTTGGTGCAGGACCCCGTGGGGTCGCGCTCATGCGCGTCACCATGCCAGACGGGGAGATGCAGGTCGCAACAGTGTCACTGGCAACATTGCTATCCACACGGTGAACAAGGAGGCGTTGTGCTGAGCAACACATGGAGCACGCTGGATCAGGTCATGGTGGTCGCGTTCGCGCTGGGATTCCTCGTGACGTTGCTGGGAGCGCTGCTCCCAGACCGGAACCCGTTGCGCACGCCGCCCGCCTTGCGGGCGACGATGCGCTGGTTGTCCGTTGATTGCGCTCTCATGATCGTGTGGGCTCGCCTCGCCGAAACGCAGGTGGCGCTCCGCTTCGCGATCATGCTGGTCGCCACGGCCGTGCTCTGGATGGGCCTCCGCGCACGCCCCCGAGACGGGCAACGGATCACCGGCTAACGGCTAACGGCTAACGGCTAACGGCCGTTGGCGGTCGCATTACCTTCCCCACCATGCGTATCACCGTACTGCTGGGCGGGGTCTCCGCCGAACGTGACGTTTCCCTCTCCTCCGGACTCCGCGTGGCCGCCGCCCTGCGCGACCGCGGCCACGACGTCACCTGCTTCGATCCGTCCACCACGGTCCTCACCCGGGACGAGGAAGACCGGCTCCTCGCCAGCGGCGT
>JBEIUK010000129.1:0-8453 GCA_040374415.1 Gemmatimonadaceae bacterium | reverse complement strand
TCCAGCATCGCGGACCGTGGCCGTTCGGGACGCTCGGCGCGCTGCAGCCGCTCGACCTGGCCAATAATCTCGTCCATCGAGCGCGCCCCCATCCCGGCCAGCAGCGCCCGCACATCGTTCGCCATGCGGGTGAAGAAGGCGATCACCTGCTCGGGGGTGCCACGGAACTTCGCGCGCAGCTCCTCGCGTTGCGTGGCGATGCCCGCCGGGCAGCTGTTGAGATGACACTGGCGCGCCATGTCGCACCCCATTGCCACGAGCGGGCCGGTGCCAAAACCATACGTCTCGGCGCCCAGCAGCGCGGCAATCACCACATCGCGCGCGGTGCGCAGCCCGCCATCGACCCGCACTTCGAGCCGGTGCCGCAGGCCATTCGCCACGAGCGTCTGCTGCGCTTCGGCGAGCCCGAGTTCCCACGGCGCCCCCGCATGCTTGATGCTCGACAGCGGTGAGGCCCCGGTGCCACCCGCATGACCGGCGATGAGCACGTAATCGGCAAAGGCCTTCGCCACGCCGGCGGCGACGGTCCCGACGCCGGAGCTCGCGACGAGCTTCACGCCAATGCGCGCGCGCGGATTCACCGTCTTGAGGTCGTGCACCAGCTGCGCAAGATCCTCGATCGAGTAAATGTCATGATGTGGTGGCGGGGAAATGAGCTGAACCCCCGGCGTGGCATGGCGCAGTCGCGCAATCAGGTCGGTGACTTTGTGCGCGGGGAGTTGGCCCCCTTCGCCAGGCTTCGCGCCCTGCACAATCTTGATTTCCAGCTCTTCCGCACGCGCTAAGTACGACGTGGTCACCCCGAAGCGCGCCGAGGCGATCTGCTTGATGCGGCTGTCAGCTCGCGCCATGTCGTCGCGCTGGTAGAGCGCCGGATCTTCGCCCCCCTCGCCCGAGTTTGAGCGCGCCCCCATGCGATTCATCGCAATGGAGATCGTTTCGTGCGCTTCGGGGGACAACGATCCCAGCGACATGGCAGAGGAGACAAAGCGCGCGCGAATCGCCTCCATCGGCTCCACCTCGTCGAGGGGGATCGCGGCACCCGGCCGTACCGCGAGCAGATCCCGCACCGTAATGGGCGCGGCACCATCCGCACGATCCAGAAAGGTGCGCCAGGCCTCATCGGGCGAGGTCGCCGCGCGCGTGGCGCGCGCACTGCCCACGGCCTGCTGCAGCGCCAGCACCGTGGTGGGCGCCCAGGCATGCGGCTCCGCCTCTTTCCGGAAGCGCATCCGTCCGGCATCCGGGAGCGCGGCGCCCATACCGATCTCGGCGCCATAGGCGCGGCGATGCCGCTCCTGCATATCCTCAAAGAGCTCGCGGAACGACAGTCCGCCCAATGGCGACGCGGTGCCGGTGAAGCAGCGATCCATCACTTCACCACCGAGCCCCAGCACATCAAACATCTGCGCGCCGCAGTACGACGAGAGGGAGGAGATCCCCATCTTCGCGAGCACCTTCAGCAGTCCTTTCTCCACCGCGGCCCGATAGCGCGACTGCGCTTCCGCAGGACGCGGTCGTTCGGCGTCGGTGTCCGTCGTGCCATGGGCCTCGGAGAACAGCGTCGCGACGGATTCCATCGCGAGCCACGGATGCACCGCTTCGGCCCCGTAGCCGATCAGTGCGGCGATGTCATGCTGCTCCATCGCATCACCGGCTTCGACAATGAGCCCGACGCGATCCCGCAGTCCCGCGCGTACGAGATGCTGCCGTACCGCCCCGAGGACGAGCAGGGCCGGGATCGGGGCGCGGTCGGTGCTGACCTTGCGGTCGCTCAGAACGATGAGCCGAGCCCCCTTCCGGATCGCCGATTCTGCACGACGGCAGAGCGCATCGAGCGCCGCCTCCAGCGCCTCAGGGCGCGCCTGCACCGGGCAGGTGGTGTCGAGTGTCGCGGCCAGGTACCCTGGGAAGGCGCGCAACGCTGACATTTCCTCGGGGAGCAGCACCGGATGTTCCACGCGCAGCATGCGCGCATACTGCGGCCGCTCCAGCAACGGTGAGCCGCGTCGGCCGAGGTGCATGCGCAGTGACATCACCATCGATTCGCGGAGCGAATCCATGGGCGGGTTCGTCACCTGCGCGAAGCGCTGGCGGAAATAGGCGTAGAGCGTGGGGGCGGTTGGCGAGAGCACGGCGAGCGGCGCGTCATCGCCCATGCTCCAGACGACTTCCGCCCCGGAGGTGGCCATGGGCTCGAGCTGCAGCCGGAGATCTTCGTGCGTGTAGCCAAAGGCGAGCTGCAGTGGCCGGAGCGTCTCGCTCGAGCGCACCAGTGGTTCCGTGCCGTCGCTCGTGGGGAGCGTTGACATCGCCTGCGCGATCCAGCGTGCATAGGGACGGCGTGTCGCGATCTCCCGCTTGGCGGCGAGGTTCCGGACCACGCGACGGCCCACGGTGTCGACCATGAAGACGCCACCGGGGCCGAGCTTGCCGGTCTCAACGACATCGCGCGGATCAAAATCCACGATCCCCACTTCGGAGCCGGCGACCACCATGCCGTCGGCTCGAATGGTGTAGCGGCAGGGGCGCAGGCCGTTACGGTCGAGCGAGACGGCCACCTGCAGACCATCGCTGTAGGCGAGGGCGGCGGGGCCGTCCCACGGCTCAATGAGACACTGGTGATACTCGTAGAAGGCCTTCACCGCCGGTTCCACGTCGGGATACTTCTCCCAGGCCTGTGGCACGAGCATCATCGCCGCGTGCACGGGGGTGCGGCCACCGCGCACGAGCAGTTCAAGCGCGTTGTCGAGGCTGGCCGAGTCGCTGCCATTGGGGCGGATCGGCTGATGCACCCGGGAGGCGCGCGCGCCGAACTGCGGTGCCGCGAGCAGGGTATCGCGCATGGCCATGCCATTGCGATTCCCCCAGACGGTGTTGATCTCGCCGTTGTGCGCGACGGTCCGGAACGGCTGCGCGAGCTCCCAGCGCGGCATCGTATTGGTCGCGTAGCGCTCGTGGAAGATTGCGATCGCTGATTCAAACGACGGATCGCGCAGATCCGGGAAGAAGGCCCCAAGCTGTCCGCCGGTGAGCAGTCCTTTGTACACCACCGTGCGGCAGGACATCGAGCAGAAATAGAGCGGGAGCTCCCGCGCCAGCGCGCGGGTTTCGATCTCGCGCCGGGCGAGATAGAGGAGGCGTTCCCATTCGTCATCGTCGGCGCCGTCGGGACGTGCCAGCAGCAGCTGCCGAATGACGGGCATGGCGGCGCGGGCGGAGGCGCCGAGCACGTCGGGGCGGACGGGCACGTCACGCCAGCCGAGGACGGGGAGGCCGTCGGCGCGGAGCACGTCGGTGATCACCGCTTCGCAGGCGGCGCGCGACGCGTCATCGGTGGGGAGGAAGCACTGCCCGACGCCGATGGTCATGTCGGGGGTGACCGGGAGCCCCAGGCGCGCTGCGGCGAGCACGAAGAAGCGCCGCGGAATCTGCGTCAGGAGTCCGGCGCCGTCGGCGGAGCTATCGGTCGCCGACGCGCCGCGATGCGCGAGCCGCGCGGAGGCCTCGAGGGCCAGCTGCACCACTTCATGCATGCGCTCCCCACTTTGCCGCGCAATGAACCCCACGCCGCAGGCATCCCGCGGGGTATACGGGGAGAGCGGGCCGGTATCGAAGAGGGAACCGCGGCGGGCGTGGGGGGAGGACATGAGCGGTCGGGCGACGGGCGGAAAAAGGGGGCGGGATGGATAAATATGCAGAATTCTGCATAAGTTCCCAGTGCCTCCCGCCCCACTGCCATCACCCCACTGGGGTCACCCCACCGGGGTCACCCCATCGGCTTCAGTCCACCGGACAGCGCATCGTTCCGTGGTTCACCAGCACGGTCCCGCCGCCGACACGGACCGCCGTCACCGCCCCGGCCACCTTCTCGACCTCGAGCGACAGGCACCCGGGCCGCCCCATCTCCACCCCCTGCGCGACCCGCCAGCGGAGCGTCCCATCGCGCGGCGTCCGCGCCGCCAGATACGCCGCCAGACAGGCGTTCGCCGAGCCGGTCGCTGGATCTTCCGGTACCGCGGCCCCAGGGAGAAAGGCCCGGGCCCGCACATCCACCCCGTGCACATGCGCCGGCGTCGACGGATCCACCACGCCCCCCGTCATCGCAAAGACAAAGGGCCAGGCCGCCCAATCCCCCTGGAGGTACCGCTCCCAACTCTCCATGCGGATCCGGGCCCGCGACACCGCCGCCACACTCGCCAGTGGCACCATCGGCCACGGCAGCCCGCAGCTCACCGCCATCGGGGCATAGTCGCCATCCAGAATGTCGCTCACCTCAAGCGACAGCAGCTCCGCCCACTCCGCCCGCGTGGGGCGGAGCGGCCGCTCCTCCGGCAGCATTGCCGTCGTCAGCTGCGCCTCCACCGGCACGCCATCCCGACAGGCGACGCGCACCGACACCGGCCCCACCCCTTCGCCCAGCACCACCGTCACCGCCTCGGCGCCCGGCGGCACGGGCACATCCCCCCGCGCCACGAGGGCGAACGCCGTCCCCACGGTGGGATGCCCCGCAAAGGGGAGCTCCTCCTCTGGTGTGAAGATCCGGACCCGCCGCGTATGCGACGGGTCTTCGGCGGGGAGCACAAACGTCGTCTCCGAATAATTGAACTCGCGGGTGATCGCCTGCAGCGTGGCCGTCGACAGCCCCTCGGCGCCAAAGACGACCGCCAGCGGATTGCCGGTGAAGGGTGCCGTCGTGAAGACGTCGCAGGTCAGATATGGCAGGTCGCGGGTGGCCATTAGCCGAGGAACGGATAGGGCCACTGCGTCGGCGGCACGAACGTTTCCTTGACGGTGCGGACGCTCACCCAACGCAGCAGGTTCATCTTTGAGCCGGCCTTGTCGTTGGTGCCGGAGCCACGGGCACCACCGAACGGCTGCTGGCCCACGACGGCGCCGGTCGGCTTGTCGTTGATGTAGAAATTCCCGGCCGCATTCCGGAGCGCCATGGCCGCTTCCCGCACCGCCTGCCGGTCGCGCGAGAAGACCGCGCCGGTGAGCGCATACGGCGACGTGGCGTCAACGGTCTGCAGGATGGAGGACCACTCGGCATCGGCATACGGATGCACCGTCAGCACCGGGCCAAAGATTTCTTCGCAGAGCATGCGGTGCGTGGGATCGCTCGTCTCCACGATCGTGGGCTCCACAAACCACCCCGTCGTGCTGTCACAGTTGCCACCCGCTACGATCGTCGCCGTGGCGCGCGCATGCTCGAGGTAGCCGCTGATGCGCGTGAACGCCTTCTGATCAATCACGGCGCCCACAAAGTGACTGAAGTCGCGCACATCCCCCTGCTTCATCTCCGCCATCATCGTGATGCAGCGCGCTTTCACCTCGGGCCAGAGCGAGGCCGGGACATAGGCGCGGCTCGCCGCCGAGCACTTCTGCCCCTGGTATTCGAAGGCGCCCCGCACCATCGCCACGGCCAGGGCCTGTGGATCGGCGCTCGGATGCGCGACAATGAAATCCTTGCCGCCCGTCTCGCCCACGATGCGCGGGTACGACCGATAGTGCGCCATGTTCTTGCCGATCGTCTCCCACATGCCGTTGAAGACGCTGGTGGAGCCGGTGAAGTGCACGCCGCCCAGATCGCGATGCGTGAGCGCAATGCCAGAGATCATCGCGGCATCGCCCGGCACGAAGTTGATCACGCCGGGGGGGAGCCCTGCCTCCTCGAGGAGCTGCATGACATACCACGAGGAGAGCATCGCGGTGTGGCTGGGCTTCCAGAGCACCGTGTTCCCCATGAGCGCGGGGGCGCCGGCGAGGTTGCCGCCAATCGCCGTGAAGTTGAAGGGCGTGACGGCGTAGACGAACCCTTCAAGGCCACGATAGTCGAGCTGGTTCCACATGCTGTGGTCCGACACCGGCTGCTCGGCGTACAGCTCCTGCGCGAATTGCGCGTTGAAGCGCCAGAAGTCGATGAGCTCGCAGGCCGCGTCGATTTCGGCCTGATGCACCGTCTTGGCCTGCCCGAGCATCGTCGCGGCGAGGATCGTATCACGCCACGTGGTCGTGAGGAGCTCGGCCGCCCGCAGGAACACCGCGGCGCGATCTTCCCAACGCCAGCTGGCCCAGTCGGCGCGTGCGGCGGCGCAGGCGGCGATCGCGTCCTGCACGAGCTCCGGGGTCGCCTGATGGAACCGCGCCAGCACCTGCTGATGCGCGCAGGGGTTGGTCACCGTGGCGAGGTCCCCCGTGTGGATGCGCCGGCCACCGATCACGATCGGGATCTCGACCACCTCGGCGGACATCTCGGCGAGACGGCGTTGCAAGGAGGCCCGCTCCGGGGAGCCCGGGGCATAGCTGCGGACCGGCTCATTCACGGCGGGGGGCACGCGGCGCGTGCCGTCGAAGGCGAAAGACATCAGGCGGCTCCGGAGGGTCAGAGGGGTGCCCCGTGGAAGGTGTGGGGGACGGGCATAAGGTAGCGCACCCTGCTACCGTTCGCGCATGCTCTGGATGCGATCCTCTTTGGTGGGCGTGCTCGTGGTGGGCGCGCTCGTGGGGTGCACCGCCCCGGCGGTGACCTGGACGGATGCGACGGCGGTCGCGTCGGCGGTGCCGTCGCCCCTCGTGACGCCGCCGGTGGCCCCATTCGATTCGGCGATGCGGGATGACACGCCGCTCGCGTTACAACTCGCGGCACAGGATTTGACGCGCGAGATCGGGGCGGCGACCACATTGACGCCGCTGTTGCTCTCCATCACCACGCCAGCCGACCGCCGCGCACCATCGGCCGCGCTGGCGCCCCTCGGGTTGACGGACGTGGCGCTGGGGGCGCTTGGCGCCGGGGAGACGCCCGTCGATGCCGATCGGTGTCCGCGGTCGTTGCGCGTGGCGTTGAGCCCGGGGCGGGGGCGTGTCGCGGTCTGGTGGACCCGTCGCTCACGTGGGCGGGTGGCGCTCCTGGCGGCGTGGCGGGATACGGTCGTGGCGAACGGCACGTTGGGACCCTGGCGTGGACCTTTGGTCGTCGATTCGCTCGATCAGGGGCCACTCGATGCCCGGGCGGCCGAACGGGAGGGGGTCTCCTGCGCGCGTCCGGCGCCGAGTGTGGTGGTCGATGAGGCGCAGGGGTATGTGCATGTCGGGTACACGTTGGTGGGTCCGGAGGGACCTGGCGTGTTCTACGCGCATCAGATGGATCCACGGGCCGCCTTTGAGCTGCCGCTGGCGATTGTGTACGGCGATCAGCTTGGGGCGGTGCGCGTCGCGGCCAGTGGGAGTACGGTGGCTATCGTGTACGACGATCCCAACAGCGGGAATCAGCGGCCGCGGATCGGGCTCGCGATCTCCCGCACGGCGGGGCATACGTTTGAGGATCGCCTGTTGGTGAGTGGCACTACCGCGACGGCGCGCGATCCGTATGTCGCGTTGAGTGGTCCGGCGCTGGTGGTCGGGTGGAGTGAATGGCCCACCCCGACCGCCACCCCCGTCTTTCGCACGCGGCGTGGTCGTCTCCAGTAACCCGCGCGTGGTGGCTTTCCTTTTTCCGGATGTCGATCGATGACAGCTCTCTTGCTGGGCGCCCACTGCGTGGAGACCGGGGGGATCCCCATGGCGGCGCGCCGTGCCGGACGCGCCGGCATGCAGGCGCTGCAGATTTTTAGCGCCGTCCCGAAGTTTTACAACGAGAAGATCAGCGTGAAGCCGGAGCGGGTCGCCCGGTTTCATGAGGCGCTGGCGGCGGCGCAGATCGAGCCGACGCACGTGATTGTCCATGCGGCGTATGTGCTCAATTGCGCGACGCCCGAGGCGGCGAAGTGGGAGCGGGCGGCGGCGGGACTGGCCAAGGAATACGAGCGGGCGACCGCGCTGGGGGTGGGCGGCGTCTGTTTTCATCCGGGAGCGGCCACCGATGGCGACCGGGACGCGGCGATCGCGCGGGTCAGTGAGGCGATGCGGCGGGCGGTCGCCGTCGTGCCGGAGAGCCACACGCGGTTGCTGATCGAGAACACGGCTGGGGCGGGCACGACGGTGGGACGCACCCCCGACGAGGTCGCGGCGATGCTGGCGGGGATTCCATCGGCGGTGCGTCATCGCACGGGGTACGGACTCGATACCTGTCATCTGTACGCGGCGGGGCATGCGATCGCCGATTCCCGCGCGGCGCTCACGGCGGTCCTCGATGCCTTCGAGTCCGCCACGGGGGAACCGCCGGCGTTCCTGCATCTCAATGATTCCGAGGGGACGCTCGGCTCCAATCGCGATCGGCACCGGCGTATTGGGGAGGGGTGCATTGGGGCGGCCCCCTTCGGCTGGCTGCTGCAGGACCGGCGCGCCGTCGGGATTCCCCTGTTGCTCGAGACGCCGCAACAGGTCGACGAACTGGCCGACGACGACGATGCCCCCGACGCCTGGGAAGTTGAGGATATCGCGCGGTTACGCCGTTTGGCGGCGGGGGATGTGGCCGCCGGTGCGCAGCCATAATGGCCGTCCTCTGGGCTTCG
>JBEIUK010000243.1:0-4279 GCA_040374415.1 Gemmatimonadaceae bacterium | reverse complement strand
GGTAAAGACCGACCAGAGCCTTGATAAGTAACGGTTGAGCCGAGGGTGATCAAGGGCTGGGGGGGCTGCGCTTCGATGGGTACGGCCAATGGGCCGCGTTCAGCCCAACGCAGCGATCACTTCGCGGTGATCAGCTTCACCATCCCCTTCTCTGTGTGGGCGCGACCGTCACGCGCCGGGATGAGACAGGCGAGGATGTAGCGCCCCGGCTTGAGACGCACGGTCAGGAAGGTTTCCTGGTTGGTGGCAATGGGTCCGGTCTGCCCCAATGTTGGCATCCACGGCGGGATGATGCCTTTGCTGTGGTACATGTCGAGGAACTCGCGCAGCGTGTGATTGGCGGGCAGTTCCAAGAGTGCGAGGGCATGCAAGTCCGCGCCGGCATTCGCGAGATTGAACACCACGAGGCCGGCCGCCACCTGATCTGGCGCCGAGAAGGCGTAGTCCACGCCTTTGACGGGGACATAGATCGCCCGATTCTCCGCAACCGGAGCCGGCCGCGACGCTGATGCGGCACCTTTGGGGGGCGCCATCTGCGTGAAGGCGATCTGGACGGGGACGAGCGACAACAGAATTCCAGCGAGCGGGCTGAGCGACTGAGCGACACGCATCATGACCTCCTGATCCAGGGGATCCTTCGAGCCTGCGACCGATGCTTACGTACGGTTCAGAATGTGGGGCCAATCGTCAATAACCCAATCCAACCCGTACGAACGGTGATACCCCACGGCCCGCTGTACGGCTCACGCCCGGACGATGATATTGCCCACATGTCTGACGGCGCTGCCCCTCTTCGCATCCTCCGCGCGCACTCCAACGCGGCCATCGCGGCCCGGGACTCCGCGCGCGTCGTGGCGTTCATGACCGAGGACGTCGTCGTGCAGGTCGCCGGCGGCCCGGTGCTGCGCGGCACGGCGGCCAATCTCGCGGCCTGGGAGGAACAGATGGGCGCCCCGGGCTTCGGTGGCTATGTGCGCACCCCCCAGCAGCTCACCGTGGCCGACAGTGGCACCGAGGCCACCGAACTGGGTCACTGGGAGGGGCGCTGGACCGTTCGCGGCCGCACGCAGACGCAATCAGGGCGCTACTCGGCCACCTGGCGTCTGGACCCGATGGGCTGGCGCATCGCCAGCGAGACCTTCCTGCCCTAGCGGGGTGTTTCCCGCTGGCCGAGCAACGACGCAGCCTTACGCGTCGTCGGGATGACGGTTGGCACCCAACCGCGTGGTCGTCTTTTCGACCTTCTTCTGCGCCGGCACGAAGTCCTTCCGCGCGCCGTTCTTCCGGGACCCGCCCCGTGGGTTCCCGCGCGCGCCGACCTTCTTGCTCGATCCCTTCCGCCCTACCCCGTTCTTCCCACCCTTCATGGTGCGCGCCTCAACGGCTCAGGGTTTCCGGTTGCCTTGAGCTGCGAAAGCTACTGCGGTCCCGACCGCCGCGCCTCTCGACGGCATCCCGCGGGACCTGCATTGTAGATGCACACCGCTCCGAGTCGCTTGCCTCCCCAGCCCCCTCACGATGCCACGCTCACGGGCTCTTGCCGCCCGCCGTGTCCGCGCCCTGTGCGCGGCGGTCGCCATGCTGCTGGTACGGCCGGTTGCGGCCCAACGCCCGACCTTCGACCTGGTCATACGCAACGGCCGCGTGCTCGACCCCGCCTCCGGGCTCGATGGGGTACGTTCGATTGGGATCCGTAACGGCAGCATTGCCGCCGTCTCGAAGACGCCTCTCACGGGTCGCCGCATCATCGATGCGACGGGACTGGTGGTCACCCCTGGCTTCATTGACCTGCACGCCCACGGTCAGGACGACGAGAATTATCGACTGTATGCACAGGACGGCGTCACCACGGCCCTTGAGCTGGAGGTCGGCACAGAAGACGTCCCCGCCTGGTACGCTGCACTTGAAGGCCGGTCGCTCGTGAACTTTGGCGTCGGTGCGAGTCATCTGCGGGCACGGATGCGCGTGCTGGGTGATGGCGGCATTGCCAAGGGTACCCTGCTCCCGCTCGACTCGGCCGGTCATCATGTGGCGACCACCGCGGAGATCGCAGCGATCCGGGCGGTGATTGACCGCGGGCTCGACGCGGGAGGGCTGGGAGTCGGCATGGGGCTGGCCTATACCCCAGCGGCGAGCAAATACGAGGTGCTGGAGGCGTTCCGCAGCGCCGCCCGTCGGAAGGCGCCGGTCTTCGTGCACACGCGCTCCTACGGCGAGACGGACCCCGGCAGTTCCGTGGAGTCGTACATGGAGGTGATCGCCGCCAGCGCCATTACCGGGGCACCGCTCCACATTGTGCATCTGAACTCGACCAGCGTGTCCGCCACCCCACGCACGCTGGCGATGGTGGCCGACGCCCGACAGCGCGGCATCGATGTGACCGCCGAGGCGTACCCGTATGTGGCGGGGATGTCCGAACTCGCGTCACCGCTGTTTGACCGCTTCCTGACCGGCCCGGACAGCCTCTTCGGCACCATCATGCTGGCGCGTACCGGCGAGCGCTTGACCCGTGCGACCTTTCTGAAGAACCGGGTCCCGGGGGAGCGCGTGATCATCTTCTCCAACACTCCCGACATGGAAGCGCTGGCGATTGTGAGCCCGCTCACGGCGATTGCCAGCGACGGCGGCGTTCGGGACCGCACGGGTCACCCGCGGACTGCCGGGACTTTCGCCCGCGTGCTCGGGCACTATGTACGCGAGACTCGGCAACTCACGCTGATGCAGGCGATCACGAAGATGACGATCCAGCCGGCACGTCGCCTGGAAGCCATCGCTCCGGCGTTCCTAAAAAAGGGGCGTCTGCAGGTGGGGGCGGACGCGGACATCACAGTATTTGACCCGGCTACGGTTTCGGACCGGGCAACGTATGCTGCGCCGGCGACGCCCTCCGAGGGGTTCCGGTATGTGCTCGTCCACGGGGTCCCGGTGGTGCGGGATGGTCAGGTAGTGGACGGCACATTCCCAGGGCGCGCCGCGCGAGGGATTGTTCGCTAAGGGTCTTCGGCGCTTCGACTAGCAGCGGCCGCAGATCTAGGAGTGCCAGCCTCCCGGTTTTTACTGGAAGCAGCGCCACGCTCCTCAGGCCGCCGCGACTCCCGCCTTCTTGAAGGGCTTCACGCGAATGGCCCCTGATTGCCGATACGCGGCAGCCAGATCGAAGGCCATCTGCAGCGACAGCCACATTTCGGCGCTCCCACCAAACCGCTTTTCCAGACGCACGGCCATCTCTGGGCTCATGGCGGATTTCTCGTTCACCAAGTTGTTCAGCGCCTGCCTGGAGATTCCGAGCCCCTCGGCGGCTTCCGTGACACTGAGTCCGTGGGGTTCGAGACACATGGCGCGCACGATGCGACCGGGATGGACGGGCTGTTTCATGGACATCCTGCACCTCGCTCAGTGATAGTCGATAAAATCGACATCGAACACATCGCCTGCGTCAAACCGGAACACCACGCGCCAGTTGCCGTTGATCACCACCGACCAATGGCCCCGCCTGTCTCCCTGCAGCGGATGCAAGCCGGGCAGGCGGATGGCGGTCATAGAGGTTGCGACATCCAAGACGGACAGGACGTTCTCCAACTGCTCGGCACGTGCGGGGGGAACCTTCCGGCGGCTCCCGGTCTCGTACAACAGCTTCAGCCCTTTGTGGCGAAAGCTTCGAATCATTCCTGCCTCGTGAGAATGTAAAGCGACACGTGTCGCTTGTCAATTCGATAGCCAGTGCCCGGACCGACACCTTCTTACAGATTGACCTCACGAGCCTGAGACTTTCATTATCGATTGCCCGCCTTACCAATGCATTTCCCGCCCACGCCCTGCCGCCGCGCCCCCTACCGCCGCTCCGCGAAAAACGCTTTCAACAGCGCCGACGATTCCGCCTCGCGTACCCCGCCACGGACTTCGGGACGATGATTGAGCCGAGGATGCCGCACGACATCCCCGACGCTTCCGCACATGCCGGCCTTCTCGTCCCAGGCGCCAAAGACGACGCGATCGACGCGCGCCAGCACAATCGCCCCGGCGCACATCGCACAGGGCTCGAGCGTCACCACCAGCGTCGCCCCGGTCAGCCGGTCTGCCCCACGGACCCGCATCGCCTCGCGTAACACCAGCAGCTCCGCATGCGCCGTCGCCTCCCGGTCACGCACCATGCGGTTCTGCCCCCGCGCGACCTCTACTCCATCCACCAGCAGCACGGCGCCCACCGGCACTTCCCCCGCCGCCGCCGCCGCGCTGGCTTCCGCCAGCGCCACGGCCATGGCCTCCCACTCCCCCGCCC
>JBEIUK010000067.1:0-13127 GCA_040374415.1 Gemmatimonadaceae bacterium | reverse complement strand
GTCACGGACCTCACGCGGATCGTGCAGGGTGACCGTGTCCGAATCCATCTGCATCACGTAGCCGTCGGCACTCAATTCCGCAATCAAACAGAGCCGCTCCCAGCAGCCGCCCCGCTGACAGCGCCCCGTGGGCACGCTCGCGAAGCGACGGATCTGCACATCGCCAAGATGCGCGGTGAGCGTGGCCCCGTCGGCCGCGGTAAGTGTCCCGTCGTCGAGCACCACCACGCGTGCCGGCACGAAGCGCCGCAGCGACTTGATCGCACACAGGTACGCCGCCACGTCCTGATGCGAGACCATCGAGACGATGGTCGCGATGGGCGCATCGCTCACGAGGGGCGGTGTCTCGAGCACGCCACGGGCCACGCGCTCGAATCGCGCGTGCTGCCAGCGACGGCGCACACGGGCGGCGATCTGGGACAAAGGCAACATGAACCGGGGCAATGGGCGGTGGGCGACATGCCAACGCCGGGGACGCTCGCGGACCCCGGGATGGCAGGAGCTGGCACGAATGGCTGAATCTTATCGCCTGCGCGTCTTCTTCATCATCCGGTCGCTCGATACCGGCGGGGCCGAGCGCCAGCTGGTGACCCTGAGCCGGGAACTGGCTGCCCGTGGACATGCCGTGGCCATCGCGACGATGTACGATGGTGGCGCGCTGGAAGCCCAGCTCGCCCCCGGGGTCACGCACTTCCCCCTGCACAAAGCCGGGCGCTGGGATCTCCTGCGCTTTGGGCGCGCCGCTTCCGCCGCAGTAGCCGCTTTCCGTCCCGACATTCTGCACGGCTACATGGCGGGCGCGAACGAGATCGCTATGGCGCTCGCGGCACGCCACGGCGGACGCGTGGTCTGGGGGGTCCGCGTCTCCGATCAGCCCTTCACCGACTACTCCCGCTTCCGGCAGCGGATCTTCCAGATCGGGTGCCGACTGGCCCACCGCGCCGATCTGATCATCGCCAATTCCTCGGCGGGACGTCGGCATCATGTGGCCTACGGCTATCCGGCGGAACGGACGGTCGTGATCCCCAATGGCATCGATACCGACCGTTTCACCCCCGATGCTGACGCCGGCGCCCGCTGGCGCGAACGGCAGGGGATCGCACCGGACACACCACTGATCGTGCTCCCGGCGCGATTGGATCCCATGAAGGACCATGAGACGTTCCTTGCGGCCGCCGCACGCGTCCGTGATGCCCATCCCGAGGTCCGCTTTCTCGCGATTGGCAATGGCGACGCGCCGGCGCAGGCGGCGCTGGCCACCGCCATTGCCGACCGGCAGCTGTCCGATCAGGTGCGATGGCTCCCCGCCGACCGGGAGGTACGGGCGGTGTACAATGCCGCGACGATCGTGACGTTGACCTCTGCCTACGGCGAAGGATTTCCCAACGTGCTCGGCGAAGCGATGGCCTGCGGCGTCCCCTGCGTGGCAACGGCCTCCGGCGACAGCGCCGAGGTGCTCGGCGACGTGGGGATCGTGGCGCCGGTGCGTGATCATGACGCGCTGGCCAACGGCTGGTTGACGCAGCTGGCCTGGTCACCGGCCGAACGGGCCGAACGGTCCCTCGCGGCGCGGCGCCGCATGGTGGAGCAGTTCAGTGTGGCAGCGCTCACGACGACGACGGAGCGGGCGCTGCTGCAGGTCATGCACGGAGGCGGGCGATGACTCCGGCCGTCGCCCGCGCCTATCCGGCAAGCCGCATCGCCTTGGTGACCGCGCTCATCATGAGCGTGGTGATGGTGCTGCGTCCGCACGAGTTGGTGCCGGGGCTGGCCATCGTCCGCCCGGTGATTCTGATGATGCTCTTTGGCGGATGGGTGCTGCTGACCCAGACCCCATGGCAGAACGCGATGCAGGACGTGCTGACCAAACGGTATGCGGCGTTACTGGGATGGGCGATGCTCACGCTTCCCTTTGCGATCTACCGGGCCATTGGGATTCCCACGCTGCAGAAGTTGATCGTCATGGTGCTGCTGGTGGCGCTGATGGCCGCGCTGCCCGTCGTGTCGGGAACCACGCGGACGTTGGTGCGCTGGTACCTGCTCGCCTTTCTGGCGTACGGCACCTTGGTGTTGGTCAAAGGGGTGCAGAGCGCTGAAGCTGGACGGCTCTCCGGGATCAGCAGCTATGATCCGAATGAACTCGCCGCGCTCTGTTCCTTCTCGCTCGCCTTTGCGCTGGGCAATCTCCGCGCCCGCGGGCTGCTGAACCGGGGCATTGGATTAGCCGCCGCGGCGGTCGCGGTGCTCATCATCCTGCGTACCGGCTCACGTGGCGGCGCCATCGGGATCGGCGTGGTCCTGCTCCTCACGCTGCTCTCCCTCCCGCGGACGTGGATCATCCCGGGGCTCCTGCTCGCCGTCGTCGCGTCCGCTGGTGGATGGGCCGTCGCCCCTCCCACCTTCAAAGAACGCGTCCTGTCGATTGGCTCGCTCAATGAGGATTACAACGCCAATTCCTACGGCGGTCGAAAAGCCATCTGGACCCGCGGGCTGAGCTATCTCACCGATCATCCGGTAACCGGGGTGGGGATCAGCAATTACTCCGAGGCCGAAGGGCAGGCGCTTGCCGCCATTGGCAAGCGTGGCCTTTGGTACAACGCGCACAACATGTTCGTGCAGATCGGCGCGGAGCTGGGTGTCCCCGGGCTCCTGCTAATGCTCGCGCTCCTCGCCGGAGCCTTCAAAACCGCGTGGACCGCATGGGCCAGTCGCGAGGGGACCATCGCGTATCCGGAAGCCTTGGTGGCACTCGCCTCCTTTGTCACGACCGGGCTCTTTCTGAGTCTCGCCTATTCCGAGATGCTCGCGTTCGTTGCCGGCATTGCGATGCTGGCTGGTCGGGAACGGCTGCTGGCCCTGCGGCGCCCATCCACGCGGTGGCCGCCGTCGGCACCGCCGTCGGCACCATTATCAACTGACGCCATGTCGGCGGTGCCGACGGGTCGCGCGATCCGGTATCGCGGCGGCGGCTATCGGACCCGCCCACACCCGCGGTAAGAGGCGCGGGGCGTCGCGAATCCACGGAGCGGATCCATCTGGCGGATCCATCTAGCGGATCGGCTGGGCCCGGCGGGCGGCGACCGGGGCGCGCAGCGCGGCGGGCAACGCATCATACAGCGCTTGCAGGGCCCGGTAGGGCCAATACAGCCACCGCCGGCGCCCCCACTGCTGACGCACCGCCACGGCGCCCGGCCAGCTCGCGGTGAGCTCCCAGACCTGCGTCAGCATGGCGCGACTGCGGACGCGCCAGGCACTCGCCAGCTCAAGCGCCGCCACCTCCGCTTCGACCGCGCACCAGGCGCGCTCGTCGTCGGGTGTGACGCGATCCAGCGCCCGTAACGGCAGCCGCACGGGCCAGCGGGAGGCTTCAAATTCCAAGCGGCGAGCCCGACTCGCCTGCGCGCCATGCAGGCGGTAGGCGAGCGTGGTGGCCTCCACCACGGCGAAGCGTGCGAACGCCGCCAGTCGGCACCACACGTCGTAATCTTCGTTCAGGCGACGCCCTTCGTCGTAGCCGCCGATCCGGGCCAATGCGGCCCGTGTCACCATCACGCCGGATTGTGGCACCAGATTGCTCTGGAAGAGCGCTCGCGCCGCTGACGGGAGCCGCGTGATGGTCGGATCTGCCGGGACCACGGGAAATGGCGGCGGCGCTGGCGCATCGGGGGTCGATTCGAAGAGGAGACGGCGGCTGCAGACCACGTCGGCGCCGGTGCGCGCCATCGCGGAGGCGAGCTGCGCCAGATGCTCCGGATGCCACAGATCATCCGCATCGACAAAGGCGATCCACTCCGTCTCGGCCGCGCGCCAGCCGGTGTTGCGGGCGGCCGACGGCCCTTGGGCCGTCGCATGGCGCACGACCTGCAACATCGGGAGACGCGTCTGCCATGCCGCCAGCCGCCCGACCGTGTCGTCCTGCGAACCATCATCCACCACGAGCACCGCCTCGGGCGGATGCGTCTGCGCCGCGACGGTAGCGAGTGTGGCGTCGATCCATGGCGCCGCATTGTGCGCCGGAATCACCACCGCGATGCGCATGCTCACCGCGTGACCGTCGCCGCCCCGTACAGGGCGCGATAGGCGGCCACCATGCGGGCGAGGCTCCCGTACTTCACCCCGTGGGCCGCGTTGATCGCGCCAAGGTTCCGTGCAATGGCGGGCTCTTGGCGAGCGAACGTGACGATCCCCGCCGCGAGCGCGGCCGCATCACGGGGGGCGATGAGCTGCACGCCACGCAACGACCGGCAAAACGTGCGCGTGTGCCCGACGTCGGTCGCCACGACGCGACAACCGGCGATCAACGCCTCCAGCAGCGAGAGTGAAAGCCCTTCGGAATCGGAGGACTGCAGGTAGATGCTTCCCGTCGGAACGACCGACCACGGCGACGCCTGGGCCCCATGCCACACCACATGTGCGG
Organism: Gemmatimonadaceae bacterium; assembly: GCA_040374415.1. Lineage (GTDB taxonomy): Bacteria > Gemmatimonadota > Gemmatimonadetes > Gemmatimonadales > Gemmatimonadaceae > Gemmatimonas. Next base: position 8,710 of record JBEIUK010000067.1, on the reverse strand, counting down.
AGATTCCCAGCGAATTCGCCTGCGCCTGACCGGCGGCGAGCTCCGGGCCATCGCCCGCCACATGCAGCTGCAGTGTGGGCACGGCCGGCAGCGCCCGGTGCAGGGCATCGAGGGCGAGCGGCAGATTTTTGACGGCCGTCAGTCGGCACACCATCGCCAGCGGAATGCCATCGGTCGGGGAGGGCGCCGTCTGCTGCGCCACCATGACCGTGTCGGCATCCACGCCATTGGGAATGCACAGGCTGCGCCCTGACGGCACCCGGAGTCGCCGACGTGTGGCCTCCAGCAATTCGCCGGAGACACAGGCCACCGTATCGGTGGCGCGCGCCGCGAGCCATTCGCTCAGCCGATCGACGGCACGAGCGCCCTCAACGAAGCCATGCCGCGTATGGATGTGCCGCACGCCGCGCAGCCGACGGCTGGCGAGTGCGGCGGGAAGCCACGCGCCCGTATGGCTGTGCACCACGGCGGCGTCAAAGGCCCGCGCGGCCTGTCGAAGAAATGCCACCGCCTGCCACAGGGTGGTCGGCGCGGCCGGGGCCTGCACCTCGAGCCCCGCAGCCTCCGCGAGGGGCTGCAGCGCTCCCCCGGGCTGCAACACGGCCAGACGAACAGCAACGCCCTGGGCGCGCAGTGCGCGGCCCAGGGCGATCACCACATGCTCCATGCCACCGCGGCCGAGACTGGGCACCACGAGCAAGACGCGCGTCATGCCAGTCGCTCCGCTCGGCGTCATGGATTACTTCCGGATGCTGTCCTTGCGGGCACGGGGGAACTTCCCGTTCAGCTCGTCCGCGTAGTCGCGCTCACCGGCGCCCACGTAGATCTGCCGCGGCCGCGCGATCTTCTGCTCCTTGTCGAGCACCATTTCTTCCCACTGCGCCGCCCAGCCGGCCACGCGCGCGACGGCGAAGAGGACGGTGAAGAAGTCCGTGGGGAACGCCATCGAGCGGTAGATCAGCCCGGTGTAGAAGTCGACGTTCGGGTAGAGCTTGCGGGCGATGAAGTAGTCGTCCGAGAGCGCGATGCGCTCGAGCTCCAGCGCGATCTCGAGATCCTTATCCATGCCGACCTGCGCAAAGACTTCATCGGCCAGCTTCTTCACGATGCGCGCCCGCGGATCGTAGCTCTTGTAGACCCGATGGCCGAAGCCCATGAGCCGGTGTTCGCCCTTGCCACTCTTCACCGATTCAATGAAGGCGGGGATGTTCTTCACGTCGCCGATCTCGGTGATCATGCGCAACACCGCTTCGTTCGCGCCGCCATGGAGCGGGCCAAAGAGCGCCGCGATCCCAGCGGCCACCGCGGAGAACGGATCCACGTGCGACGAACCCACCGCGCGCACGGCGCTGGTGGAGCAGTTCTGCTCGTGATCGGCGTGCAGGATGAAGAGCACTTCGAGCGCCTTCGTGAACACCGGGTTCCCCTCGTAGCGCGGCTCCGACATGCGCGCCACCATGGAGAGGAAGTTCTCGGTGTACGAGAGGTCGTTGTCCGGATAGATGAAGGGGAGCCCCTTCACATGCCGATACGCAAAGGCCGCGATGGTGGGCAGCTTGGCGATCAGGCGGACAATCGAGATGTAGCGCTGGTGCGGATCATAGATATCGCGCGCCTGCGGATAGAAGCTCGACAGGGCGGCCGTGGCGCTGCACATCATCGACATCGGATGCGCATCGTACCGGAAGCCTTCGAGGAACTTCCGGATGTTCTCGTGGACGTACGTGTGGAACGTGACGTCGTGCACCCACGTGTCGTACTGCTGCTGGTTCGGCAGTTCGCCGTTCCGCAGCAGGTACGCGACTTCAAGGAACGTCGCCTTCTCCGCCAGCTGTTCGATCGGGTAGCCGCGATAGCGCAGGATCCCCTTGTCGCCGTCGATGAACGTGATGGCACTCTTGCAGGAGGCCGTGTTCATGAAGGCCGGATCATAGCTCAGCAGGCCGAAGTCGCCGGCCTCGCGCTTGATCGGGCGGAGGTCCATGGCGCGCATATACGTATCGCCTTCCGGACCCTCCGTGCGGATGTTCGCGGCGTAGGCAGTGCCGGTGCGCGTGTCGCGCAGGTCCAGCGTATCGGGGGCGGGCGAAGACGAAGGCGTGGTCATCGGAAGCAGCGGGTGAAGGGTGATGCGAGATGCCGGAAATGTACGGTAGGGACCGCCAGCTGTCCGCACCGGGGCCACCGGTGCGTGGCCAGCAACGGCTGGTCCCGGGGCGCACGGTTTGTTGCCGGTGCGTCCCGGTTCACGTCAGTCGTTCAAGCCGTCGAAGCCGTCCCGGCGCAGCCCGTGCTTGTCCATCAGCCGGTACAGTGTGGTCCGATCAATGGCGGCCAAACGCGCCGCCTTCGACATGTTGCCATTGGCCCGCGTGGTCAACCGCGCGAGGTAGGCCTTCTCGAAGTGCGCGACGACGCCATCCTTGGCCGTGTGGAAGGCCTCGTTCATGATGGCATCCGGGAGCATGCTGTCCTCGCTCGCCGCCGGCCGTTCGTCGTAAATCGGCAGGTCGGCCGGTTCGATGGTGCCGCCGGCATCCGCGATCACCGCCACGTGCTCAATGACGTTTTGCAGTTCGCGCACATTGCCGCGCCAGGGGCGGGCCTGCAGCGAGGTGATCGTTTCCGCGGCCAATCGCGGGATGGGCGCCCCGGACCGATGGCGCTCCCAGGACCGCGCGAGGAAGAACTCGGCCAGCAGCGGAATGTCCTCCAGTCGCTTGCGCAACGGGGGCAGCTTGATGGGGACCACGCGCAGCCGATAGAACAGGTCCTCGCGCAGGATCCCCTGCTGCACCGCATCCTGCGGGTCTCGGTTGGTCGCGGAAATAAACCGCACATCGACCACGGCGTCCTGCGTCTCGCTGCCCAGGCGCCGCACCACCCCGTCTTGTAGCACGCGGAGGAGCTTCGCCTGCAGCGGCATAGTCATTTCCGTCAGTTCATCGAGGAACAGCGTGCCGCCGTTGGCGACTTCCAGGAGCCCGGCCTTATCGCGATCGGCTCCGGTGAAGGCGCCCTTCCGATAGCCGAACATCTCGGATTCCAGCAGGTTTTCCGGCAACGCCGCGCAGTTGATGGGCACGAGCTTGCGCGTGCTCCGCCGGCTGTGCTTATGGATGAACTGCGCAATCATTTCTTTGCCGGTGCCGCTTTCCCCGGAAATCATCACGGAGGCATCGGTGCCGGCGACGCGCTGCGCGAGCTCCACCGCCTTCCGGAAGGCCGGGGAGACGCCAAGGAGCGCACTGCCGTCCGTCGGGGCCGGCGATGTCACGCCGATGGCGGAGACGGCGCGGGTTTCCTTGCCGGTCGCCACCGCATGCGCCGCGCGTCCCACCAGCACCTGCAGATGCGACGCCGAGAAGGGCTTGGGGAGGTAGTCCCACGCGCCGGCTCGGAGGGCTTCAATGCTGGACGCCACGCTCGGATTGCCGGTCATCATGATGACGAGCAGATCCTTGTGGGCCTCGAGCGCCGCCTTGAGGATCTCCATCCCCGGCACCGGCGTCATGTAGAGGTCCAAAAACACGACATCGAAGCGCCGCCGCCGTACCAGATCCAGCGCCTCATCGCCGCGGCCGCAGGCCGTCACGACATGTCCATCCATTTGCAGAATGGAGGCGCAGCCATCCCGCAGCGTGCGGTCGTCGTCGACGACGAGGACGCGAAGCCCGGTCCCGGGCTCGAGAGCACCGGCGGTCGGCAGGTCGCTGTGGGGCGGGTCTGAAATGGGCAGCGCCACGGGATCAGGGAGCAGAAAGTTGGGCCGACGGCGGTCGCCGCGTTTCACGGCGCCGGTTCAATCGTCTATGCAGTTACGAGCGGCCTTCATGCAGGCGAGCCCAACCAGAGGAATACGGTGGGTGCTGCATTGGCGCTACAGTCATCTGTTGGTCGATACAGTTGGCATCACGAAATCGTTCCACGTGTCACCAGATGGCCATTTTGGCGGAAACAGACCCATCAGTTGTTGGGTCCACACGACAGTAATCGTCTTATGACTGCAACATCGAACAAAAGGTCACAGGAAGTGTTACATCGGTACATCGTTGCGTCAATCCGTCATGTGCGTCCATGTGGAGACACGCGGGGAGGAGCATTCCGCCCCGGGTCACAAGTTCCCGTCATTAGCCCGATTCCGTAATGTCCGCTGATCGTGTCCACCCCGTGCTGGCCTCAGGAACCGCCGTCGATAGCTATCGCGGCGGGGCCGCGGTGCAGCCGTGGACCGGCGGGCGCGAGGCGCCGCCGCCACCGCCCCCCGATGTCAAAGTGGGGCGCTATCTGGCCGCCCTGAACCGGTTTAAGTGGCTGATCGCGGCCTTCGTCCTGCTGGGCGGCGCCGGTGGCTATGTCGCCACCCGCTTCGTCGATCCGGAATACGAAGTGCAGGCCACCATCATGATGGAAACGATGGGGAACGGCGCGAACGGCAGCGGTGGCCCGACGCTGTCGAATGAGATGCTCAAGGCGCAGGGGTGGCAGGACATGCTCCGCTCCTACAGCATCATCGATCCCATCGTGAATCAGCTGGCGCTCTTCGTGGCGCCGGCGCGCCAGGCGGACAGCACCCTCTTCCGCTCCTTCCGCGTCGCCCCGCGCATGAAGCCGGGCGATTACGTCCTGACGATCACCGACGCACGCTACAAGCTGGCGCTGAAGGCCGGCCTCGATGTGGAAACCGGGAACCTGGCCGACTCCATTGGGCGTCCCGTGGGCTTCCAGTGGCAGCCCGGCGTCCGGGCGCTCGCCGGGCGGAAAAGTGTCGCCTTCCGGGTGCAAACGCCCCGCGAAACCTCCTCGGATCTCCGGAAGAAGCTGCGGTTGCAGCCCACCGAGGGGAGCCCGCTCATCTTCCTGAATCTCTCCGGGCCGAACTCGGAACGGACCGCCGCCACGCTCAATGCGTGGGTGCAGCAGTTTGTCACCGTGGCCAAGTCCACGAAGACCAAGAATGTCACGTCGCTCTCGCGGATCCTCGAAGGCCGCCGGCAGTACGCCGCCGAGAACCTCGCCGCCGCCGAAGAAGCGCTGAAGCAGTTCCAGGTGAAGACGGCGACCGAGCCCGGGGAGCGCCCGTCCGCGATCGCCGGCATCGAGCTGACCACCAACCCCGCCTTCGACGCCTTCTTCCGCGACAAAGTCCTCGTCGAGAACTACCGGCACGATCGCGAATCGATTCAACGGGTCCTCGCGCAAGCCAACGATACCGGCGGCATGACGCGCGAAGCGCTGCTCTCCATTCCGCTCATCGCCGCCGATCCCGCCGCGGAGAATCTCCGGAACACCCTCAAGGAACAGGCGGATCGCGAGACGAATCTGCGCCGGTTGCGCGACACCTTCATGGATGAAAATCCGCTGGTGGTTCGCGAACGGGAGGCGCTGGCGAATCTCCGGTCGGTCACGGTCCCGGCGACGACCCGCGAATTCCTCGCGCAGCTGCAACGGCGCGAGGACCAGCTCCGCGGCAATATCGATCTCAGTGGACGCGACCTGCGGGGCATCCCGGCGCGCACCATCGAAGAACAGCGGCTCAAGCGACAAGTCGAAGCCGCCGTCGATATGTACCGCAGTCTCGACATGGAAGCCTCGAAGGCGCGCCTCGCGGAAGCCTCCGCGCTGGCCGACGTCTCCGTCATGGACTCCGCCGTCGCACCACTCAAGCCCAATCGCAACACGGCCCCGGTCATCATCCTCGGCGCCGTCATTGCGGCGCTCGGTCTCGCGGTGGTGCTGGCCATCATCATCGATCAGGTGGACTCCCGCTTCCGCTATCCAGAGCAGGCGTCCAACGATCTCGGCCTCTTTGTCCTGGGCGTCGTCCCGGATCTTCAGGTGAAGGGAAAGCGGAGCACCATGGAGCGCGAAGCCCAAGCGGTGGAAGCGTTCCGCTCCATTCGCATGAATGTGCGCTACGCGGCCAATCCGAACCGGCCGTTCGCCCTGACGATCAGCAGCCCCGGCCCCAACGACGGGAAGTCGATGGCCGCCTCCAATCTGGCGCTTTCCTTCGCCGAATCCGGTGCGCGCACGCTCCTCATCGACGGGGATCTGCGCCGCGGTGAATTAGCGCGCACCTTCGGCGTCGCTGAACGTCCGGGCCTCGTGGAATTCCTCGATGGCGCCGCCTTGATCGCCGAAGTGCTGCATCCGGTCACCGCGCATCCGAATCTCACGCTGATGCCGGCCGGTGCTCGGCGCCGCCGGGCCCCCGAGCTGTTGGCGACCCCACGCCTCCCGCAGTTGATCGTCCAGATGGCGGCGGAATTCGATGTCGTGGTGGTGGATTCGCCGCCCCTGGGCGCTGGCTTTGATGCCTACGCGCTGGCAACGGCGACGGGCAATCTGGCAGTGGTGCTGCGCGCCGGCGCCACCGACTGCAAGATGGCCCGCGCCAAGCTGGAAGTGGTCGATTCGCTCCCCGTCACCGTCATGGGTGCGGTGCTCAATTCGATCGCGCTCACCGGTCCCTATCGGTACTACTCCTACTATCACGAGTACGCCGCGCATGACGCACCGGCGACCGAGCGCCTCGGGCGACCGGAGCCGGAAGCGGCCCGTCTGACGCAGGAGATCGGATGACCGCCGTGCGTGCGCCGCACTGGATCGCGCTCGTGGTCGGGATCGCCGGGTTCGCGCCCGCCGTGCCGAACCTCTCGGCGCAGGCGACGCCAGCGGCCGTGAGCAACTGGCAGCGGGCGTCCCGCGCGGAGTTGACGGCGCGCCTGCAGACGCTCGAGACGCAGGCGCCGGCGAAGGCGTCCAAAGCCCGCATCGCCCAGATGCAAGAGCTGGCCGATCTCCGTCTGCGACTGCAGGACGGGGATTTCCACGTCGGCGATCGCTTCGTCACCACGATGACCATCGACGCCCCGCGCACCGACACCCTGGTCGTCCGGGATGGCCTGCAGGTGGCGATGCTGAATCTCCCGGAGCTGTCGCTCAAGGGCGTGCTGCGGGCGGAGCTGTCAGGGGTCGTCGTGCGACATGTCACGCGGTACGTGAAGAACGTGCAGCTCCGTACCGTGCTGCTCACGCAGGTCTCGGTGGTGGGCGCCGTTGGGCGCCCCGGCTTCTACTGGGCGTCCCCAGACCGCCCGCTGACTGAACTGCTGATGCTTGCCGGTGGTCCCGTGACCGAGGCCAATCTCACCGAGCTGGAAGTGGTGCGAAACAACCGGACCGTGCTGACGGCGAAAGCGTCGCGTGAGGCGATCAGTCGAGGCGCCACGCTGGAGCAGGTCGATGTGCGGTCCGGCGATGAAGTCCGCATCCCGCTCAAAAAGCACATCAACTGGCAGATGGTGGTGCAGGTGTTCTTCATCATCTCGTCCGTCTTCTTCGCCATCATCCAGTTCCTGCAGTGGTACTACAGCCGTCAGGAGTGATCCGCGTATGCACAGGATGTCACCTCACCTCTTCCGGAGCGGACCATGGCGTATCACGGCCCTGACCGACGTGGGGAGCCGCGACCGCTAATGGCTCCTGTCTATTGGGACGCCCGGGCCTACGCCCCAGCGGCGCCTCCGCTGTCGCGTGGCACCTTCCCGGTGATTCATGAAGGCCCGTTGGACTTCGAGCCGAACGAGCGCTCCGAACTCGCCTCGCGTGCCTTCAACTTCGTCGTCGCGCTCGCGGCGTTGATTATCGCAGCGCCGGTCATGGTGGCCACGGCCGCGATCATTAAGCTCACCTCGCGCGGTCCCGTGCTCTATTCACAGACACGGATCGGGCTCGATCGGCGCTGGGCGCACACCCGTGCGCTCCGCGAACGGCGTCGGGAAGACCTCGGCGGGAGCCCCTTCACGATCTACAAGTTCCGCTCCATGCGCGTGGATGCGGAAGCGGATGGCGTCGCGGTGTGGGCTACCAAGAATGACAGCCGCGTGACGACCGTGGGGCGCATCATCCGGGCGACGCGGATCGATGAGTTGCCGCAGCTCGTAAATGTCCTGCGTGGCGACATGAACATGGTCGGGCCGCGACCGGAGCGACCGTCCATTTTCATCCGCCTGCGCGAGCAGGTGGATGACTACCAGCTCCGTCAGCGCGTCAAGCCCGGGATCACCGGCCTCGCGCAGGTCTGCAACCCGTATGACAGCACGATTGATGATGTGCGCCGCAAGGTGTCCTTCGATCTGCAGTACATGCGCCAGCAGTCCCTCTGGGAAGATCTCTGGATCATGCTGCGGACGGTGCCGGTGATGCTCCTGCGCATGGGTGGCTGGTAAGCCAGTCACCCCACGCGCTTGGTCTTCCGGCGCAGGAAGTCCATCAACACGAATTGCCCCAGGGACATGGTGTTGGTGAAGTAGGCCTTCCCTCGGCTGATCTCACAGACGCGCTTGACGAATTCGACCAGCGCCCGGTCGCGTGCGAGCATGAAGGTGTTGATCACGATACCGCTCTTTCGGCAGGCCGCCACTTCGCGCAGCGTCTCCGCGATCACATAGCCGTCGAGCCCCATCGAATTCTTGTAAATCTGCCCATCCGGCATGGTGAGCGCTGACGGCTTGCCGTCGGTGATCATGATGATCTGGCGCATGTCTTTTTTCTGGCCCATCAGAATGCGCCGCGCCTGCTTGAGCCCTTCTGCCGTATTCGTGTGGTACGGCCCAACCTGCGCCCGGGCGAGCGTCGCCATCGGAATTTCCTCGGCGGAGTCGTGGAAGAGCACCACGCGAATGGTGTCGCCGGGGAACTGCGT
>JBEIUK010000027.1:0-19579 GCA_040374415.1 Gemmatimonadaceae bacterium | reverse complement strand
TCGGTGGCGTCGGCGACGTAGGTGGCGTGGAGCAGCTGCTCCCGGCCGGTCTCGAGATCACGCACGACGACACTGCGCACGCGTGCCCCGTCGACATCGGCGGCGATCGCGACATGCCGTCGCAAGATGGTGAGGCGACCGCTCGCCACATGCGGCGCGAGCTGGGCTTCCAGCACGGCGAGGGCAACCGTCGGCTCGACGCAGACGCGCGAGACCCAGCCATTGCCCGGGTTCAGCGTGGGATTGCTGCGTGCCCGTGCATTGAGCGTGGGGCGTGCGCGGATGGCGTCGCGCATCGCCTGACGCAGCGCCTGATAGCGGCGCGTGCCCCCATGCGATTCGATCCACTGATTTTCATCGGGGGGAACGGCTTGCGCGGTGAGCTGGCCACCAATCCAATCCGTTTCCTCGGTGAGGATCACCTGAAGCCCCGCCTCGCAGGCCGCAAGCGCCGCGGCACAGCCCCCCAGGCTGCCACCTACGATGAGCAGTTGCGTCGCACGCTCTTGCCCCGGCGTACGCCGCGTGAGACGCGCGCCGCAGGCCGGGGCGAGCAGCACCAGCGGTGCGGCGCCCGCAAGCTGCGCGAGAAAGGTGCGCCGCGAGGTCATGGCGGCGCGGTCTTCGTCCAAATCACGATCGCCCCACAGCCATTCATCGCAACCTGAAATTGCGCGGGGACATTGGTCGAGGAATAGACCTCGATGGCGCGGATTTCGCCGGGCTTCACCACCGAATCGAGATCCCCGGCGGAGAGATTGGGCATCTGCCGATCGTTTACGTAAAACGTGGGGACGCACCGCTCCTCGAAGACACTGCGCATCTCAATGCGGGCTTCCGGATCGAAGCCGTCGAGATAGACGCCGGCCACCAGATTGCGAAAGAGATCTGACGTGACGATTGGGTTGCGACGCATGATATCCGCATCACTGAAAAATCGTCCCATGCCGGTGCGCTGCCGCTCGGCGAAGCCACTCAGGGTGGCGGCGCCCACGCGATTGCCGGCAATGCGCACCGTATCGAGCACGGCGCGCAGGGTGTTCAGGCGAATCGCTTCCGGTGGGGCACTGTCGATGATGTTCACCGGCCGCCGTTCGGGGTAATAGCCCACCGCCCGCACTTCCAGCAACCGGGTGCCCGTTGGTGCATCGGTGAGGGTAAACTCTCCCTTCTCATTCGTGCGCGTCACGGGACCATTCACGACCCCCACCTGGACGCCGGTCAGCGGTCTTCCGCTCGCCAGCGCCACCACACCACCCGTCAGTCGTCCATCTCCGACATGCACCTTCCGCGCCGGCAGGCGCAACGAATCGGGGACCCCGGGGCGTGTGGTGCTGTCCGCACGCACGACGGTTCGTGCAGATCCCAGATAGAGCTCACGGCGCACGACCCCCTCAGCGGACATCGGTATTTCCAGCACATCGGTGCTGTCGCTGCTGCGTGAGGCCGAAAGCCACACCGATCCGGGATTCGGGAGCTGACAGAGCGCGTACCAGCCGTTCTCGCGCGTGGTGAGGGTCAGGCGCGGCGTCCGCCGCGTAACCCCGCCGCTCCCAAACGAGAGCTCAAGCCACTCTACCGTCACCGTGGCATTGGCGAGTGGCGCGCCCTGGCGCGCGTCGTGCACGGTGCCCAACAGCACGCCACCCGGTGCTCCCGATGGTGATGGACCACAGACCGCGCGCCGTAACCGCGCCGCCGACGGGGTCGCCAGATCGATCCGGGTATCGCGGTGATTCTGTACGAGCACCTCGCGTAGCGTCGGCTCGAGCCCCAGCGAATCCAGCACCGGGTGAAAGAAGCCAATCGTGTAGCGGCCATCGGGGATGTCGCGCAGCACGAACCGTCCGGTCGAATCGGACAGCGTGGAACGCAGAAAGGTCGAACCGGGCTCGGCGCCCACCAGTTGCACCATCGCGCCGCTGAGCGGCTGATGCGCGAGGCTGTCATGCACCAGCCCGTTGACCTGCGCACCGCTGGCCGGGCGCGGCGGCGCGGCTTGGGCCGCGACCGGCGCAGGCCAGAGAACACCCGGGAGGGCGGTCAACAGGGCCGCCCCGACGAAACAGGGGGGCGCCAGCGCGCGACGGGAGGCAGCAGCAGTCATACGAGAAAAGGTACCATGGAATCGCGGCTTGCATGGCCCATGGTTCGGCCGTACTGTCGCGGAGATCCGTGGAAGGTCTTCCGGCTGTCTGTTCCCCGACCCCCGTAGCCATGCGTCGATTTGCTGTCCGCTCACTGGTGGCCCTTGCCACCCTGACTGTGCTGCCACCGTTGGCCGCACAGGAAACCCCGACCGAGCGTGAAGCCGCCAAAGAGGTGGTGCAGAAGCTGGGGGCGCTGCAAAAGTCTGTCGACGTCGCCGGGTGGACCGCCAAACTCTCACAGCCGAATGCCACCCGCGATCAGGTCGCGGCGCGCGCCAAGGCGCTGATGGACGCCGAGCTGCTGGCGATGGCCGATGACATCACGAAGCATCCGGAGATTGGCTTCAAGGAGGAGCGGTCGGTCAAGATGCTCACGGACTGGCTGCGGGCGCATGATTATGAGGTGACCACCGGCTCCGGAGGCTTCGCGACTGGCTTCGTGGCGCGTCATCGCAAGACCACCGGCGGCCCCGCCCTCGGCGTCGTCGTCGAATACGACGCATTGCGCGGCACGCAGGGGGATTTCCACGGCGACCAGCATTCGGCGCAGGGGCCGGTGGGGCTCGCGGCGGCACAGGCGCTGGCCGAGTGGCTGATCGCGACCAAGACCCCCGGGCGTGTCGTGGTGATTGGGACGCCAGCCGAAGAGATGATGCCGCCACCGGTGAAGACGGTGATGCTCGAGAAGGGCGTCTTTGACGGCCTCGATATCGTGGTGCGGAGCCACTCCAGTCTCAACTCCACGCGGGCGGCGCCTGGCTTCGGCTCCTGCTGCCTCAACATTGATGGCGTGAAGTTCACCTTCACCGGCGCGCCCGCGCATCAGATGACGCCGTGGGATGGGCGGAACGCGCTCACGGCCGTGCGGCATCTGTTTGACAACATCGATGCGCTGCGCGGGACGTTCCGTCCGGAGACGCGCATTCAGGGGATCATTACCGAAGGGGGCAAGGCGCCGAACGTTGTCCCCGATCGCGCGGTCGCGGACTTCTATATCCGCTATCCCGACGAAGTGTATCTGCGGCAGATCCGCCAGCTCGTCGATGATGCCGCGCGGGCCGCGGCGCTGGCAACGGGCACCAAGGTGAAAATCGAAACCTACGGCTCCATGCGCGACGGGATCTCGGTGGGGACGCTGAACGAACTCGCCTTTGCGCATGTGAAGCGGTACGGCGGCGGCAAGATCGCGATGGAGCCCGGGAAGCCGCAGGGGTGGGAAGAGACCGGCAGCGCCTCCAGCGCGATTCCCGGCGTGGGGATCAGCGCGTGGACCTCAAATGGCGGCTATCACACCTACGAGATGGAGCAGGATGCGCTGGGTCCGGTGGGGCACGCCGGCTTCACCGTCGATGCGCAGGCAATGACGGCGGTGCTCTTTGACTTTGCCACGCAGCCGGCGTTCCGTGCGGCGGTGAAGCAGGAGTTCGCTGGCATCAAGGCGCTCTTCACCGAATATCAGCAGGCGCTTGGCAAGACCTACACCATCCCGGTGGTAAAGGAACCGAAGTAGCCGATCGACCGTGCAGCAGATCCGCGCTTAGCTGTCCTGCGCCGCCATGGCGCGGAAGGCGTCGTCGGTCGCCACGAGTTCTTCGAATGTCCCCTGCGCGGCCACCTGCCCGCCGCGCAGGAGGAAGATCCGGTCAGCGGCGCGCACCGTGGAGAGGCGGTGCGCGATGAGGATCACCGTGACCTCGCGGCCGAGGTTGTAGACGGCCTCCATGACCGCCTGCTCGGTGAGGTTGTCGAGCGCGCTGGTGGCTTCGTCGAGAATGAGCACCTGCGGCTGATGATAGAGCGCCCGCGCGATGCCGATGCGCTGCCGCTGGCCTCCGGAGAGGCGGACGCCGCGTTCCCCGACAGCGGTATCGTAGCCGTCGGGCATCTGCGTGGTGACGAACTCGTGCAGATTCGCGATACGGGCCGCCCGCTCGACGGCGCTCCGATCGATCTGGTCGCGTGGCACGCCAAAGGCAATGTTTGCGGCCACGGAATCATCGGCGAGATAGATCTGCTGCGGGACGTAGCCAATGCTCCGTTGCCAGGCGCGGCGGTTCGCGGCGGTGATGGGGGTGCCATCCACGCACAGGGCGCCCGCGTGCGGTTCGAGCAGCGCAAGAATCAGATCCACCGTGGTGGTCTTGCCACTGCCCGTGGTGCCCACGAGGCCGACCGTCTGCCGCGCCGGGATGCGGAGGCTGAGATCCTGCAGCGCCGGCTGCGGGGCGCTGGGATAGCGATAGGTGACGTGCTCGAGGGTGATGTCGGTGCGCACCGGGAGCGGCGTGACCGGCGCGGCGACGCTCGTGACCGAGGGTTCCGGCGGGAGGGCCATCACATCCGCATGCAGCTTGTCGAGCGCTGCGACGGTGTAGCGCATCGTCGAGAGACTCGCGTACATCTGCTGTGCCGCCGGCATGAGGCGATACCCGGCGAAGGCATAGAGCGCCACGATCGGGAGCACGGTGGCGAGGTTCCCGGAGCCTTTCATCAGCACGAGGACGACGAGCACCATCCCACCGAAGGCCACCGCTTCGAGGGCGAAGCGGGGCATCTGCGCGATCACCTGGGACGCGGCCTGATGGGTGGCGAAGCGCCGGGCTGGTAGTTCGAACCGGGTGACATACCCCTGTTCGTGGCCGCCGATCTTGATTTCCTTCACGCCGCCAAAGGCCTCGGCGACGACGCGATAGCGGGCTTCGTTGGCGGCGAGCCGTTCACTCCCCAGCCGCCCAACGAGGCGCGTCGTCAGCCCATAGACGAGGCCATAGGCGACGGCGAGGACGGCGCCGGCGGTGAGGGCGAGCTGCGTGTTCACCGCCAGCAGCAGGGCGAGCAATGCCACCGCGACGATCCCCTGTGCCACGAGGACCATCATGGGCATCATCGCGTTGTAGATGACCTGACTGACCTCGGAAAGCACGGCCTTGCCAAGGTCGGCGCTATGGCGATTCAGGAACCATTCGTAGGGCTGCCGCAGGTATCCGGCCACGAGTCGCGCGCTGAGGCTGTATTCCCGCATCAGCGAGAAGCGGAGCTGCGCATACGTCGTGAGCGCTTTGAAGGCCTGCGAGGTCACGAGGGTGACGAAGACCGCGATGCCAAGGGCGAAGAGAAAGCGTTGCGGATCGGTGAAGCCGAGGCCCTGATAGAGGCGCGCCAGCATCGCGTTGGTCTGGACGACCTCTGGCTTGGCGAGCACCGACATGAACGGCATGATGGAGGCGACCCCGACGACATCGAGGAGGGCCATCAGCACGATCATGCCAAGGACGAGCGCGGCGCGGCGCCGGTCGTAGGGGGTGAGCAGATCGCGGAGTTGCCGGAACATGGTGCGCATGACGTCGGAAGATGACGGGGGCGCTGGGGCGATCGCCAGTCGCGCGAGACGTGGATCTCGGGTCGGCTCGCCGATGGGGGCGGCGGTTAAGGGGGCGTTAAGAGCGGTCGGGGCCGCTTGTTGCGGGATTCGGCCAGGGGAGAAGCTTCCGTACGCCACCGTGTGCGTGGCGTCCCCCGCTGTGAATCCGAACGGTGTCCCGCCACCCGAGTCGCATGACGGCTTTATCCTGGTCCGCGCGTCTGGCGCGAGCAGTTCGTCGCGCCGTGGGGCGCGACCGTGAAGCGCGCTGGAACGCTGAATGGGCGGACGGCGCGTGGGATCGTTTGCAGGCGCTCGACGAACTCGGCCATCATGCGATCCTGGCCGGCTACGTGGCGCGTTTGGCGCCGCAGGGGGCCCTGCTCGATGTCGGGTGCGGGGCCGGCACCTTCCTGGAGCTGCTGCGTGGTGGGTACGCGCGGTATGTGGGGGTGGATTTCGCGGAGCCCATCCAGCGACTGGCCCCCAAGGCGTCGGCGACGACGGCCTTTGTGGCGGGGGACATGCACGATTTCGCGACCGACGAGCGGTTCGACCTGATCGTGTTCAATGAGAGCGCCTACTACTTCAGCGACCTGATGCGGGGGCTCCGGCAGTATGAGGGCTTTCTCGCCCCAGGGGGGCTGCTGCTGGTCTCCATGCATGAGACCCCCAAGAACCTGGCGCGGTGGGCGCAGATCGGTGAGCGGTACCGGGTGGTGGACGCGGTGACGGTCACGAACCAGCAGGGGACCCGGTGGACGGTCAAGGTGCTGGGACCGCCGGGGTCCAGCGCGTAGACGGCCACCACCCCACCCCGCCTCTTGACAGGAAAGTTTACACTGTTAACATAATGTGGTATGCTCACGACGCCTCTGTCCCTCTCGTCCGACGCCGATCCGGCTGAGCGCCACCCCGCCACACGGGCCGATCGTGCCCGGGCCCGGTCGGCGGCCCGACGGGAAGCGGAGCGGCTGCAGCTCCGCGACCACGTGCTGCAGATCGCCCAGCGGCAGCTCGTGGCGCACGGCTACCAGCGGTTCTCCCTGCGGGAGGTCGCCGAGGAGGCGGGGTATTCGCCGACGGCGCTGTATCGGCATTTCGCCGATCGCGACGCCCTGCTGAAAGAGGTGTGCAACCTGTACTTCGCCCGGTTCAGTGCCGTCCTGGCCGCGGCCGACCGATCGGCTTCCGCTCCCCGCGCTCGGCTGATGGCGCAGGCGCAGGCGTATGTGCAATTCGCCATCGAGAACCCGGCGCTGTACCGGCTGATGTTCCTGGAACGCCCGGAGATGGGGATGGGGCTCACCATGGAGGAGGTCGCCAGCGATGCCGGCTTCGGCGTGCTGGGGCAGGCCGTGGGGGCGCTCGCGGCGACCGGCGGGATCGGAACGCTGGCGGTACCACAGGCCACGATGGTGCTCTGGGCCGGCGTCCATGGGCTGGCGGCGATGGTCGTGACCATGAACCTCCTCCCCGCCGAGCACTTCCTGGCCATGACTCGCGCCATGTCGGTCACCATGCTGGACGGGCTGCAGCATGGGTAACCCCGCCCTCACCGCCGGCCATTTTTTTTGACCATGAGATAACAGTGTCAACAAAGCGAATGCCGTTTCTAATGAGATCTCCCGTCGCGCTGATCGCACCACGCCCTCACCACTTTCTGCCCGTCTCCACTGCCATGTCTCCATCCATGTCCTCACGTTTCCGCCGCCACCGGTTCCCTCTCGCCCTCCTCGTGGTCCTCGCCACGCACCCCGCGCTGGCCTCGGCCCAGTCGGCCAGCGGGCCGACCGCTGCGCCGTCGACCCCCGCCGCCCAGCCACCATCGGCCGCCGGACGCATCACCGGCACCGTCCTCGACCAGACCACCAAACACCCGGTCGCCGACGCCCAGATCACCGTGGTCGGGAGCACCCTTGGCGCTCGCACCGACAGCACCGGGCGGTTCACGGTGCAGCGGGTCCCCGATGGTACCGTCACGCTTCGCATCGCCCGCCTCGGGTATCGCCTGACGCTCAAGCCCGATCTGCTCGTGGTCCCGGGACGCGCGACGCAAACGGTGATTGAACTGGAAAGCGCGGCGGCCGCTCTCTCGGCGGTCACGGTGCAGGGGGGCGGCCAGTCGCTTGCCCCGCCACGCCAGATGCCCAACTCACGGGTCGCGCTGAGCTACGCGGAAATCCGCCGCTCCCCCGGCGCGGTGGGCGACGTGAGCCGCCTCGTGCAGGCACTCCCCGGCGTCGTCTCCGGCAACGACTCGCGCAACGACATCATCGCCCGTGGTGGCTCCACCATCGAAAATCTCACGCTCATTGACGGCATCGAGGTGGCCAATATCAATCACTTTGCTGATCAGGGGACCACCGGTGGCCCCATTGGCATGATCAACAACGAACTCGTGCGCGATGCCACCTTCATGGCGGGCGGCTTCGCGTCGAAGTACGGCAATCGCCTCTCGAGTGTCCTTGATGTCGGACTCCGGGAAGGCACCAGTGACGCCTGGCGGACCGAATTTGATCTCAGCACCGCCGGGGCCGGGCTTATTGCCGAAGGGCCGCTGGGGCGCACGGCCTCCGTCATTATGTCGGCACGACAGAGCTATCTCGACCTGCTGGCGCCGGCCCTCGGGCTGACCGCCACGCCGTACACCACGAACTTTCAGACGAAGCTCGCCTGGCATCCGTCGCCGCGGACCACGTTCGCCCTCGTGGGACTGGGCGGCCTTGATCACATCACCTTCAAGAGCAACGCGGCGGATACCACCGACGCCCGGCCCCTCGGCAGCACCGCCTTCCGCGGCAATCGCTGGATCGGTGGCGCCACCTGGCATCAGCTCCTCGGCCAGCGCGGCTCCAGCACGCTGGTGTTGAGCGCCGCGACGACGCAGACCCGTGTGCGCACGATCGAATCGCTCGTCAGCAGCACGCCGGTCTTTGACTCGGACTCGCGCGATACCGATCTCACGGCGCGCTATGAACTGCAGTGGTCGTTCCCCGGCGTGGCCGATCTCTCCACCGGCCTGAGTGCAAAGCGGCTGGCGTTGCGCAGCGATCTGCAGGCGCCGTTTGGGGTGCAAAATCCGCTGCTCCCGACGCCGGGGCGGGTGGACGCGGTGCAGGTGGCGCAGTCCACGGCGACGCCGCTGCTGGGCAGCTGGCTCGAACTGACGCGCACCATGGGTGCGGTGGATCTGGTGGCGAGTGCGCGCGTCGATCGCTATCAGGCGCGGCAGGCGGTGCGCGTGTCGCCGCGGGCGTCGGCCACCTGGCATCTCACCGAGCAGCTGGCGCTCAGCGGCACCTGGGGGCGCTACCATCAGCAGGTGCCCCTCTTCATCACGGCGAATGTGTCGGCGAACGCGTCGCTGGCCCCGATGCGTGCCGACCAGGCAATTGCCTCGCTGCGGTGGACGCCGCGGAGCGACCTGCTGATCTCCGTCGAAGGGTTCGACAAGCGGTACGCCGACTATCCGGTCTCCCGTGACTATCCGATGCTGTCGGTGGCGAACACGGGCGATGATTTCGGGATTGGCGCCGTGACGATTCCCATGGTGAGCCGAGGACCGGGGCGCGCGAAGGGGGTGGAGCTGTTCGTCCAGCAGAAGTTCACTGGGCGGACGTATGGGCAGCTGAGCTACACGCATTCGTCGGTGCAGCACCGGGCACTCGATGGTATCTGGCGTCGTGGGGCGTACGATACCCCGGACCTGGTGACGATGATTCTGGGGGCGAAGTCCGGGGTGCGCCGAGAGTTTTCGACGCGGGTGAGTTGGGGGACGGGGCGTCCGACGACGCCACTGCTCACGAATCTGAGTCAGGCGCAGAACCGGCTGGTCTTTGACGTGTCGCAGCTCAATGCCGATCGGGCGCCGAATTATTTCCGGATGGATCTGCGCTTTGATAACCGGCTGCCGATCAAGGGGACCTGGCTCACGACGTACATCGAGCTGCAGAACGTGACGAACCGGCTCAACAAGACGACGCTGGACTGGAATCCGAAGACCGGGCGGGCGCAGTGGCGTGAGCAGACCTCGTTCCTGCCGGTGGGGGGGATTAACTGGAAGTTCTGACGGGGTGGGCGGGGTCGTGGGGGCGGGATCGGTGGCCCGGGGTGGGCCGCCGATTGCTTGCCAGTCATTTATCGGCGGCGCATGTTCTGCCATCCCGCCCCCACCGTCTCAGTCCGGTGGCCCCCGTTGTGGGGGGCACCCCGCCACGCGACCTGATCGTCGCGGGAGTCTCTATGAAGCCGTTCCTTTCGTCTGCCGGGGCTCCCCGGCTCCGCCGTCCGCTGGTTGATCGCACCGTCACCACTCTGACGGTGGCCGGTCTGCTCCTCGCTGCGCCGCTCCAGGGCGCATCGGCGCAGGGCAGCTGCGGTGGTGCCCGGGCCGGTACACCGGCCTGTGATACGACCCCGGCCAAGGCCCCGTTCGCCGCCACCGGGTGGAAGACGGTGGCGCTGGATCATTTCCGCATGCAGGCCGTCGATCCCAAGAAGGAAGCGGCGTACTACGCGGCGCTGATGAACTGGAAGGTCCGCAGCGATGACGGTACGACGATCGTGATGGACGTGGGGGGGATTGGCGCGGTGGAGATCCGCGGGGGGTATCAGCCGCCACCGCCGCCGCCGGCCCCGCCAGCGCGTGCGCCGGGGGACTCCGCAGGGGGGCGTGGTGGACGCGGGGGCGGGATGGCCCGGCCGCCGCGCAACGTCGTGTGGGATTCCTTCTGCTGGGTGATCACTCCGTGGAATGCCAAGACGGTGGAAGCCGAGCTGAAGAAGCGCGGGCTGAATCCGGTGGCGGACAACGACGGCAAGGGCTTTGAGAGCTTCCACGTGAAGGATCCGGACGGCTTTGATGTCCAGATCTCGAACGACGCCCATCTGAAGGCGCGGAAGACGGCGTCAAAGGCGCCGGCCCCGACGCCCGCCCCGTTTGACGCCACGAACTGGTCGACGGTGTGGCTCGACCACATCTCCTTTGAGGTGACGAGCTATAAGGAGACGGCGGCGTTCTATCAGGCGCTGCTGGGGTGGAAGCCGACCGGTGACGAGGGGAGTCAGAACGAAACGGAAATCGGTGATCTGGGGAACATCATCATCCGCGGGGGGAACGCGAACGCCCCGGGGTTCCAGATGCCGGCGCAGCGCCGGGTCCAGATCGGCCATGTTTCCTTCGGGATTGATCCGTGGGACACCGATAAGGTGAAGGCGGATCTGACGTCTCGTGGGCTGAACAGCCGCGATGATACCGGTGGCAAGGGCGACATCCACTCCGAAGCGGCGAAGTACAAGAGCTACCACACCACGACGCCGCAGGGCTTCGACCTGCAGATCAGCAACGCGAATAAGGAACGGCGGACGGTCCGCTAAGGGCCTCTCCTCCGACCGGACCGCCTTGTACCGGCGGTCCGGTTCGGGATTCCGGTTGCATCGGTTCTCTTTGCGCGATTCCTACGGTCGCGGTCACCGGTTCGGAGTGACTACATTACTGGTTCGTTGTACCGCGTGAACGACACCAAGGCCGCATGGAACCGACCTGGTTTTTAGAAAGCATCGCCTCGGACGGATCACTCGTCCGCCACACGATTCGACGGCTGCCGTTCCAGATCGGGCGTGACCCGGGGAGCGACCTGCTGGTGGAAGCGCGTGGGCTGAGTCGTCATCACGCGGAGTTTTCCCGTGATGGCGATGGCGCATTGCTGCTCACGGACCGTCAGAGCACGAATGGCACCTTCGTGAACCGGCAGCGGATCACCGTGCCGACCCGCATCCATGCCAACGACGTCGTCCATTTCGGCAACGCCGAGTATCGGTTGGGGCGGACCGAGGCGGTCGCGGAGGCAACGGCCTCCACCGAAGGCCGCACATTTGTGGTGCCCAAGGACGCGATCCTCAGCGAAAAGTTTGTCCGGAACGAAGCCGAGTTTCTGGAATTCCTGGGTGGGGTTGGGCTGACTGGTGCGGCACAGCCGATTGTCGAGGCCGCCTCGGGCGGGTTGTTCGCCTACGAACTGCTGGGGCGGTGCACCCATCCCGGGTTGCCGAAGTCGCCGCTGGATCTCTTCCGGCTCGCCAAGCTCCTGGGGAAGGAAGTGGCGTTGAGCGATGCCTTCCGGACGCATGGCGTGCGCGAGATAGCCAAGCGGAAACCCGGGGCGCGCGTGTTCGTGAATACGCATCCGGCCGAGACCTTCACCGAAGGATTTCTGCGCGGGCTGACGCAGCTGCAGCAGGAGACCGGGGTGGGGGAGTTGATCGTGGAGATCCACGAAACCGCCGTGGTCGAGGTGGCGAAGATGCGCGATCTTGCGAGCCGGCTCGAAGGGATGGCGCTGCGCTTTGCCTACGACGACTTTGGTGCCGGCGAAGCGCGCATCAACGAGCTGGCGGAGATCCCGGCGCACTTCGTGAAGTTCGACATGGGGCTCATTCGCGATATTCATCTCGCGAGTGAACGGAAGCAGAAGGTCGTGCGCGACCTCGTGCGGATGGTGCACGATATCGGTTCCATTACGCTGGCCGAAGGGGTGGAGTCGGCGGCCGATGCCGATGTCTGCCGCGCCTTGGGCTTCACGCTGCTGCAGGGCTATCACACCGGCCGTCCGATTCTGTTGTCCGATTTGTAAGCGGCGCTCGCCGCTGGTTCACGGGGCGCCCTGGCGCCCGGTCTGTTTCACGTTCCTCCCCTCCTGCCATGCGACGATTCGCTCTTCGCCTGACGCCGTTCGTGGCGTTCGGCGTTCCACTCCTGCTCTCTGCGCAGGCCAAGCGCCCCATGACCACCGCGGATCTCATGCGCGTGCGGAGCGTGGGCGGTGCGGCCATTTCTCCGTCAGGTGACCGGGTGCTGTACACGGTCAGTGCGTGGGAACATCCCGGTGCCAAGGGGGACACGGCGCTCGGCGACACGCATAACCGGCGGTCGCATGTATTCATTGTGTCGGCGGCGGGTGGCCCATCGCGGCAGCTTACGGCGAGTGAGCGTGGCGAATCGCAGCCGCAGTGGTCGCCGGATGGCGCGACGATTGTCTTTGTGAGTGCGCGCGGGACGGCGGCCGCCGGTGAGGAGCCCCGGCCGCAGCTGTGGCTCCTGCCGGCCGATGGCGGCGAAGCGACGGTGCTGACGAACGCGCGCGATGGGGTGAGTGCGTATGCCTGGTCGCCGGATGGTGCGCGCATTGCTTATCTCACGACGGATTCGCTGACGCGCGACGCCGAAGCGAAGGCGCGCCGTCGCGATGATGCGAAGGTGTATGAAGGAGATTTGCGGTTGAGCCAGTTGTGGGTGATTGACGTGGCCACGAAGCAGGCGACAAAGATCACCAGTGGGGCGTTCACGGTGCGTGGTGCGCCGTCCTGGTCCCCCGATGGGACCAAGCTCGCCTTTGATGCGTCACCGACCACGTTGATTCGCGACGAGCGGCGCGATGCGTATGTGGTGACGATTGCCACGAAGCAGCTCGAGGCACTCACGACTGATGGCAGCGCGGAGAGCACCCCGCAGTTCTCGCCGGATGGCCGGACGATTGCCTTTACGCAGCTGAAAGATGAGTGGCCGGGGTACAAGGACGGCATCATGCCGCGCACGCTGCGGAATGATCATCTCGTGACGATGGATGTCGCGACCAAGGTGCTCACCGATCATGCGGTGGCCTCGTTTGATGTGAGCGTCGGACAGCCCCGCTGGTCCCCCGATGGACAGCAGCTCTGGTTCAGCGCGAGCGATCGCGTCTGGCAGACGCTGTATGCGTATACGCTGGCCACGAAGACCTACGCCAAGGTGACGACGGATGTCGTGGTGCAGGGGGTCTCGGCCAGCAAGGATGGGCGCACGCTCGCGTTGGTGTATGAGACGCCGAATCTCCCGGGCGAGGTGTACATCAAGCGCGGGAGCGCCGCACCCGTCGCGGTCACGCAGACGAATGCCTGGTTGAACGACGTCGCGCTCGGCGAGTCGCGGGTGGTGAGCTGGAAGAGCAAGGATGGCAAGCCGGTCGAAGGCGTGCTGTTGCTGCCGATTGGCTACACGGCCGGCCAGAAGGTGCCGCTGCTGGTGTCGGCGCATGGTGGCCCGACGGGGGCGCACACCAATGGATTCAAGGGGGGCACGAGCCCCGGGCAGACGTGGGCCTCGCGTGGCTGGGCGGTGCTCTATCCGAATCCGCGTGGTTCGACGGGCTACGGGGAGCAGTGGATGCGTGGCAACATCCCGGATTGGGGTGGCGGCGATTATCGCGACATCATGACTGGCGTGGATGATCTCATTCGTAAGGGAATCGCGGATTCCACGCGAATGGCCTTTGAAGGGTGGAGCTACGGCGGCTATATGACGTCGTGGGTGGTGTCACAAACGGGCCGCTTCAAGGCGGCGATGATGGGGGCGGGGCTGCCGTCGCTGTTGTCGATGGCGGGGACGACGGACATCCCGGGGTACATCGATACGTTCTTCAATGGGCAGCCGCAGTACGATGGCTCGATCGTCAATCCACAGATCAAGCATCTGCTGGAACGGTCGGCGATCAGCTACAGCGACAAGGTCACGACGCCGCTGCTGATCCTGCATGGTGGCAGCGATGAGCGGGTGCCAATTGGTCAGCCGATGGAGTTCTATCGCGCGCTCAAGAATCGTGGGAAGACGACGGAGCTGGTCTTCTATCCGCGTGAAGGGCATGGCTTCACGGAGTGGTATCATCAGCTGGATCGCATGCAGCGCGAGTACGAGTGGATCGCGAAGTACACGCTCGGCCAGAAGACGCTGCAGTAACGTCGCCGCGCGGCCGCCTCGAGAGTGTCGAGGCGGCCCGCGTGCTGGCGATTGTCGCGGTACTGGTGATTCATGCCACCCCGTTTGCGCACCGCACGCCACCGGTGCGCGTGGGGAATGTCTGGGACATGGCGACGATCGCCAATCAGTTGGCGCGCTGGGCCGTGCCCGCCTTCTTTGTTTGGTCCGGCTATTTCTGGGCGGATGGACTGGCCGCGCGTGGGGCGTTTGCGCGTGGAGCGCTGACGCTCCCGTCTGCCCATGGTGCGCTGATCTGGCAGGCGACGGGGCGGATGGTGCGACGACTCGCCACGCTCTTCGCGGTATGGTGCGTGATCTTCGTGCTCCCGTATGAGGGCCATCTGTTTCAGCAGGCCACGGGGTTCGCCGTCTGGCAGGCGTGGTCGCATGCCCTGTCGCGGAATGTGCATTGGATTCTCACGCACCCTGGCACGGTGTTCCTGCAGGGGACCAATGGCCATCTCTGGTTTCTGATGGCGCTGATGAGCGCGGTGACGGTGAGTGCGCTCGTGCTCACGCTGCACAAGACGAAACCGTTCGGGATGCTCACGACCCTCGCGCTGCTGCTGTATGGGCTGTTCCTTCTCATGGAGCCCTATAGCAAAACACGGCTGGGGATCCCGGTGGCCTTCAATGGGCGCAACGGTCCGATGCTGTCGTTGCTCTTGTTTGTCATGGGGCTGCAGCTGCAGCGCGCGGGACGTCGACCCGCGTGGGTGTGGCAGGGGGCACTGCTGACGATGGTTGGAGCGGTGGTGTCGGTGGTGGAGCTGACCTGGCTGCGTGGCCGAGGGGTGAGTCTCGCGCAGGATGCGGTGGCCGGGACGGTGCTGCTGGGGACTGGCGTGGCGATGCTGACGCTGGCGAATCCGCGGTGGCTGCAGTGGCGGGCGCTGTCGGTGCTCGCCCCCTCGGTGCTGGGGATCTATCTCGTGCACCCCATCTTTGTGGATCTGCTTGAACCGCTCGTGCGGCGTGCGGCGAATCCGTGGGTGGATCTGCTCGAGCTCCTGGTGATTTTTGCGCTCTCGCTGGGGCTGATACGGCTGATGGCCCGGAGTCGGTGGACCCGGGCCATCGTGCAGTGACGCGCGTCGGTACGGCGCGCGGTTAGCCGCGCGCGTCGAACGGGGGCGGGGTGCGGGGGCGCGCGGTGCGTGGGTCGCCGCCGCCTTTCGCCTCACCCTTCGATGGCTCGCTGCGTGGCGCGCCCTTGTCGGGGGCGGGGCTCCGTCCGGCGGGCCCCTGCGGGGCGCCATCACGGGTGATCGGTCCCTGATCGCGCGGCGTGCGGCGTTCAATGATCACGCCACCGTCACCACGCGGCATCGCGCGCCGTTCAATGACGCGATCGTCGGGGAGCTCCGGGCGCCGATCCGGCCCACCGCGCCGATCCTGCCCGTCGCGTGGGTCGTTGCCGCGTGGGTCGAGCAGGCGCGGCTCGGGTCCGCGGGGCTCCGCCCCACGCGGCTGCGCGGTCCGCGGTTCCGGTGGCCGGCGGTCCCCGCCGCGCCCGTCATACTCACGCCGGTCGCCATCACGGCGACGGTCAAAGAAGACATCGCCATGGAGACGCGGCCCGCGATCCAGGATGCCGTAGTCGATGCGGCGGCGACCGATGTCGCGATTGACGAACACCTGCGTGATGCGCGGCCGCACGTAGACCGTCGAGATCTGGATGTAGGGGCGTGCACGGGCGCGCCAGCCGCCACCATACTCGAAGTAGCCGTCATTCCAGCCGTTGTAGTAGACGGTGCGGAGCCCCCAGTTGCAGTCGTAGATCAGCCAACCGCCAATGGGGAAGCCGACGCCAAAGGTCCAGTAGGGATTCCGCACGCCGACGCGGAAGACCGGGCGTGAATAAATCACGACGGGGTCGTACACGGGCACATAGATCACCCGTGGGCGCGCGGGCACGATGACATAATTGCCCTGCTCGCGGACCACCTGCTGCTCATTGGTCGACACCAGGTTGCCCTGCTGGTCGGCCAGGCCGCGCAGCCGCTGAATCGCGGCCATGACATCGGAGGACTGCGTGGCATAGGCGCGACCGATCGCGGCGGTCCACTCGAGCTTGTCGGCGAGCAGGTTGAGCGCCGACGGATAGTGCGCCACCGACTTCACGCTGACGTCCCATGACTGCCCGTCCACGGCGTCGGTGCCGTTGGCACGCACGAAGCGCGCGGCGTCCTCGATTTGCTCGGGGAAGGTGGCGGCGACGAGCACCTGCGCCAGCAGGGCGTCTGGGTAGAGGGCGATCGGTCCGAGCAGGTTCTCGAGTTGCCGGTCGGTGAGCCGTTCGAGCTCATCGGTGGACCGGCTCATAGCCATGGGGTCCTGCGCCGAGAGCGTGGTGGGGCCGGCGCTGAGGGTGGCGAGGCCAATGGCGCAGGCGGTGACGGTTGGGGCGAGCTTGGCCAGCGCGTGACGCGGATCGAACGAAGCGAGGCGCATACGAGTGACTCCAAAAGAGGACAAAGTGCGGCCTATTGCCCTATCATTATGCATAACCCGTGCCGGACCCGGCCCTTCCTCCCCACCGACCTATGCCTCAGCTGCGGAAGCCGTATCTCCTGTATCTTGGCGGCGCGACGATCCCGACCGATGCCAAGACCGCTTATGGGCTCCGGGATTGGTGTCCGGAGGCGGTGCTGGGCGAGTGGAGTTTGCCGACGGCGACGGTCAGTGCGGGGCTCACGCGGTTGACGCCAGCGGAGGCAGCGGCGCGTGGGGCGGGGAGTTTGGTGATTGGGATCGCGAGTGTGGGCGGCAAGCTGCCGGCGGAGTGGCTCCCCGATCTGGAGGCGGCGATTGTCGCCGGATTGGATCTGGTGAGTGGGATGCATACGCGGCTCTCGAGCTTTCCGGCGCTGGTGGCGCTGGCGGCGGAGCATGGCGTGGCGCTGCATGACGTGCGGCATGCGGACCGGCCTTTCCCGGCGGCGACCGGACGGAAGCGGACCGGGAAGCGTCTCGCGACGGTGGGGACGGATTGTGCGCTCGGGAAGAAGTACACCGCGTTGGCGTTAGCGCGGGCGCTGCAGGCGGCCGGGGTGGATGCGACGTTCCGCGCGACGGGACAGACGGGGATCATGATTGCCGGCGAGGGGGTCGCCATCGATGCCGTGGTGGCGGACTTCATTGCCGGGGCGGCGGAGACGTTGTCACCGGATGCCGCCCCCGACCATTGGGATGTGATTGAAGGGCAGGGGTCACTCTTTCATCCGGCCTACGCGGGGGTGACGCTGGGGCTGCTGCACGGGTCGCAGCCGGATGCCTTTGTGCTCTGCCATGACCCCTCGCGCGAGACGATCGAGTACTTCCCCGACTTCCCGATCCCGGCGCTCGCGGACGCCATCGCGCAGTACACGGTGGCGGCGCGGGTGACGAACCGGGCGGCCCACTGTGTGGGGGTGAGCATCAATTCGTCGACGTTGTCCGATGCGGCGTGGGCGGTGTATCAGGCGGAGCTGGAACGCACGCTTGGCGTGCCGGTCTGTGATCCGCTGCGGGGGGGCGTGGCTCCGATCGTGGCGCGGTTGGTGGGGTGAGAATCCGTCGTGGCGTGAACATTTGAAACGGCATAGGTATTATGGAACGGGTATCAATTCAGCGCGCACAGCAAACGCTCTCACAGCTCATTGAGAAAGTGGCGTTGGGCAAAGACGTCGTCATCACGCGCGGACAACGGCCAGTGGCACGCTTGGTGGCGTTCACCCCTGATGCGGTACCACAGCGCCGGTTTGGCGCGCTCAAGGGGCAGGTTGCTGTTACCGCCTCGTTCTTTGAACCGCTTCCCGATAGCGAGTTTTGAAACACTGTGAGACCGCGCAGGCCCTGCACGAACAGCTCACGATCGTTTCGAACGAAACCGTCTTTGATGACCTCGGTGTGATGCGCCTGTGGTGATCAGTTACTTTTCCCGATTCCAGCGTTCCGATTCCCATATGCGACAGGCGTTCCCAGTTCCGACCGCAATGCCCACCCGACACCGGTATATGACTTGGCCGATGCCGCGGTCCGCGGTCCGGGTGATCCTTGTCGGCCTGCTGGCGACGAGCCCACTCGTCGCGAACCGCCTCTCCGCACAAACTGCCACGCAGGCGCCGACGGTCCGGCTCGTTGAAGGTCCCATCGTCGGCGTCCAGGAAGGGGCGGTGCGCGTCTTCCGCGGCATTCCGTATGTGGCGGCGCCGACGGGTGAGCGGCGGTGGCGCCCCCCGCAGCCGATGGCGCCGTGGACGGCGCCGCGTGAGGCGCGCGAATTTGGCCCCATCTGTCCGCAAACCGACGCCATTGCGAAGGCCTATGGCGCAGCGCTGCAGCCGACCAGTGAAGATTGTCTCACGCTCAATGTGTGGACGACGGCGGCGTCAACGACCGCGAAGCAGCCGGTGATGGTGTTCATTCATGGCGGCTCGCTCACCCATGGCACGGGGCGCGAGATCATTTATGACGGAACATCGTTCGCCCAGCGCGGCGTGGTGCTCGTCACGTTCAACTATCGGCTCGGCGCACTCGGCTTTCTCGCGCATCCCGCACTCAGCGCGGAGTCGCCGCGTGGTGTGAGCGGCAATTATGGGCTGCTCGATCAGGTGGCGCTGCTCCAGTGGGTGCAACGCAACATTACGCAGTTTGGTGGCGATCCATCGAATGTGACGATCTTTGGCGAAAGCGCCGGCGCGTATTCGGTGGGATACCACCTCGTGTCGCCGTTGTCGGCCGGGCTCTTTCACAAGGCGATCATGGAGAGCGGTTCGCCGTTCCGGGCGATCGCGCCGTTGCGCACCACGCTTGATACCGTGCGAAGTGCGGAGCGGGTGGGGCAGGCGTGGGTGGCAACGCTTGGTCTGACCGACAGCAGCCGGGTGCTCGCCACGTTGCGCGCGATGCCGGCCGATTCCATCCTGGCGCGCAGTGCGAAGGCCACGATGGGGACCTTCCCCGAAGCGGTGGACGGCTGGGTCTTTCCGGAACATCCGGCGGTGGCGATGGCGCGCGGCCGGCATGCGGCGGTGCCCATCATGATTGGATCGAATGCTGACGAAGGGACGCTGCTGGCGACGCCGCCCGTCTCAAGTCGTCGCGGTCTCGATTCGCTGATGCAGGTGCTCTATGGGGTGCGCGCCGACAGCCTGCGCCCGCTCTATCCGCGTCCGCTCTGGAATGGCGTCGCGCGGGCATACCGGTCCCTCTGGACCGATGACGTCTTCGGGATGACGGCGCGGGCGACGGCGCGCGCGATGACGCAGCGTGGGGTACCGGCATACCGCT
>JBEIUK010000262.1:0-3760 GCA_040374415.1 Gemmatimonadaceae bacterium | reverse complement strand
GATTCCAGAGATGACGATGGAGATGATGGCCAACGCCACCTGGTACGACGGCGAAGGGCGCGTGATCCGGAAAAACGGGCGGCCGGTCTCGGCGAATCCGCGCGAGCAGGTCACCATCCGCATTCCGCGCGACCTGCTCGCCAAATGGCGTGCCACCGGACCCGGCTGGCAAACCCGCATGGTCGAGCGTCTCCACCTCGACTGACGGCGCTCTCGGCTCGCACATTCGGCTCGCCGTTACGGCTGCTGCTCAAAGCGCCCGGATTTCTCCTCGAGCACGATCCGAAAGACGCAGCCGTGCATGGGTCCCGCGCCGTGCTGCGCCACCGGATGCGCTCCGTGCGACGGGGTCGTGTCCGGGCTCGTCATCATGGGCGCGAAGCGCGTCATCAGCTGCTCGAGGCCGTCGGCCGCCGCCTGGCCGGTCAGCTCCTCGAACCGCCCCCAGGCGATCACGCTCCGCCAGTTCCCCAGATTCTCCACCTGATCGACCTCGACGCACACCTTGGGGTTGGCGCGGAGCATCTCGAGCTTGAGCCCGTCGCCGGTGTGGCCGATCACCGCCTGGCCGTCATACACGTAGCTGATGGGGACGACATAGGTCAGCCGGCTCGCGTGCAAGCCGAGCCGAGCCACCCACTCGGTGCGGAGGAGCTGTTCGATTTCTGCGGGGGCGAGTTCGCCAAGCATGGCGCGGATCTCCTGAGGCGGGACGACGGAGGGGGTGGTCCCTCACGCTACCGCCCTCCGCACGCCGCCGCTGTCGTCGGATCTGCCACTGGGTTGCCAGCGAAGCCCTGACGGGGCTGGCTAGGGAAGGCCCGCCACCATCTCTCCCGCCAGCTCCGCCGAAAAGCGCGTCAGCCGCGCCACGGTCTCGGTGATCTCGGCGTCCGTCGTCGACGGGTTGATCGGGCAGAGCCGGAAGGCCGCCCGCCCGCGCAGCATGGTCGACATCACACTGGCATAGCCGTCCACCCGCATCCGTTCCACGGTGGCATGCGTTAGCGCCTCAATTTGCGCCATCGTCAACGCACTATCGGACCATCTGAACGACACAATACCCATTTGTGACGGGGTCACGATCTCCCAGCGACCGTCCTCGCGGAGCAGTCGCTCCGCCAGATCGGCCCGGTCAAAACCCACCTGCACCCCGCGCCGGAACTCGGCCACCCCGAACGCCCGCATCGACAGCCACAGCTTGAGCGCCTTGAACGACCGCGTCAGCTGGATCCCGCGCTCAAAGAAGTTCACATCCTCCTGGATGTGCTTCGACACGTCCGCCAGGTAATCGGCATGGTCGTCCTCCTCCACCCGGAACGCCTGCCGCAACAACGACGCATCACGCACCAGCAGACAGCCAAGCTCATACGGCTGGAAGAGCCACTTATGCGGGTCGAGGGTGATGGAATCGGCCCGCTCAAGCCCGGCCAGCGCCGCCTTCCCCCGCTCGGTCAGCACCGCCGCCGCCCCGTACGCCCCGTCGACATGGAGCCATAACCCCTCCTTCGCGCACAGATCGGCGAGCCCCGGCAACGGATCGATCGCCCCGGTGTTCGTCGTCCCCGCATTCGCCACCACGCAAAACGGCCGGAACCCCGCCGCCCGGTCGGCCGCAATCGCCGCCTCGAGCGCCGCAATCGACAGCCGGAACTGGTCGTCGGTCGCAACGGTCCGCCGCTGCTCTCGGCTGAACCCCAGCACCCGGAGCCCCTTCGCCATCGAGGAATGGGTCTGGTCGGAGCAATAGACGACCGCCTTGGGATCATGACCGCCCAGCCGAGTCTCCCGCGCCGTGACGATCGCCGACAGGTTCGCCATCGACCCGCCACTCACGAAAATCCCGCCCCCCGTTGCCGGCAGCCCGCACAAATCACGCAGCCACTCCAGCACGGTCAGCTCGATCTGCGCCGCCCCCGACGACGCCAGCCAATGCCCCGCAAAGACATTGTGCCCGCTCATCAAAAAGTCCCCCACCACACTCACGAAATTGGTCGGGCTCGGCACAAACGAATAAAAGCGCGGATGATGCGCCTTGAAGGCGTACGGGAAGACGTCGCGCGTCAGCACGCCGAGGAGGTCAGAGACCGGCGTCCCCTCCTCGGGGATCGGGGTCCGGAGTCGCGCCTCCGCCTCCGCCCGCGGCATGGACCGCATGGTGTGGTCGTCGCGCAGCGTCGCCCAATGCTGGAGGACGAGCTCGAGCGCCTCCTCCCCCAGGGCGCGCATGGCGTCGGGGGCCATTTGCAACGGAGCCTGCAACGGAGCCGGCAGCGGGGCCTGCGACGGGGCCTGCGACGGGGCGCTGTCAGAGCGGGGCGATTCTGCGGACACGGTCGATGGGACGGAGAGAGGGCGATACGCCAAGGCAATTCGCCAGCGCGATGCGCGAACGGACCGTAACTTCTCCGCGAACTCGGCTGCCGTCCACCGGCAGTCTCACGATCGCGCGACGGAGATTGCTGTGAATCGCATCCTCATAGATGGCGGACTGCTCAGCCTCGTGGCCGGACTCTTCATTCTGGGCTCGATGGCCTGGAATCCTCGGCTCTGGCTCAAGGACTATCCGCAGGTCATTCAGGACGCCGTCCCCCCCCGCTCCCGCGCCGAAAAGCGGCTCGCGACCTTCTGGGGACTCCCGTACCTCATCCTCCTCCTCGCCGCGCCCGCCTACTCCTGCCTGCGGTTGCACCGGGCCGACCCCACCCTCGGCTTCAGCGGCCTGTTCCTGCACACCCTTGGCGTCTCCACGGTCTTTAACCTCGTGGATCTGCTGCTCCTCGATTGGCTGATCGTCTGTCTGATCACCCCCGCCTTTGTGGTGATCCCCGGGACCGCCGGTTCCCCCGGCTACAAGGATTACGGCCACCACCTGCGCGGATTCTGGGCCGGGATGCTGAGCAGCGTGGTGATCAGTGCCCTCCTCGCCGGCGCGATCGCCTATTTCGCGTAACCGGCAATCGCGATTTCGTCGGTGATTTCCATCTTGCCGACCGCTGGTCCGGGCCACAGTCTAGGCGGTATACCCTCCGTGGAGCCTATCCGCCCCTATGGCCGCAACAGACGTTTCCGATCCGCGATACTACCATAAGGTTGTCGACTGTCAGTGGGCCTGCCCGGCCCACACGAACGTCCCAGGCTACATCCGCCTGATCGCACAGGGCCGATACGACGAATCGTATCTGCTCAACCGCAAGTCCAATGTCTTCCCCGGGATTCTCGGTCGCACCTGCGATCGTCCCTGCGAACCGGCATGCCGCCGAGGCCGCGTGGAAGAGAAGCCGGTCGCGATTTGTCGCTTGAAGCGCGTCGCGGCCGATCATCGCGGCGATATTCGCGATCGGCTGCCGAAAGCGCCGGCGGTGAAGAACGGCAAGCGCGTCGCGCTCGTAGGGGCCGGTCCGTCGGCGCTCACGGTCGCGAATGATCTGCTGCCGTTGGGCTACGACGTCACGATCTACGAAAAGAATGCGCAGCCCGGTGGGCTCATGCGCATCAACATTCCGTCGTTCCGGTTGCCCGCCGCGGTGCTCGATGAAGAGTGCGGCTATGTGATCGACATGGGCGCACACATGCGCTACAACACCACCGTCGACAGCCTCAAGGGTCTCCTCGAGGAAGGGTACGACGCGGTGTATGTCGGCACCGGTGCGCCGAAGGGGAAAGAGCTCGATCTGCCGGGCCGCTGGGATGCACCCGACCAGGTGCACTTGGGGATTGAGTGGCTCGCCAATGTGCACTTCGGGCACATCGAGAAGAT
>JBEIUK010000195.1:0-5415 GCA_040374415.1 Gemmatimonadaceae bacterium | reverse complement strand
GGTCTGTCGCAGACCGATCTGCGTCTTCCGGTGGAGGCGCTCCGCGGCGGCGCGTTGCCCGCGGAGGCGAGTGAAGAGGTGGGGGCGCTGTTGGCGCTCGCCTATCCGGATCGTGTAGCACAACGTCGCCCTGGCGGCGAGCCACGTTTCTTGCTGCGGAATGGCACCGGCGCGGTGGTGGCGCGTGGTGATGCATTGGCCGATGCGCCGTATCTCGCCATCGCGGAGCTCGAGGGCGCGCCACCGGAGTATCGCGTAGCGCGTGCGGCACCGATCACCCGCGAGGAGATCGAGGAGGATTTCGCCGATCAGATCGTGCAGGGAACCGTTGTCGAATGGCATGCTCCGTCGCGCACGGTGCGCGTGACACGACGGATGACGCTCGGTGCGCTCGTGCTTGATGAACGGCAGGGGGGCGACGGGGATCCCGCACAAGTGCGTGCGGTGTTGGTGCAGGAGATGGCGAAGGCGGGGATCGCCGCGCTGCCCTGGGGGGCGCGCGGTGAGCAGCTGCGGGCGCGCCTCGCCTGCCTGCATGCGCATCGTCCCGACTGGCCCGACGTCAGCGACGCGGCACTCACTGCCACACTCGAAGAGTGGCTTGCGCCCCATCTCGATGGTGTGCGCAGCTGGCGGGCCCTCGAAGGGCTCGACTTTTCGGAGATGCTGTTGGCCGCGCTGCCGTGGACGCAGCGGCAGGCGATGGACCGTTTGGTGCCGACGCATCTCGAGGTGCCAAGTGGATCGCGCATCGCGCTCGACTACACCGATCCCATGGCGCCGGTGCTCGCGGTCAAGTTGCAGGAAGTCTTTGGCTGGACGAGCACGCCCATGCTGTTGGACGGACAGTTGCCGGTGACGCTGCATCTGTTGTCGCCGGCGCAGCGCCCGGTACAGGTCACACGCGATCTCGCGGGCTTCTGGCAAAGCTCCTACTTCGCGGTGCGAAAAGAGCTCCGTGGCCGCTATCCGCGGCATCCGTGGCCCGAGGATCCACTCACCGCCGAAGCCACACGGCGCGCGAAACCCCGGGGCACCTGACGCGTCCCGCCGCGTTCCCGCCGAGCCTCCGGCGCGATACACTTCTGCATCCCCTCAGTCCATTCTCCGGAGATTCGTCGATGAAGCAGGTGATCCGTCTTGCGGTGGCACTCAGCTGTATGGCACCCGCGGCGCAGGCCCAAGTGAACGCGGGCGAGCAGAAGCCTGAAGCCACGCTGCCCTTCACCATGACGCAGGTGGCGACGTTCAACCTGCCGTGGCGCATCGAGTTCCTCCCGGACGGGCGCATGCTGATCACCGAGAAAGTCGGCCCGCTCTGGCTCGTCACCCAGCAGGGCGAGAAGACGCCCGTGGAGAACGTGCCGCCGGTGTTGGTGCAGGGGCAGGGTGGTATGCTCGGCGTCTACCTCTCCCCCACCTACGCGAAGGATCATCGCATTTATCTCACCTACTCGGAGCCCGGTGAGATTGAGGGGAACAAAGGTTCGAGTCTCGCGCTCGCCCGCGCCACGCTGACGCTCGGTGCGAACACGGCGCGTCTCGATGGGCTTGAAGTGATCTGGCGTGATGGCGCGCGTGGCCGCGGTGGACAGTTCGGTGCCGCGGTGGCTTTCTCGCCCGACAAGAAATACCTCTTTCTGAGTGTCGGCGAGCGCCAGCGTATGACACCCGCGCAGGACCCGAATTCACCGCTTGGCAAGATTCTGCGGCTCACGTTGGACGGCAAACCCGCTCCGGGGAATCCGCAGGCCGGGAAGACCGGATCGGCCACGCTCGACATCATCAATCCACCGCGCAACACCGAATTGGCCAAGACGGCGCCCACGGTGTACAGCTACAGCTTCTCCGGTCCAAACCTCACGCCGTCGGAGACGTGGACGTCAGGACATCGCACGCCGTATGGGCTCGCCTTCGGTCCGGACGGCCGCCTGTGGGAAGTCGAGCATGGCCCGCGTGGTGGGGACGAGCTCAATCTCATTGAGCCCGGCAAGAACTACGGATGGCCGCTGACGTCGTACGCGGTGAATTACGATCAGACGCCGATCCCCAGCCCCGATACCCGCGCCGATCTGGCCAAGCCGGTGATTTACTGGACGCCGGTCATCGCCCCGGGGAGCCTCACCTTCTACAACGGCGACATGTTTCCCGCCTGGAAGGGCTCCGCGCTGATCGGTGGCCTCGCGAGCCGTTCGCTTGTGCGGATCACCTTCGATGGGAAGGGCGGTGCTGCGGTGGCCGAGCGGTGGGCCATGGGGCATCCGATCCGCGATCAGGCGGTGGCGCCCGATGGTGCCCTGTGGGTGATCGAGAACACCACCACTGGCGGGCTGTTTCGTCTGACGCCCACCAAGCCCTAAGCGGTGTAATCTCCCGCGTGGCGCCGATGTTGCCGGCGCCACGCGCATCATTCGAGTGGCGGGTCCGTTCCCCTTACGCCTTGAGCGCCTCGGGGAGCACGGCGACCAATTGCTTCATTTCGTCCGGCGTGCCAATGCTGATGCGGCACCAGTCGGTGTACGGCGGGAAGGGACGTCCCGTGAGGAACCCCTTCGCCTTCATCCGCGCCTGCACCGTTTCCACCGGCACGCCGGACTGGAAGAAGACGAAGTTCGTCTGCGATGGGGCCACCCGCTTCCCCATCCCCTGCAGCGTCTTCGTGAGCAGCTCGCGCCCTTCCTTGTTGCGGGCCCGCACGAAGTCCTGATAGGTCGTATCGCGAATCGAGGCCGTGGCGGCGGCGACCCCGAAGGCGTTCGGCGTGCCGGTCATGCAGGCGCCAAGGCGCGCGATGATATCGGGGCGCGCAATCGCGAAGCCAATGCGCAGCCCCGCAATGCCATGGATCTTCGACGCCGTGCGTGACACGATGATGTTCTCGCCTTTGAGCACGAGATCGGTCATGGAGCTGTAGCCAGGCGCGTCCACGAAATCGTGATACGCTTCGTCGACCACCACGAGCGCTTTGTGCGCCGTGCTGCGCACGAAGTCGCGCACCTTTGCCTGATCGGGGAGAATACCGGTGGGGTTGTTCGGGTTGCACATGAACACCAACCCAGTCGCGTTCGTGATCCGCGCATCGAGGGCGGCGAGATCATGATCGAGATCCTTGGTGAGCCCCACCTTATGCACCACCGACCCCATCGCTTCGGCATAGCGCGGTAGCCCTTCGAAGGTGGGCCACGACGTCACCACTTCGCGCCCATGTAAGCCGTACGCGATCGCGGCGATGTCGAGTACCTCGCCGGAGCCCTGCGTGATCAGCACATACTCCGGCGGCACCCCCACCGACTGCGCGAACGTTTTTTGCAGCTCCGGAATCGACGCGAGGTTGTACTGGCTGTGCTCCGACCAGTTGGCGGTGATCGCTTCCTTCGCCTTCGGCGACATCCCAAACGGATTCTCGTTGTACGCCAGGCGAATCGGTCCGGCCGCGCGCCGCGCGGCGGTCACGTCGCGCTCGAGCTGCGTCAGCACCTCCTCATATGAGCGGGCGCCCAGCGCGGACCGCTCCATGCCCGTGCGATCCATCCCAGAAAGAAGACGCGGCGCGAGCAACGCAGAGCCGGCAGCGAGACCAGTGGACGTCAGCCACTGACGGCGATTCACGGATTCGGACATGACAACCTCGGCGGGGATCGGCCGGCTGGCCGGGAGGGCGGTGGGGGTGACCTCTCAGAATACCGCCTCCCCGCCGGAGCCGCGAGACGCTATTCCGGGGCCAACTAGCTTTGATCGCATGTCGGGTACCCGCTGGCTGCTCACGGCGCTCTCTTTTGCCGTCATGGTCGGGGCGTCGGCGTGGGTGGTGGCCACCAACTGGCCGGCCGGCGGAATGCCGCTGCTGGCGTGGCCCGCGCATGCCGCCGCCCTCGTTGCGGTTGCCTGCGAAATGAGTACCCGCGCCTTCAAGATTCAGGCCTCGGCGATCGCCATGGGGCTCCCACTCCGCTTCGGCACCGCCCTCCGCGTCTGTCTCGCCGGTGATGTCGCCGCCGCCCTCACCCCCGCGCGGTCGGGGGCGGAACCGGCCCGGTTTCTGGTGCTGGCCGAGAGTGGGATGGCACCGGCGGGGCGCATCATGGTGCTCTTTTTGGAGCTCGTCCTGGAAATGGGGTCGCTGGCGCTCGTGTGCGCACTGCTGGCGCTCGTTTTTCATGGACGTGGCGCGAGCGTGAATGGGCTGCTGGCGCTGGTGGGGGGGTACAGCACCGCCGTGCTGGGGCTGGGCGCGCTGGGATTGCTGTTGGCGCGGGTTCGTGCCGACGGGCCGCCGCCCCGGTGGGCCTCCGCCCTCGGGCTCCGCGGCGCGCGCTGGCAGCTGGTCCATCGCACCGCCACGCAGCTGCAGGGGGCGGTCCATGCGCTCCGGACGGCGCGGCGCGCCCCGATGCTCCTCGCCTTCGGCAGCTCCGTGCTGCATGTGCTCTGCAAGGTGGCGGTGCTGCCGCTGTTGGTGCTGATCGGTGACGGATCGATGGCGATGACGCGCGAAGCGCTCGCCCCGCTCGTCCTCTGGCCACTCGCGCTCTTTTACGGCGGGGTGGTGGTCCCGGCGCCGGGAGGCGGTGGGTTTATTGAAGGGGCCTTCGCGGCCACGCTCAAACCGGCGATTCCGGCCGCCTTCTTTGCGGCGGCGCTGCTCTGGTGGCGCTTCTACACGTTCTATCTCTATCTCCTCGTTGGCGGCCTCGCTGCCGGCGATGCCGCCCTGCGTGCACTCCGTCGACAGGGTTCTTCTGCACCGGATGCGCATGGCCACGGCTGATTCCCGTCCCACTGGTTCGACCCCACGCCCCGTCGCCACGCGGCTGCAGCTGGTGCTGGGCTTTCTCTGCATTTACGTCGTCTGGGGATCGACCTATCTCGCCATCCGGGTGAGCATCGATACCATCCCGCCGTTCATGCTCGGCGCGATCCGCTTTCTGGTGGCTGGCACGCTGCTCTATGGCTTCACCCGGTGGCGCGGCGCGGCGGCCCCGACGCGTCTCGAGTGGCGCAACTCGGCGATTGTCGGCGCGCTGCTGCTCTTTGTCGGGAATGGCGCCGTCTCCTGGTCGGAGCAGCGCGTGAGCTCGGGGATGGCGTCGTTGATCGTGTCCACGGTCCCCCTCTGGCTCGTCCTCTGTGAAGTGGCGATGGGACAACGGCCGAGTCTCGCCAAGTGGCTCGGCGTCGCGATTGGGCTGGCGGGTGTCGGGCTGCTGGTACTGCCGGCCGACGGCAATTTCTCCCACGCCGCCGTCGATCCGATGGGCGCGATCGTGCTGTCGCTGGGCTCGTTGTCCTGGACCGTCGGCTCCCTCGTCTCGCGCTCCGCCAGACTGGCGCGGCCGGCGGCACTGGCCATCGGGATGCAGATGCTCACCGGCGGCACGATGCTGCTCACGCTCTCGCTGGTGGCTGGGGAATGGT
>JBEIUK010000253.1:0-4056 GCA_040374415.1 Gemmatimonadaceae bacterium | reverse complement strand
GGCATCACCATATCCGTCAGCAGCAAATCCACCTTCCGCTCCAGCGCGGCCAAGATCGACAGGGCGGTCGGACCGTCCTCCGCCACAATGACGGTGTAGCCAGCCGACGTCAGCATGCGCCGGATCAGCGCCCGGAGCGCTGGATCGTCATCCACCACCAGCACGGTCTCCGTCCCCGCTGCCATCGCCGCAGCAGTGAGCGCAGGCACCGCCTCGGCCGCCTCGGCGACCCGGGGGAAGTACAGCGCGAAGGTGGTCCCCACGCCAAGGGTGCTGGTGAGGACGACGGTCCCGCCGGACTGCTGCACGATCCCGTACACTGTAGAGAGGCCGAGTCCGGTGCCCCCTTCCGTCCCCTTGGTGGTGAAAAAGGGCTCAAAGGCGCGACGGCGCACGTCGTCGGTCATCCCCTGCCCGGTATCCGCGACGGTGAGCCGGACATAGGGGCCGGTGGCGATGGACAGCCGGGTGGCTTCCGCGTCATCAAGCTCCGTGGCGTCGACGGCAATGGTGAGCGTGCCCCCCTGCGGCATCGCATCGCGGGCGTTGACCACGAGATTGACCAGGACTTGCTCCAGCTGCCCAGGATCGACCCGGATGCGTCCCACCTCGGGCGCCACCTGCT
The DNA here is from genome assembly GCA_040374415.1 of Gemmatimonadaceae bacterium. Lineage (GTDB taxonomy): Bacteria > Gemmatimonadota > Gemmatimonadetes > Gemmatimonadales > Gemmatimonadaceae > Gemmatimonas. The sequence continues at coordinate 3,431 of JBEIUK010000253.1, read as the reverse complement.
GAACGACCTGCAACTGCCCGCCGATCAGCCGCTCCAGCAGGCTGTCGAGATTGCGGATCAGGATGGCCGGATCGAGCACGCGCGGCCGCAGAATCTGTTGCCGGCTGAAGGCCATGAGCTGCGCCACGAGCGCGGCCCCGCGCACGCTGGCGCTGTGGATCTCCTGGAGATCCTGCCGCACCGCATCAGGGGTCCCGCCCTGCGCAAGTGCCAGCTCGGCGGATCCGCTGATGACCGTCAGCAGGTTGTTGAAGTCGTGCGCGATACCACCGGCCAGACGCCCCACGACCTCCATTTTTTGTGCCTGCTGCATGCGCACTTCCATCGCCTTGCGTTCCGTCGCGTCCTGCATGATGCAGTGGTAACGCGTGCGATGCCCATCGTCATCGGTCACCCGCGTAATCGTCAGCTGCAACCAGCGGATCGTCCCGTCTGGACGCTGGACCCGGAGCTCTTGCTCGAGCTGTGGCGTGGGATGCGCCACCCAATCGAGCCAGGCCACGTCCATCTTCTCGCGATCGTCAGGCAGCAGCGCCATGCGTAACGAGCCGGCATCACGAAGAATGGTCTCGCGGGACAGCCCATGCAGCTCAGCGATGGCGCGGCTGGCATAGATGATGCGATCCGGATTCGTCTCCAGAAACATGTAGCCCGTTGGGCTCTGATCGGCCATCGTCTGGAAGCGTTGCTCCACATCCCGCAGCAACGCACGACGGGCCCGTTCATCGACGGCGCGCTGAATCGCCGACGGGAGCCGTTCCAGTCGATCCTTCAGCAGGAGGTCGGTCGCGCCCTGTTGCAGACAGGCCACGGCCACTTCCGGGTGGATCGCGCCGGAGACCATGATCACCGGAGCGGCGGGACAGGCCGTCTTGGCAAGCCGCAGCGCCGCGAGCCCATCCAGATCCGGCAGCGAAAAATCGCAGAGAATCAGATCGAAGGCACACCCCACTAAGGCGGCCTCAAAGGCGGCGCGGGTGGCAACCGGCGTCAGCGTCACGGGCACCCCCGCGCTGTCGAGGAGATCCTCGACATACTGCTGATCTCGGGTGCTGTCCTCGAGATGCAGAATCCGGATCCGCCGGAACGTCTGGCGCCGTTCGCCGGTGATCATGGCCCGACCACGTCCGGTAACAGATTGCGCCCGATCCAGAAGGCAAAGAGTTGCCGGACCGTCTCCACGAAGGCCGAGAACTCCAGCGGCTTCCGCACGTAGGCGTTGACGCCCAGCGCATAGGCGGTGCTGATGTCCTGCGCCTGCACCGACGAGGTCATCAAGACGACCGGGATCGTCTGCCACGCCGGCGTGCGCTTGAGCACCGCCAGCAGATCGAGGCCATTGAGCCGGGGCATCTTCAAGTCGAGCACGATGAGCGCCGGCAGCGGTGACGGTGGCCCCGCGGTGCCCTCGTCGCCGCGCAGATACGCGAGCGCCTCGACGCCATCGCGGACATGCCGCAACCGCGCGGTGATCTCCGGAGCGTCGAGCGCCTCCAAGAGCAGCTCGGCGTCACGCAGATTGTCCTCCACCAACAGAATGGGGCGAAGCGCCGGCGCCACGCGGTCCGGATGCGGTGAAGTGATCGCCAAACGGTCATTCATGCGGATACGGCGCCAGCGTGAAGAAAAATGTGGCGCCCTGATCGACGGCAGCATCCGCCCAGACTCGCCCTCCATGTCGCATAATAATCCGGCGCACGATCGCGAGCCCAATCCCCGTGCCTTCGAAGTCCTCCGCGCGGTGCAACCGCTGAAAGACGCCGAAGAGTTTATCCGCATAGGCCATGTCAAAGCCCGCGCCGTTATCACGGACGAAGAGGATGTGTCGCCCGTCCTCCATCCCGGCCGCCCCCACCGTGATGCAGGCCACCTCGCGCTGCCCCGTGTATTTCACGGCATTGCCCATGAGGTTCGTCAGTACCTGCCGCACCATCGCCCGATCGCCCACCACCATCGGTAAGGCCTCGACGGTCCAGCGGACGATCCGATCCCCCACCACCGTGTCCAGTCCGGCGAGCACTTCCTGGACGACGGCATGCAGGTCGATCACTTCCTGCCGCATGGCCGCCTGCCCCATCCGCGAGAAGGCCAGCAGATCGTCGATCAGCTGCCCCATCTCGATGCTGGCATCGGTGACCGTTTGCACATAGCGCTGCGCCTTGGGCGGCAGTTGCCCCTCGGTGGTCCGGCGCAACATGTCCAGATAGCCGTGGATGTGCCGCAATGGCGCCCGCAAATCATGGGAGACGGAATAGGCGAACGATTCCAGCTCCCGGTTCGCCTCAGCCAGTCGGTCGCCACCCGCCTGCAACGCCTGATTCAGCTGCTGAATCCGCGCCTCGGCTTCTTTGCGCTCCGTAATGTCGGTTTGAATGGCAATGAATTGCTCCGGGACCCCTTCGTCATTCAGAAAGGGGACGATGGTGGAATCCACCCAGAAGAGCGTGCCATCGCGCCGCCGGTTGCAGATCTCCCCATGCCACACCTGCCCCGCGGTGATCGTGGCCCAGAGCGTGGCGAAGTATGCCGGGGGATGCGTGCCCGAGTTGAGGAGCCGGTGGGTAGCCCGCAACATCTCCATGCGCGCATACCCGGAGGTCGAGCACATCCGGTCATTCACATAGGAGATCGTGCCATCCGGATTCACGATCGTCACCAGCGCATGTTCATCAAGCGCGGATTTGAACTGCGACAGCTGGGTGGCCCGCGATTGCACACGCCACTCGAGATCCATGTTCAGCGCGCGGAGCGCGTCTTCCACCCGGTGGCGTTCCGTTGCATCGCTCTGCACGGAAATGAATTGCACGACCTTGCCGGCGGCGTTCCGGATCGGATTGATCTGTAACTGCACGTAGTACGGCTGCCGCGCCTTGGTGTAGTTCATCAGCTCGGTGCGGACTGGCTCCCCGTGATGCAGCGCGACGCGGATGGTCTGAATGGCCTCCGCATCGGATTCCGGCCCCTGCAGAAACTGCCCAGGCTTTTTGCCGCGGATCTCCGCCAGCATGAACCCCGTGCGCTCCTCGAACGCCCGGTTCACCCACTCCACCCGGCCGTCGCCGTCGGCAATGACCACCATGTTATCGGTGAAGCTCGCCACGAGGGAGACTTTGGCAAGTTCATCCTGCGTCTGCTTCTGGTGGGTGATATTCCGCAACACCCCGACGGCGCCGCCCTCGGGGATCGCCGCCACCGACAGCTCCATCCAGCAGAGGGCGCCATCATGGCGGCGCATGCGCAGCTGCAGCCGCTCGGCACGTGGCTCAGCCAGCCGGGCGGCGACCGCCACGCGATCCTCCGCCTCGACAAACTCGACGAAGGGATGCCCGATGGCATCGCCCACGGGATAGCCCAACGCGTCGGACCAGACGCGACTCAGGAAGACCAGCGTGCCCGTCGCATCGGTTTCAAACACGACTTCGGACAACAGC
>JBEIUK010000078.1:0-12492 GCA_040374415.1 Gemmatimonadaceae bacterium | reverse complement strand
GGAAATAATCAGATCACTCCGTCGCCCTTCGAGGGTGATGTAGCCATCGGGAGCACGCACCCCGATCTCGCCGGTGCGGAACCATCCATCCACAAACGCCGACGCCGTCGCCTCGGGACGACGCCAATAGCCGGCACAGACATTCGGGCCGCGCACCCACAGCTCGCCACTCGTGCCGACCGGGACCTCCTCGCCCGCGTCGTTGCGAATGCGCACGCCGGTGAGCGACAGCGGCAGCCCCACCGTGCCGGCACGCCGCTCACCATGATATGGATTGCTCACATTCATCAGCGTTTCGGTCATGCCGTAGCGCTCGAGAATCACATGACCGAAGCGGGCGTGGAACGCTTCCAGCACATGCGCAGGGAGTGGCGCGGACCCACAGACAAACAACCGCGCCGCTGCCCCAATGCGCGCCGCGACGTCGGCGTCGAGCTCCAGCAGCCGCACATACATTGTTGGCACGCCAAAGAACACGGTCGGCTGATAGTCCAGAAACCACGTCGCCGCCCGCGAGGCCTCGAACCGTTCCACGAGCTGCATGTGGCACCCACTGAGCAACCAGCAGTGCAACCCATTCCCCAGCCCATGCACATGGAACAGTGGGAGCGTCATGAGCAGCCGATCGGCCGCCGTCATCCCCCAGCTCGCGTTTAACACCAAGGCATTGGCGGCGAAATTCCCCTGCGTGAGAATGGCGCCCTTCGACGCCCCCGTCGTACCCGACGTGTACACGAGCGCGCAGGGGGTATCGGCATCGGCCACCGCCGACGGCTCCGCATCGCCAGAGAGCATCGGGCGCGTGGCCCCATCGCCCTGCAACACCGCCTCGGCGGCCAGCTGCTCCACGTCCCATGCGCGCGTCCCGTCGGGGAGCTCGCTGATGCGCGCCGCGGTGGTGATCACCGCCACCGGATCCGCGTCGGTGACGATGTGCCGGATCTCGCGCGCCTGATAGAGCACATTGATCGGCACGACGATGATCCCCAGCTTCACGCAGGCGATCCACAGATCGATGATCTCCACCCGGTTCACGAGCAGAAACGCAAGCCGGTCGCCGCGCTGCACGCCCCGTGCGATCAACAGCGCGGCCCATTGGTTGCTGCGGTGTTCGAGATCGCCGAAGGTCAGCGTGTGGGCCGAGTCGCCGTCGCCGAAGGTGAGGGCGGGATGGGTGGCGCGACCGCGGAGGGAATGGTCGAGAATGGGGAGGAGCGCCATGCGTCAGGACAGTCCCAGTTCACCAACGAGCGCCTTCACGCCGTCGCGATGCAGTCCATCATCTTCAAAGACGAGCACCCCCACGAGCGCGTGGGCGATATCATCGGGAAGGCGATCGGCCCGATACGCCCCGATCACGGGTCCACGCGCCATCGCGTCACCCAACCGCGGCGAGGCCCATGGCATCCCCTCAGGGGTGGTCTCGCTGTCGTAGCCGCGCGTCAGCAGCTCCGGCAACGCGCCGGCATGGACGCCCCGGTAGTGCAGCGCGGGAACATCGCCTCCGAAGCTGCGTTCGAATAGCACCTGCCACGCCATGGGTCGGATCCCATCGGACCGGGTGCCAGCGATCACCACCACGCGAGGCTGCTGGGCCAGGACATGCAGCCGCTGGACGGCGTCCTGCAACTCCTGGACAATGCGCGCGCTGCGTTCGGGAGACGGGGGGTGGTCAGTCATGCCCCAATCTTTCCCCCGGCGACCCGGGGTGCTACCCTCTCAGGCATGATCACGCTCTTTCTCGTTGTCTTTCTGGATCTGGTCGGCTTCGGGATGATCATCCCGGTCTTCCCGTTCTATGCGGAGCAGGTGGGGGTCGACCCAGCGTCGGTCATTTTCTACCTCGGCCTGTATTCATTGGGGCAGCTGATCGGCGCGCCGGTCTGGGGAATGCTCTCCGATCGGATCGGTCGGCGGCCCGTGCTGTTGGTCACGCTGCTCGCCAATGCGGCGGCCTCGTCGATGCTGGCCTTCTCGCATACGGGGCTCATGCTCGCGCTCTCGCGCCTGATGGCGGGGCTCGCGGCGGGGAATATCTCCACCGCCTACGCGTACACGACCGATATCACCACCAACGAAACCCGTCCGCGGGCGCTCGGGCTGCTGGGGTCGGCGTTCGGCCTGGGGTTCATTCTGGGACCGGCGATTGGCGGACTGCTGGCCGGGAGCCATCAGTCGGACCCGCAGGCGCTCTCGCGGGTGGCCCATGGCGCCGCGATCATGTCGCTCATCGCCTTCGTCCTGACCGTGTTCCGGCTCCCCGAGTCGTTGCCGCCGGAGAAGCGCGCGCAGCAACACGCGCCACGGGTGGGGATGGGGAGCTATTTCCGCCGACCGGTGCTGCGCGAGCTACTCGCCGCCACGATCATTATCGTGGCCGCCGTCGCCCTGCTCCAGAGTACGCTGGCGCTCTGGGCCGCCGACCGGATGCAGGTGGGGCCGCGGGAGTTGGGATGGATTTACGGCTTCACCGGGGTGATCTCGGTGGCGATTCAGGCCGGGCTGATTGGGAAGCTGACGCGGCGCTTTGGCGCCGCTCGGCTGGCCCGGGTTGGCGCCGTGCTCGCCGGCATCGGGATGTGCGGCATCCCGGTCATCCACACCATGCCCATGCTCCTGGTCGCGCTGGGGATCTTTGGGGTGGGCTCGGCGATGTTCAATCCCAGCATGAGCGGGCTCGTGGCCGCCACCGCCGCCCCCCATGAACGGGGCGGGGTGCTGGGGGCCTACCAGGGCGCGGCCTCAATGGGACGCGTCTTCGGCCCCTTCATTGCCAGCCTCTCAGCCCGATTACTGACGCTCTCCTGGCCCTTCGTGATCGGCGCCGGGCTCGCCGTGGCCGGCGCGCTCCTGATTGTCGAGCGCCGCTCGGCCACGGAACCGAACGCGTAAATGTCGTAAAACTGGCGCTAAAGTAGAGCGTTGATGGCGCGAAATTGTTTCGTGCAACGCGCAATAATGGCGCTCAACTGGCGAATGGCGTCTCGAGGCTCGGCGACTGCGGCGTGAACAGCTCGGCCCCCGACTCGGTGATCACCATGTCGTCCTCCAGCCGGATCCCGAACTCCCCGCGGATGTAGATCCCGGGCTCGTCGGAAAAGACCATCCCAGGCTGCATGGGGAGCGTGTTCCCGCGCACGAGATACGGCCATTCATGGCCGTCCATCCCCATGCCGTGCCCCACGCGGTGGCTGAAGAACTTGTAATCCGGGCCAAAGCCGGCATCGACAATGACCTTCCGGGCGGCGGCATCGACCGCCTCGCAGGGAAGTCCCGGGCGCGCCGTCTTCACGGCGGCCGTCTGCGCCCGGTGCTCAATCTCGAAGACGTCCTTCATCCGCTGCGTCGCCTTGCCCAGCACAAAGGTGCGGGAGAGATCGGAGCTGTACCCTTCGACCTTGCAGCCGCCATCAATCAGGAGGATGCTCCCTTCCCGGATCACCTGCGGGGTCACACTGCCATGCGGGAGGGCGCTGAATTCCCCGACCTGCACCCCGGCGGACCCCTCAAAGCCCAGCTGCCGGTGCGCCTGCTGCACCAACCGGGCGAAATCGTCCTGCGTCATCCCTTCAGTGAGCGACTTCCAGGCCGCCTCGTAGGCCTTCAAGGTGACCTGACTGGCCAGCCGCATGAGGGCGAGCTCGTGCGCGTCCTTCACCATGCGGCAGCCGGCGGTCACCGGGGTGCCACTGACGACGCGGATCTGCGGCAGATGCGCCGCCCCGTCCGCAAAAACGAAGCGGACCGTCTCCTCGGCGCCAATCGTGGCGGTGGCGAGGCCACGGCTCTTGAGCCCCTGCGCGATCAGCGCATAAGGCGACTCATGCTCTTCCCAGGCGTACACCTGTGCATCGGTCCCCAGCGGCCCCTGATGCGCCTGCTCCATCGCGCGTTCTTCCTCGAACTTCGGCGTCACGAGAAACGCCGTGCCGTTGGCCGGAATGACGGCGGCGAGGAGGCGTTCACTGAGCCCCCACTTCATGCCGGTGAAATACTCGAGGCTCGTCCCGCCGGTGAGGAGCAGCGCGTCGATCTTCGCCTCGCGCATGAGCCGCCGAGCCTTCTCGAGCCGGCCGCGCCGCTCGGCGACCGAGATCGGGGTCGCCTGCCCTTTCATGGACGTGAGCGCCCGGATCGCCGGGGGGAGCCCGGCAGGGGGCTGCGGCAGGTCGTGCGCCGGGGTGTGGGCCTGCAGCAGCTCAGGGGTCAGCAGGGCACCGGTGGCCGCGGAGGCCGTGGTGACGGCGGCGGTGGCCAGAAAGGCGCGGCGTGAGGACATGACGCGGGGATCCGAGGAAGAGGAGGGGGGTGGCCGAAGAACGCAACCGATTACAGGCCGGGCATTGAACCGGGGTGTGTGGCTGTATATCGTCGGGGTCTCACCATTATCCCGCAAGGAGATTTCGTGCGTTTTTCGTCGAATTCCCGGGGAGCATTGATGGCTCAATGGATCCGCGCCGCGGTTGGCGGCGCCCTGATGGCCATCCTCCCCCAATACACTGCCGCCGCGCAGGCCACCGGCACCGTATCCGGCCGCATCACCGATGCGGAAAATGGCCAGCCGATTGTAGCGGCCCAGATCACCATCGAAGGCACGACCCTGGGACGTGCCACCGGTGATGACGGCCGCTTCAGCATCACGGGGGTCTCCGCCGGCAACGTCACCATTGTGGTGCGTCGCATTGGCTACACGCGGATGAGCCGCGTCGTCACCCTCCGTGCTGGCGGCACCGCCACGGCGGATTTCGCCCTCGCGAAGAGCACCGTCTCCCTGACCGGCGTGGTGGTCACCGCCACCGGTGAAGAGCGCAAGAAGGAAGTCGGCAACGCCGTCACCACCGTGAGCTCCGACGAGTTCGCGCGCGGCGCCGTCGCCAACACGCAGGAAATCCTGCAGGGCCGGTCGACTGGTGTGACCGTGCTCGGCAACTCCGGCCAGCCCGGCTCCGGCGGCACGATCCGCCTCCGTGGCGTGAACTCCGTGACGCAGGGCAACCGCCCGCTCATTTACGTGGACGGCGTCCGGATCTTCAACGGCAACTCGCCGACCGGCGTCTCCTCGCGCCAGTCCGTGTCGCCGCTCAACGACATTGACGCGGCCGACATCGACCGCGTGGAAATCGTGAAGGGCCCGGCGGCCACGACGCTCTACGGCACCGAAGCCTCCGGCGGCGTGATCCAGATCTTCACCAAGCGTGGTCGTGACGGCAAAGCCGTCTGGACGCTGGAAACGGCGGGCGGCATCAACAGCATGGGCGACTTCGGCCCGCGCAGCGACCCAACGCGCATGTTTGTGCGCGAATGCCGCGGCGCGAACATGGTCGACTTCAACGGAACGCCCTTCGAAGACGCGACCTGCCCATCAAGCGGCAGCTGGCTGCAGAACGGTGCCGTGGGCCGCTACTCCCTCGGTGTGCGCGGTTCGGCCGGTGGCATCAACTACTCGGTCTCCGGCAACCTGAATAAGGAAGCTGGCGTCCTTCGCGTGGGTGACAACCAGACGGGTGGCATCCGTTTCAACATCGGCTTCGCGCCGCTGAAGAATGTCACCGTCTCGCTGAACACGTCGTACCAGCGCCGCAACACGGCGATGATCTCCGACGGCAACAGCTCCGACGGCTTCCTCCTGAACGTGTCGCGCGGCCCGGGCTCGAACTTCAAGGGCACCGGCTGCAGCAACACGACGGTGACCTGCACGCTCAACGACACGCTCTTCTCGAAGTCCAACACGATTGCCGGCAACCACTACATCACGGGTGGGACGGTCACGTGGACGCCGGTGCCGCAGCTGACGAACCGGCTCTCGGTGGGCTTTGACTACAACAGCACGGACCTGCGCACGGTGAACCCGTACGGCTTCCTCCGGGCGCCCACGGGCAACTTCTACCAGACGCTCTGGAACCGGTCGCTTACGTCGGTGGATTATGCGAGCACCTGGAAGCAGTCGCTGGGCGCAGACTTCACCTCCAACACGTCGGTGGGTGGCCAGCTCTTTGACAGCCGCCTGTACTCCATCGAGCTGCAGGCCGACAACTTCGCCGGCCCGGGCAATCCGTCGCTCCTGACGGGTGCCACCCGGTCGATCACCGACGCCAATGACCAGCGCGTGATCAACGCCGGTGTCTTTGTGCAGCAGATGTTCGGCTGGCGTGACAAGCTGTTCCTCACCGCAGGCCTCCGCGTCGACGGCAACAGCGCCTTCGGCAAGAGCTTTGGCCTGCAGCAGTACCCGAAGCTCAGCGCGTCGTATGTGCTCTCCGATGAAAAGTTCTGGCCGTTTGCCTGGATGGAAACGTTCAAGCTCCGTGCGGCGATCGGTGAATCGGGGAAGGCGCCCGGCGCCTTTGACGCCGTGAAGACCTGGAACCCGATCTCGGCGGAAGGGTCGCAGCCCGGCTTCACCCCCGGTCAGCTCGGCAACCCGAACCTGGGCCCGGAGCGCACGCGGGAAACCGAAGGCGGCTTTGATGCCAGCTTCTTCGGTGGCCGCATGGGCCTCGTGGTGACGGCCTTCAAGTCGCGCACCAGCGCGGCGCTCATCAATGTGGCCTATCCGCCGTCGCAGGGCTTCACGAACAACCAGCCTGAGAACGTCGGCGCGCTGCAGAATGTCGGCTTGGAAGCGCAGATCACTGGCACCACGCAGCTGACGCGCTGGGCCGAGCTGAGTGGCCGGCTGCAGTACACCAGCATCAAGAGCAAGGCCGTGGACCTGGGTGGCCAGATCATCACGATCGACGCGCTTTCCCGCTCCTATGTGAAGGCCGGTCTGCCCGTTCCGTCGTACATGGGCGTCAAGGTGCGGAACCCGGGCGAGTTCGCCGCGCCGGTCGTGGACTCCATGCAGTACCTCGGCGCGACCTTCCCGGAGCAGATCATCAATCCGGCGATCACGCTGACGCTCTTCAACAACTTCACGATGGAAGCGGTCGGTGAGTTCCAGCTGGGTGGCCATCTCCTCAACGCCATCGGCTATCAGAACGCCGGCCTCAAGATCTGGCAGCCCTGCTTTGAAGCGCAGCGGGCGCTGACGGCCGCGGCGGCGGGCGATGCCTCCAAGCTCGCCACCGTGAACGCCCTCGATCGCGCGCGTTGCTCTATCACGTCGGCGGAACGCGACTACAGCTACTGGGTCGAAAGCTCCGACTTCTTCAAGCTGCGCAGCATCTCCATGTCGTATGATCTGCCCAAGCAGTTCAACATTCCGGGCACGCGCAAGACGAGCCTGCAGCTGACCGGCCGCAACCTGTTCGTGAACACCAAGTACACGGGTTCCGATCCGGAAGTCGCTGACCAGCGCACCAGCACCTTCTCGCGCCGCGACTACTACGTCTTCCCCCCTTATCGCACGTTCCTCTTCAGCGTGAGGACGAGCTTCTAATGCGGATCATGATCTCTTCTCTTCGTCGCACCCGGTCGCTCAGTGCCGCCGTGGTGCTGGGACTCTCCGCCAGCACGCTTACGGCGTGCGGTCTGGAAGTCACCAATCCGGGCCCCATCGCGGACGCCGACCTCAACACCGCCACCGCCATGACGGCGTTGGTCAACGGGATGGGTGGTGATCTGTCGTACGGCATTGGGAACTATCTCACCCGCGGATCCCTCGCCGGGTTCGAGCTGGTCCACTCGGGCAACTTCGCCGCGGAGCGCAAGTTTGCCGCGGGCGCTCTTGCCACCGACGACGTGAACGCCGATTGGGCCAACCTGCAGCGGGCCCGGTGGGTCGCTGAAAGTGGCCTCGTGCGCCTGAAGACGGTGCTCGGTGCCGGCTTCGAAACGAACCTGCTGGCCCCGCGGGCGTATCTGTACGCCGGCTTTGCCAACCGGTTCCTCGGCGAAAACGTCTGCGAGACGGCCATTGATGGCGGCCCGCGGAAGCCGAACAGCGAGCACTTTGTGCGCGCGGAAAGCCTGTTCACGCGCGCGTTGACGCTCGCCACGGCCCTCAACAACACCGCGTACATCAACGCGGCGCTGGCGGGACGGGCACAGGTGCGTGCCAATCTGGGCAAGTGGACCGACGCGGCGGCCGATGCCGCGCTGGTGCCGGTGGCCTTCCGGCACAACGCGCTCTTCTCCGTCAGCTCGAGCCGAGAGAGCATGGATCTGGCCAACCAGACGATCACGCGCCGTGAAGTCACGGTGTGGAATACGAGCTGGGTGGCGGATCGTGACATCCGGACGCCCTATGACACGGTGAAGACGGGCACGACCATCACGAAGGGACAGGACGGCGCCACGAACTTCTTCCGCCAGAAGAAGTATCTGACGCTGGGCGACCCGGTCGCGCTGGCCAAGGGCACGGACATGCTGTTGATCCGCGCCGAAGCGGCCCTCCGGGCGAATGACGTCACGAACGCGATGGCGTTCATCAATCAGGAACGCGCCTCGTTCACCCTCCCGGCGCTGACGGCGACGACGGTGGATCAGGTGTGGCCGATCCTGCAGCGGGAACGTGGCGCCGTGCTCTGGCTGGAAGGGCGTCGTCTGTGGGATCTCCGTCGCTGGCTGGCGGACGGGAAGAGCACGCAGCTCCAGGGTCGGAGCGCCTGCATGCCCATCAGCGCGGAAGAGCTGGGCGCCAACCCGAATCTGCGGTAAGGCGTCAGGCACATCAGGTGGACCAGCGGGGGGCGGCCAATCGGTCGCCCCCCGCTGGCATTTCCCGACCGGGCCTTCGCATGCCCGTCGCGTTTGACAGTCCGCGGCGCTGAGGGCTTTTTTCGGAGGCACCTTTCGCCTCCCACCTTCAGACTTGCCTGTCATGTTCCCTCTGCCCTCCCGGTGGCGTTTGCTCGCCACGGTTCCGGCGTTCCTCGTTGGACTGACCTCCCTCGCGTCCGCACAGGCGCCCAAGTCGCCGGTGTACACCCCCGGCCGCCTGACGCCAGCGCAGCAAACGGCGCGCGAAGTCTTCAAGGAGCTGGTGGAGATCAATACCAGCGTCACCACTGGCAACATCACCAATGGCGCGCTCGCGATGGCGAAGCGCTTCCGGCAGGCCGGCATTCCGGACTCCGACATTTTCGTGGGCGGTCCGCGTCCCGAGCGGCATAACGTGGTGGCGCGGGTGCGCGGGAAGAATCCGCGCGGCCTGAAGCCGGTGCTACTGCTCGCGCACCTCGACGTCGTTGAAGCGCTGAAGGCCGATTGGTCGCCGGAGTTCGATCCGTTCACCTTCACGGAAAAGGACGGCTACTACTACGCGCGCGGGATCGCCGACGATAAAGCGATGGCCTCGATTTTCGTGGCCAACCTGCTGCGTATGAAGGCGGAAGGGTATGTCCCCGACCGCGACATTATTGTGGCGCTCACCGCCGACGAAGAAAGCGGGCCCTTCAATGGCGTCGATTGGTTGGTGCAGAACAAGCGGTATCTGGTCGACGCCGGGATCGTAATTAACGAAGGGGGCGGCGGCACGCTGCGCGATGGCAAGCCGCTCTTCAACACGATTCAGCTCGCCCAGAAGATCACCACCAACTACACGCTGCACGTCACCAACCGTGGGGGCCACTCCTCGGTGCCGCGCGCCGATAACGCCATCACATCGCTCGCCGACGGGTTGGCCAAGGTGGGACGGTACCAGTTTCCGCTTCGTCTCAGCGAAGTGACGCGCGCCTTCTTCTCGCAGACGGCGGCCCTCGAAACGCCGCGCATGGGTCGTGCCATGAAGGCGCTGGTCGCGAACCCGAATGATAAGGCGGCCGCTGCGATCGTCGGGGGCGATGAGAAGTACAGCTCCATGCTGCGCACCACCTGTGTGGCGACCATGTTGAATGGTGGGCACGCCTCGAATGCGCTGCCGCAGCTCGCCGAAGCCAATATCAACTGCCGGATCTATCCAACCGAGACCGCGGAAGAAGTGCGAAGGGCACTCGAGAAGGTGATCAACGACACGACGGTGAAGGTGCTGATCAAGTCGCAGCGCCCCGCCTCACCGCCGGCAAAGATGGGTCCCGAAATCATGCAGCCGGTGTTGCAGGTCACGAAGGAACTCTTCGGCGACATCCCCACGATCCCCACGATGTCCACGGGCGCGAACGACTCGCGCTTCTTCCTGTCGATTGGGGTGCCGGCCTACGGCGTCTCGGGATTGTTCATGGATCCGACGACAGACGCCCGCGCGCATGGGCGCGATGAGCGGATGCGCATGCAATCGTACTATGAAGGGCAGGAGTTTCTGTATCGGCTGACCAAGCTCCTCGCCTCGCCGCCAACCACCGTTCCATGAGACCGGTGCGTGGCGGCACCGTCCGGCGCCTGATCGCGGCGCTGGGCGGTATCGCGGGGGGCGTAATGACCACCGCAGCCGGGGCACAACGGGCCCCGGCTGCGGCGATCGCGACGACCCGGGCGATTCCCGTCGACACCATGCGCCCGCGCATTCTGGAAGCGGCCCGCGTGATCATCGGTACCGCGCGCTACGCGACCCTCAGCACGGTGCAGCCACGTGGACGGGGGCAGCCGCAGTCCCGGGTGGTCGATCCGGCGCTCCCGGATTCAACCATGACCATTCTCGTGGCCACGAATCCGAAGAGCCGCAAAGTGCAGGAGATCCGGGCCAACCCGCGCGTGGCGTTGCTCTATTTTGATGCGGCCGCCGGCGAATACGTGACGCTTCAGGGGATCGCTGCACTCATCACCGATCCCGCGGACAAAGCCCGCCTGTGGGACACGAAGTGGACCCCCTTCTATCCGCAGGGGGCCACGAGCCCGTCGGTGGTACTGCTCCGCATCCGACCGGAGCAGCTCGAGATTGTCAGTCCGCGCTACGGACTCGCCAGTGATACGGTGACCTGGAAGCCGGTCACCCTTCGGCTCGTTACCCCGCCGCGAGTGTATCGGCGCTGAAGCCGTAAATTGCCGGCACCGTGCCCCCCATCGGGCGCACATGAGTGGAAAGCTGCCCGCGATGATGAATGATGTCGAAGAAGAAAAACCACATCATGTTCGTGCGCGGAATCGTGATGAATGGCTCTCCGCGAATCAGCAGCGCCACTGGCTCCGATTCCCACGCCGCCTCACTCGTGGATGAGACCGCGGCCGTGACCGCATCGGCAAGCTGCTGATACTGATCGGCGGCGGCCGCCGCATCGGTGACCGGGAAGGTCAGCGTTTCATCGCACTGCCCCTCACGCGTGATGATCGCCAGGTCGACCACATGCGCGAGCAGATGTTCCACGATTTCCCGCGCCGACCGATTGACGGGATGCGGACGGTAATCAAGGGCTTCCGTGGGGAGATGCCGGATCAGTGCTACCGTGGCGGCCACTTCGTTCTGCCAGCAGGACAGGAAAAATTCGCGGTTGGTTGACATCGTGTGTGGCCGGATACGGGGAAGACGAGGAACTACCGACGAGTACCGAGGTCCACGCGGGCCGACTTGTAAGGGGCGAAACCTCTCCCCCAGTCCACCCCAATCACTTCCAGCGAAATCTGCTCCCCGTCCACGTGAACCACTACATAGTGGAACGGATTCCCGCCGGGCTCCGTGGACGGCTTTGCCAGATGCTCGAGGGTCACTTTCGCCTCGCCAGCCGCCTTGATGTACGGCCCCAAATCCGGCTCCCCGAAATACGCATACAGCGGGGCGCCACCGCCGCCACTGACAATCTGATCCATCCGCCAGCTGCCAGCCGCGTCGCTGTACCGCTCCACCCAGTGCTCATACAGATGCTCATGCCCCGTGAGCAACAGGCGCACATGATGCTTCCGGAAGAGCGGCATCCACCGCGCGCGGATCGCCGCCGCTTGGGATTCGATGTTCGAGCCGCCATGCGGCCCCGACGAGAACGCCGGATGATGGTAGAACATGACGATGTTCTTGTACCGTGTCCGGTCCAGCTGCTCTAATTGCCGAGCGACCCACGCGAGCTGCACCGTGTCATCCGGAATATTGGAGTCGAACGCCACAAAGAAGCTGTTGCCAAAGCCGAAGGCATAGGTCGGATAACCCGCCAGCCGGCGCGGGGATCCCTCGGCGGGAATGAGGTCGCGGTTCGCCGTGAAATAATTGCGCAGCCCATCCACGCGCCGCTGATCGAGCGGATTCGTGGAGGCACCAACATCATGATTCCCCACCGACAGGAAGTACGGAACGCCCCCTTCCTGCGTGAGCCGATTGATGAGCGGGATGTTGCTCACCGTCAACTGTGACGCGACCGCGCCATTCACGACCGCATCACCACTCTGCAGGACAAACCGGATCGGATCCGTGGTCGTCGCCTGCTTCCGGATCGTGGCAAGCATCGATTCCACCACCAACTGATGTTCCGCCTGAATCTCGGTGCCATCATGCCGACCACGGGTGTCCCCATAGGCGATGAAGCTGAAGGCTGTGATCCCGGCCGAGGCCTGCTCGCTCGGGAGCGGCGTCTTGGGCGCCTTCGTGGGGGTCGACACCACCGTATCGCGAAGCACTGGGGCCCGCTGGGCGATGAGCACCAGCGGACGGGCTACGGCAATGCTCAGGGCCAGCAGAGCGGGCGACAG
>JBEIUK010000289.1:0-2993 GCA_040374415.1 Gemmatimonadaceae bacterium | reverse complement strand
CAGTTTCTCTTCTTGAGGATCCGACACCGCCCGTTGTAATGGTTGACATTTCCAAGGGGGCGATGAGAATTGCTACTTCAGAGCCTCTCGTGAAGATCACGGCGATTGATTCGTTAAGTGGTGTTCTTGATATCCGTGTGCGCATCAATAATGGAGCCTGGAGTGATTGGATGAAGCCGCAAACAGAGCTCGCGGTAAGTCTTCCTCCCGTCGAAGGCCGCCATCAAGTGGAAGTCCAAGCGCGAAATGGCGCAGGTCTCGTTTCTGATCCTGGATTTGATGAGGTTATCCTAGATCTCACTTCACCAATTGCAACGCTGCTGCGACCTATCGAGGGGGTTACCGTTGTGAGTAACCGTCCCACGGTCAAGTACAAATTCAATGAACCGCTAAATGCTGCCGCCTGGACGAGAGCGGGTCTTGTCCTGTTCAGTCTTGACGGAGAAACCGTGACGGGTCGTGGTTCATATGATTCAACACGTAGAATCGGTACGTTTACGTTTGGTGCGCTTCTCCCTGGTGTCGAATACATCGTCCAGTCTAGTGATGCAATGGATTTGGCTGGGAATCGAGTCAATCTCGAGCCTTGGACGCTCACCTATCTCGTTCCGACCGCAATATACGTCAGCGATCGCAATGTGCGGGCCTCGGGCGCCACACCTGTCAGCCTTACCCTTCGCACTAGTCTGATTCCTGCCGGTTCGACTTTGATCATTGAGCGACTTGAGCCTACGGAGAGCGGTGGGTGGCGGTGGTCGATGGTGGGGACGACCATAGCGCTTGGGGATGACAAGCCCCAGCGCGTGGAAATCACCCCCGACCGCAGTGCACGCTACGCGATCCGCTTTCCAGGATCTGTGACCCACGCGACGAGCCGCACCGCGAGCATCGAAGTCACCCTGACCCCAACAATCACGCGTCTTGGCGGGAGTGCCATTCGCACCGTTGCCCTCGGGGCATCCGCCGTGGCAGAGTTCCGCGTCGATCCGACCGGCATCGCGCGCGCGACGCTCATTCGCTCCTCCTGCACCAGTACCTTCAGCCGCTGCACGGTCGTAGAGCGACGCGCCATCGACATTGACGCGAGTGGCTTTGTCAGCGTCACCTGGATCCCGAGCCGAGGTAATTGGAGCTGGCAGCTGCGGCTCGCCGACACAAGCGACCACGAAGCGGCGACCAGCCCGCTCGCCCGCTTCCGCGTGCGCTGATGCGCATGCTGCGCCGCGTTGGGGTCCTCGCCCTCACCCTCCTGATCGCCGTACCTGGTGCCGCGGCGGCGGCCGAGCGTCCCCCCGCCCCGAACGACCCGTACTACGCCGAGCAGTGGGCGCTCCGTGCTGAGGCGGCGAACGGCATTGACCTGCTAGAAACCTGGCGCTTCGGCCAAGGGACGGGCATCGTCGTGGCCGTCCTCGACAGCGGAGTCACCGATCACCCGGAGTTCGCGGGCCGAGTGCTCGCCGGCTACGACTTCATTAGCGATCCGACACGTGCGGGCGACGGGGACGGGCGCGACGCGAACCCGCGGGACGAGGGTGACTGGGTCACCGCGGACGATGTGGCATCAAGGCGCTACGGCACCGAGTGCACTGAGACGAGCGACTCCTCCTGGCATGGGACCCACGTTGCCGGCACGATCCTCGCCGCGGCCGACAACGGCACAGGGATCGCCGGGATCGCCCCACTCGCGCAGCTGCTCCCCGTTCGTGTCATCGGCCACTGCGGGGGCAGCCTCACCGATCTCATTGACGCGATGCGCTGGGCGGGGGGACTGTCGGTCCCTGGGGTGCCCGAGAACCCGACCCCTGCGAAGCTCCTCAACATCTCGCTCGTCGTGGAGCGCACGTGTAGCGCAGCCCTGCAGTCCGCGGTCGACGGACTCTCTGCGCGCGGGGTGGTGATCGTCACCGCCGTCGGCAACGAGAACACGGAGGCGAGTCGCTTCGCGCCAGCGAACTGCTTCGGCACCCTCACCGTGGGGGCGAGCGCGATCAGCGGCGATCGTGCGCCATACTCCAATTACGGGGCGGCGGTGGATTTATCTGCGCCAGGGGGCACGAACACCCGCAGCGGCGCCATCCTGAGCGCCTACGACGAGGGGCGCACCACCCCAACCCAGAGCAGCTATGCGAGCACCGCAGGGACGAGCATGGCCGCCCCCCATGTGAGTGGCGTCCTCGCGGCGATCCTTGCCGCGGAGCCCGATCTGCCGCGCGCAGATCTCTTCACGCTGCTCTTTGCGAACCTTGCCCCCTTCCCTGCCGGCAGTAGCTGCGCCCAGTTCGTCGGTCTCTGTGGCGGTGGCCTGATCAGTGGCGCGCGTCTCTACGCTGCCTTCAGTGCCCGCGTTACGCCGCTCATCGCCTACTCAGCGGTCGCAGAGCTTGCGATCGGCGCGAGCACACCGGTCAGTGCCACGATCGATGGCGCCGCGGCCACGCTGACGCTCGAGACCCCGACGATCTGCAGCCTCGCTGCTGGCAGCGTGACCGCCATCGCCTCAGGCACCTGCATCTTGCGGAGCACGCGCGCGGGGAGCGCCACCATCCAGCCGGTCAACCTTGGGATCACGATCGTGGTGCCCGGCAATACCCCGACCCTGAGCCTCGCGCTCCCTCAGCGGCTCAAGGTCGGCAGGCGGGTGGATCCGGTGATCACGACCACGAGTGATGCTGCCCCAACACTCACGAGCCGCACCCCACGCATCTGCAAAGTTGGCGCAAGTGGTCGCGTGCGCGCGATTGCAGCAGGCACCTGCAAGATTCGGATTGACGTGGCCGCCACCGCGACCTATGCCGCGCGCAAGCTCACGATTGCGGTGCGCGTGTCTAGATAGTTGCGCTAGTTCGGCATCTCCACGAGCGTGCCCGGGCCGACCGGATCGCCCGCTTCGCGCTTGATGAGCAGGGCTCCTGGCGGAAGTTGGCTTGTCCCCGCAACGAGCTGCAACCAGCTCTGGCCCCCAGCAGATTGCGGATCAAGGACGATCACGT
>JBEIUK010000038.1:0-16322 GCA_040374415.1 Gemmatimonadaceae bacterium | reverse complement strand
GCACGCGTGCGCAGTGTCGTCGTGCGTGATCTCGAGACCGGCCGGGAGCAGCTGCTCCACGCCACCTACGTCGCCGACGCCACCGACACGGGCACGCTGCTGCCACTCACCGGCACGGAGTACGTGCAGGGGGCGGAGTCCCGCGCCGACACCACCGAACCACACGCGAAAGTGCGCGCGGAGCCGGACAACGCACAGAGCTTCACGATGTGCTTTGCGATGGACTATCTCGCCGGCGAAGAGCACACGATCGACCGCCCGCGCGAGTACGATCGCTGGCGCGCCGAACCGTTGCCCGGGGTGCCGGGCTTTCCGCTCATTGGCTTCGGCGATCCCGAGTCTCGGCGGATCGGCTTTGATCCCGTCGGTCGCACGGGCTACTGGTCCTATCGCCGCATCATCGATCGCGATCTCTACGCAACGGGCACGTATCGGAGTGACGTCACGATCGTGAACTGGGCACAGAATGATTACACCCTCGGCTCGCTCCTCGACGGGACCGCGGCCGACGCCGCGCGTCATATCGAGCGCGCGAAACAGCAGAGCCTCTCACTGCTCTACTGGCTGCAAACGGAAGCCCCGCGTCCCGATGGCGGCGTCGGATGGCGTGGCCTCCGGCTACGTCCCGATATCGTGGGCACCACCGACGGCCTCGCGAAAGCACCCTATATCCGCGAGAGTCGTCGAATCCGCGCCGAGTTCACCGTGCTGGAGCAACATGTCCTCGCGGAGCTGCGCATGGCCGAGACGGGCCTTTCGGAGAAGACCGTGCGCGCTCAGGCCTATGCGGACAGCGTGGGGATCGGGCACTACGCCATGGATATTCATCGCACAACGCGCGGCGATCATGGCGGCTACGGGACGACGCTCCCCTTTCAGATTCCCCTCGGCGCGTTGCTCCCACAGCGCATGGAGAATCTGCTCCCCGCGTGCAAGAATCTGGGGGTCACGCATCTCACCAATGGCTGCTTCCGATTGCACCCCATTGAGTGGAACATCGGCGAGAGCGTGGGGCAGTTGGTGGCCTTTGCGCTCGCCAACCGGGTCACGCCACGCGCGGTGCGGGCGCGGCCTGCGCTGCGGGCGGCCTTCCAGCAAACGCTGACGCAGGTGGGCATTCCGCTCGCATGGCCGGCGCCGTAACGGGCGCCGCCTAGCTCCGACAGCGCATCGCGAGCTGTCGCGTGGCCACTGTGAGATCAAGGTCGGCGAAGAGCACGCCGTCCACGCCATACGGCTGATAACAGAGCACCGTGCCATCCGGACGGGCCACCACGGACGTTGTCGGCGACCCCTCGCTCGCCACATTCACCGAGACGACATAGCAGGTATTCTCGGCGGCGCGACAGAGGATCGCCTTTTCGTGAAACGAATTGGCGGGATCGGCAAAGGTCGTGGGGCGATAGCTCCCCGGTTCCGCTTCGGCGACGTGCGGGTGAAAAACCACCTGCGCGCCGCGCCGAGCGGCCCAGCGCACGGTTTCCGGATAGCGGAAGCCTTCGTGACAGATCACCACGCCGAAGGTGAGTCCCGCCACCTCGAAGAGCTGGCGGTCATCCCCCGGCGTATAGAGCCCATCTTCGGAGGGGTCCACCTGCACCTTGTCCTGAAAGCCAGCGCGTGAGCCGTCCGGGCGTACGACCAGCGCGGTGGCGCGGAGCATCGGGCCAGTCGCCGTCTGGTCCAGCCGTTCGGTGCCCAGCACCACGCCAATCCGATGGCGGGCGGCCGCGTCGGTGACCGCCGTCCAGGCCTGCTCGAGAAAGGTGGCGTCGGGTGGGAGGGCCGGACGTCCCGCATATCGGTACCCGGGGACGTAGCACTCCGGGAAGCAGACGATGGCGGCACCGCCGGCGGCCGCGGCGGCGATGGCCGCGGTGGCCCGCTCGACGGACTCCGCCGGGGCGGTCGGGACGCGGAGAGTGGCGAGGGCGACGCGAACGACGGTCATGACGGGGCTCCGGCGTGGGCAGATCCATGAAATCTAGCGTAGCTTTGGCGCATGAATTTCCGGCTGTTCTCCCCCCGGCGCCGTCGCGCCCTGCTGGCCGCCCTGGCCCTGCTCCCCCTTACGATCTGGAGCGCGCGCGCTGAGGCGCAGGCGAGCGCCGGGAATGGGGCGACAGAGGCCACCCCGGACCCGGCCTCGCCGGTCATGACGCGCGACAAGAGCGGGCACGTGACGGTACGGACCCGCCGGTTGACCGGGGCGTTCGCCTTTGATGGGGCGCTGAACGACGCGATCTACCGCACGCCCCCCTACACCGGCTTCGTGCAGCAGGAGCCCAACGAAGGGGCCCCGGCCACCGAGGAGACTGAGGCGTGGATCTTCTACGACGACACGTATCTGTACGTGGCGGCGCGGCTGCATGAGAGCCACCCGGAACGGCGCGTGGCCAGCGACATGCGCCGTGACGCCCTGAATCTGTACAACAACGATCATCTGGCCGTGATCTTTGACAGCTTCGGCGATCACCGGAACGGCTTTGGCTTTGCGACGAATCGGCTGGGGGGGTTGTTTGATTTTGCGGCCACCAATGAACAGCCCAGCTCCAACTGGAACGGCCTTTGGGAATCCAAGGCACAGGACATCAACGGCGGCTGGACGGTGGAGCTGCGGGTCCCGTTCCGCTCCATCCGCTTTCGGGAAGGCCCTGGCGCGTGGGGGGTGAACATCCGGCGGATGGTCCGCTGGAAGAACGAGATCTCGTTCCTGAGCGCCGTCCCGCGCTCGTGGGGACGCCGCGCCCTCAACAAGATCAGCGACGCGGCCACCATGGAGGGGGTCGTTGCCCCACAGCAGGGGCTCAATCTCGATCTCAAGCCCTACGCGCTGGGGTCGCAGCTCAGCAACCTCACGGCCTCCCCGGCGATCCGGGACCGCCTGAGCGGCGCCTACGGTCTCGATGCCAAGTGGGCGCTCTCGCAGCAGATGGTCGCCGATCTCACCTACAACACCGACTTCGCGCAGGTCGAAGACGACGAAGCGCAGGTGAATCTCACCCGCTTCTCGCTCTTCTTCCCGGAAAAGCGCGAGTTCTTTCTCGAAGGGCAGGACGCCTTCGCCTTTGCCGGACAGGGGGGCGGTGGCGGCGGCGGTGGCGGCGGCGGCATGTTCCCGGGCATGAACCCGAATGACAACATTGCGCCGGTGCTGTTTTACAGCCGACGCATTGGCATCAGTGACGCCGGCATGGTGCCGATTCTCGGCGGCGCGCGCGCCCTCGGCCGGAGCGGGAACTGGCAGGTGGGCGCGCTCAGCATGCAAACCGAAGCGCTCAGCGGCACTACGGTCCCGTCGACCAACTTTTCGGTGCTGCGCATCAATCGGGACATCCTGCAGCGGAGCCGGATTGGCATGATTGCCACGTCGCGGAGCCCGGGCGCTGCAGCCAACGCGGGGAATCTGGCGGTCGGCGCCGATGCGCAGATCAATCTCAGCGATGATCTGCAATTCACCTCCTACGTCGCGCGCACGGAGACCAAGGGCAAGACCGGCGATCAGAATTCCTATCGCGCCCGCATGGACTGGAATGCCGACCGGTACGGACTCAATCTCGAGCAGATGGCCGTCGGGCAGGACTTCAATCCGGAAGTGGGGTTCATGCGCCGGGCGGCCTTTCATCGGTCCTATGCCCAGGCACGCTTCAGCCCGCGCCCGAAAACCATACCAGCCGTTCGGAAGTTCACGGTGCAGGCCAGCGGGGATTACATCACCAACGCCGCCGGCGCCCTGCAAACGCAGGAATTCCGCACGCTCGCTATGAGTGAGCTCTCCAACGGCGATTTCCTGTATGTCGAAGGGACGCGCAATGTGGAGCAGCTGTCGGCGGCGTTCGGTGTCGCACGCGGCGTGACCGTCCCCGTGGGCCGGTATGATTTCGCGCAGGGGCGTCTGAGCTATCAGATGGGACCCCAGCGCCCGATCAGTGGCACCGTGACCGTGGCGCGCGGCAGCTTTTACGGCGGCACCCTGACCGAAGCCACCTGGCGCGGTCGCGTGGAGTTCTCGGGGCGTCTGTACGCCGAGCCCACCATCTCCTGGAATCAGGTGACGGGGCCCTACGGCAACGGCGATGCGAATCTGTACGGCTCGCGGATCACGTACACCGTGACGCCACGCCTCTTCGTCGCCGCCCTGACCCAGTACCAGTCCCGGACCCGGACCGTCTCCACGAATCTGCGCTTCCGCTGGGAATATCAGCCCGGCAGTGAGCTCTTTCTCGTGTACAGCGACGGCCGCACCACCGATACGCCGACGGCGCGGTTCCCCGTGTTGGAAAACCGCGCGCTCGTCATCAAGCTCACCAAGCTGTTCCGCTGGTAGGACCCGCGCCCCCAACTTGCCCCTGAGTGCGTCGCCATTATTCTAAAGGCGACAAGTTCAGTGCACTTTCCTCCCGCGGACTGCCATGCACCACTATCCTTCGATGTTCAGCCACCCTAAGGAAGACACGGTGGCTGGTTTGGTCGTGTTCCTGGTGGCCGTTCCCCTGTGCCTTGGTATTGCCATCGCCTGTGGGGTCCCCCCGATCTCCGGCCTGATTGCCGGGATCATTGGCGGCACCGTGGTGCCGTTCCTGAGCCGGTCGCCCCTGTCGGTCACCGGCCCGGCTGCGGGGCTGACGTCCATCGTGCTCGCCGAGATCACTCGGCTCGGCGGGATCAACGCCTTCCTGACGGCCGTGATGCTGGCCGGTGGTCTGCAGATCCTGCTTGGGGTGCTGCGCTCCGGGCGGTTTGCCGCGCTGGTCCCCTCAGCGGTCATCAAGGGGATGCTCGCCGCGATTGGCATCACCATCATCCTCAAGCAGCTCCCCGTTGCGGTGGGGGCCTCCGGGCTCGCCACCATGGTTTCTGAATGGGGGGCCGGCGCCAGCGCGATCGCGGCGCTGTCGCTGGTCATCCTGTATGGCTGGAAGCGGACGCCGCTGGGCAAGTTCACCCTGCTCTCGCCGGCGCTCGTCGTGGTGGTGGTGGCGAGCGTGCTGGCGGGCGCCATGGCCGGGTCCCCCGACTGGGCGCTGGCACCGGGACAATTTGTGAATGTGCCCTTGGGGGGGATGAGCGCGCTCTGGTCGGCGTTACCGCGGCCGGATTGGAGCGCCATCACGGTGGGCGAGACGTGGGTCGCCGCCGGCACCATTGCGGTGGTCGCCAGCATTGAAACGTTGCTGTCGCTGCAGGCCGTCGATCGACTTGATCCTCTGAAGCGGCACAGCCCCCCGGACCGGGAGTTGCTCGCACAGGGCACCGCCAACGCGGTTTCCGGTTTCCTCGGCGGCTTGCCGGTCACGGCCGTGATTGTGCGCAGTGGTGCCAATGTCTCCGCTGGGGGGCGGGAACGCCTCTCCGCACTGGTTCATGGCCTGCTGCTGTTGCTGGCGGTGCTCTTTGCCGGCCCGCTGCTGAATCGCATTCCGCTCGCCTGCCTGGCGGCCGTGCTGATTCAGGTGGGGCTCAACCTCTGCAAGCCGGCGCTCTTCACGACGCAGGTCCGCCTCGGCATTACGCAGTTTCTCCCCTTCGCGCTGACGATCGCCGCAGTGCTCGCCCTCGACCTGCTCAAGGGGGTGGTGATTGGCATCATCGTGGGGATCGCCTTCGTACTCTACGAGAATTCCAAGCGGGCCGTGGTGGCCACGCGGGATGCCAACGGCGTCTGGCAGCTTCGCTTCCGTCGCGACGGCACCTTCGTCTCGAAGCCTGGCATCGTGTCAACGCTGGATGAGGTGGACGATGGCGAGCAGGTGGTGATTGATGGGCATGATCAGTACATCGATCATGATGTGAAGGAAGTACTGGCCACGTTTATCGAGGATGCGCACCACCGCAACATCACGGTGACGGTGCACGGTATCGACCTCTCCACCGCGCAGGCCGGCGGCGGCCACTAAGATGGCCATGGATCCGGGGCATGCGGGCCACGACCCGCATGCCGCCGATCCCGTGTCTCGGGCGATCCGCCAGGCACACGGCATCCTCCCCGATCAGGGGCCGATCGGCGTCTTTGTCCACCACAATACGCTGCACGCCTTCCAGCATTTGCCCTTCCACACGGGCGTGCAGGCCGGTGCCAGCGCCCTTGGTGCGAAGCCGTACTGGTCACTCGCGACCTTCCGAGAGGCCGTGAACAGCGGGCGCATCGCCGCCGCCGACGTCCTGACCGAGATCGACCGGTTCCTGGGCGCGCGGGCGGGCGATGGGATCCTGCCCGGGCTGCCTCGGCGTGAAGTCTGGGCGGAACTCATGCTCTCGGAGTGCGAACAGACCGATGCGCCGGGACTGGCCTGTGCCCTCGAGATCGGCACCGCCCGTGAACGGGGCGACACCCCGCTCTGGGATGCCTGCCTGGCGCGGGTGACCCGTGGTCCGGCCCGTCCGCAGGCTACACCGGTCGCCCCACGGCGCCATCGCGATGTCTTGATGGCGCACGGGACACGTGATCCGGATCTGGTGGTCCACGGCGAGTTGATTCGGTTGGCCTCGGGCTTCCTCGATCAGGGGCAGGCCCGGACGCCGATGCCAGGCCGCTCCGATGGATTCCTTCGCGCCGTAGCACGCCTGTACGCGCATGGTGCGCGCCCACCGCGAGGCTGCCCAGGGGTTGCGCCAGCCCTCCGCGCACTGGCGCAGGAGACCGGCGCCGCTGAGCAGCTGGCCACCGCCGTCATCCACCGCGCGTTGGCCGCACTGGGGGTGACCGGCGACGCCATTGAACCATTTCTCCTCGCAACCGCCCTCGCGCTCCCGGGGTGGAGCGGGATGTTCGCGCGCCTGGAGCGGCATCCGGAGGAGGCGCCCGAGGGGACTCCCGTCTCCCTGACCGAGTTGCTCGCCGTACGCCTCCTGCTGGACCAACACACGATCGCGCAGGTGGTGCGGGAGCAGGCATTGCCCATGGACTGGCAGCGACTGCGCGTCATGCAGCCCACGGCAGCCCCGCAGTCCCCCATACTGGAGGCGGCCATCCTGTGGGGACTCGCGAATGCCGGCGGGCTGTCGCCGGAGGCCGTCACGGCCATATCCGCCGACACGCTCGCCGGGGTCTGGGAGGCCTGCGCGGACTGCACCATCGTCCGGCGTCAGCAGATTTTTCAGGAGGCGTTTGAGCGCTCCTATCGCACCCTGATGCTCGATGCCCTGGCCGCGCGACGGGCGTTGCCCACGCCGCCCCCCGTTACGGAACGCCCGCGGGCGCAATTCGTCTTCTGTATCGACGAGCGGGAAGAGTCGATCCGGCGAGCGCTTGAAGAGCAGCATCCGGGGTACCTCACCTTCGGTACCGCCGGCTTTTTCGGCGTGGCGATCGATTACCTCGGGCTTGATGATCGGGAGCCGGCCGCGCATTGCCCGGTGGTGGTCTCCCCCGCCCACGAAGTGCATGAGCAACCGGTATACACCGCGCTCTCCCAGCACACCGCCCGCCAGCGATGGCGGGATCAGTGGCTCGGCTGGGAACGCCGTGCTGCCGACGCCTCCCGCACGCTGAGCGGCGGCGCCGGCCTCTCCTTTCTCCTCGGTCCCTTGTCCGGGCTGAAGACGCTGGCACGCGTGGCGGCTCCCCGGGCCTCGCGACGCTTTGGCGAACGGTTGGCGGCGGGGCTCGCGCCCATGCCCGCCACGCGCCTCTCCGCCATCCGGGTGCATGCCGAGGCACAGGCGACCGAGCGGGGGAAGCCGGTGGGCTTTTCGCTCGACGAGTCGGTGGAGCGCGTCACGGCGGTGCTGACGAATCTCGGGCTGGTGCAGGACTTCGCGCCGATCATCGTCTTCCTGGGACATGGCTCCACCAGCTTGAACAATCCCCATGAATCGGCGCACGACTGTGGCGCCTGTGGGGGACGGCGCGGGGGCGCGAATGCGCGTCTCTTCGCCGACATGGCCAATCGGCCGGATGTGCGCGCCGGCGTGCGCGCCCGGGGGATCACCATTCCGACCGACACGTGGTTTGTCGGCGCGTTGCATGACACCGCCAATGACGCGGTGCGGTACTACGATTTGGACACCCTGCCGGCCACCGCCGCGGCGCCCTTCGAAGATGCGTATGCGGCCCTCGAGCGGGCGCGCCGCGACGATGCACGGGAGCGATGCCGGCGCTTTGACGATGCCCCCCTCACGCTGACCCCCGAGGCCGCGCTGCAGCATGTGGAATCCCGTGCCGCCCACCTCGCGCAGCCGCGGCCGGAATACGGCCACTGCACCAATGCCATGGCGATCGTGGGCCGACGAAGCTGGACCCGGGGGCTGCATCTCGATCGGCGCGCGTTCCTGATCAGCTACGATCCCACGATCGATGCCGATGACCGGATCCTGGAGCGCATCCTTGCCGCCGTGGGTCCGGTGGGTGCCGGCATCAGCCTCGAGTATTACTTCTCCTCCGTTGACAACGAAGTCTTTGGCTGCGGCACCAAGCTACCGCACAACGTCACGGGTCTCCTCGGCGTGATGAATGGCCATCACAGTGATCTGCGCACCGGCCTGCCGCTGCAGATGGTGGAGATTCACGAACCGATGCGCCTGTTGTTGGTGGTCGACGCGACGCCGGACGCCCTGCTACGGGTCGCGGGGCGTCAGGCGGAGGTCGCGGAACTCGTGACGAAGCGTTGGATCCAGTTGGTCGCTTGTGATCCAGACAGCGGGGCCCTGTCGGTTTTCGAGGAGGGCGGCTTTGTACCCTACCAGCCGCATCCCATGTTGCTCCCCGTGGTCGAGCGTTCGCCAGAATGGAATCTCCGCAGCCGCGCGCATCTGCCGCCGGCGTTGGTGCGGAGTGCCCTCCCGGAAACCGTGGTCGGCACCGGCCATCATGCGCAGGGGGGGACATGACGGTCCTGTCACCGGTGCAGATCGGGCTGGCACTGACGATTCTCGCCCCGCTCTTCGGCCCGGGCGTGGTAGGGGCGCATGTGCTCCTGCGCCGTCGTGCGCCATCGGAAACGCTCGTCTGGGGGACCGTTACGGCAGGCCTGCTCACCGCCACCATTGGCGCGCTCGTGGCCCTGGGCGGATTGCTGGGGCTGTTCGGTCCCGGGGTCCGGGGCCCCATCAGCTACGGGGATTGGCTGCGGTTGCACGACATGCGGATCCCCGCCCTCCTGCAGCTGGATCCCCTCTCCATCACGCTCGCGGTGTTTGCCGCGGTGCTGACCGTGCTGGTGGCCCGCTTTTCGCGCACGTATCTGCACCGGGATCCCGGCTTCACCCGCTTCTTCACCCTCTTGGGGCTCTTCGCCACCGGGACCCAGCTGGTGGCGCTCGCCGGCGGCCTGGAGCTCTTTTTCGCCGGGTGGGAAATCATTGGCGTCTCCTCGGCCTTCTTCATCGGCTACTTCAACGAACGTGCCGAGCCCGTCCGCTCCTCACTGCGGGCCTTCGCCACCTACCGCTTCGCGGATGCCGGCCTCCTGATCGGCACGGTGGTCACCTTCGAACTACTCGGCTCGGCCCGGTTCGCCGCCTTTGATCAGGTGGGTACGCTTCCGGCGGTCCAATCCACAACGCTCGCCCTGCTCTTTCTCCTGAGCGCCATGGGGAAATCAGCGCAGCTCCCCTTCTCCGGGTGGCTGCCGCGCGCCATGGAAGGGCCGACCCCCTCCAGCGCGCTGTTCTATGGCGCCGTCTCGATCCACGCCGGGCTGTTCCTGCTGCTCCGCGTTTGGCCCGTGCTGGCGGTGGCGCCCGTCGCGCGTGGCATTGCCGTCGTGGTCGGACTCGGCACCGCCCTGTATGCCGCTGCCGTGGTCCGTGTGCATACCGACGCGAAAGGCGCCCTCGCACACGCCACCCTCGCCCAGGTGGGACTGATTCTCGCCGAAATCGGCATGGGCTGGACCACGCTCGCGCTGACGCATCTGGTCTGCCATGCGTTCCTGCGTCTGGGGCAGTTCCTGAAAGCCCCCAACATGATCCACGACAGCCATCGCCTCGGCCACGCGGCCCATCACCCGGGCGGACTGGCCGTGCGAGCGCCAGCGCTCGCCGATCGCCTCTACGCGGCCGCCCTGCATCGTTGGCGCCTCGATGATGTCATGGACGCAATGATCGCCCCCGTGCTGGCGGCCGCCACACGGCTCGCGCGGGGCGATGCCTGGTGGCGGCGCGTCACGTCGTTGGACCGGGGGACACGCTCATGATCCCCACCTCACCGCTCGGCGCCCCCTGGGAGGTGCTTCTGGTCGTGGCGTTGCTGCTCGCGACGCCGCTGGCCGTCCTGGCCCCGCGGTGGCCCCGAGAGGCCGGAGGTGCAGGCACGATGCGACACGCCGGCGGCGCATGGCTCTGGGTGCTTGGCCTGCTGGTGGTGCAGAGCATTGCGCTGTTAACTGATCATCCCGTCCTCGCCTTCACCGTGGTGGCCATGGGGACGATCGGGCATGCCGTCATGGCGTGGCCGAGCAGTCGCACGGGGGCCGTCATGCTGCTCCTCGCGAGCGCGCTGACGGCGGCCACGGCCGCCGCCCTCATGGCACAGGCGACGACCCTCGCCCTTGCCTGCTCCTGCCTCGCGATCGCGCTGCGGATGGGCGTGGCACCGTTGCACCCTGGTGTCGCGGCGCTCTGTGCCCGTGCCCCGGTGGTTCAGATCCAGCAGCTCGCCTCACTGATCGTCCTGGTGTTCCTGCACCTGCGTTTCCTCGATCACCTGCCCATGGCGCAGACCATCGCGCCCTGGCTCGTCCGAGGCGGCGCGCTCGTGACTATCCTGGCGGCCGTCATGTCGCTGGTAGGTCGCGACCTCGCAAGCTTCTATCGTGGCGCCACGACCATGCACGCGGGGATGGCCCTCGCCGCCATCGGCACCGCGAGTATTGGCAACTTTGGCGCGGCCCTTCTGGTGACCGTGACCATGGCGCTCGCGCTGGGCGGCCTCGGGCTTATGGTGCTCGCGCTCGAAACACGCGCCGGTCCCGTGACCTTCCAGCACCCCGGGGGACGGGTTGGCGCCTTCCCAACGCTCGCCCTGCTCTTCGCCCTTTTCGGTGGCGCCGGCGTGGGCTTGCCAGGGATGGCGGGCTTTGTCGCCGACGACCTGCTGCTGCATACGCTCTGGATGGAAAGCCCAGCCAGCACCGTGACCGTCATCCTCGCCAGCGCGTGCCTCGCCGTCGCGACCCTCACGGCATTCTCCGCCACTTTCCTCGGCCCGCGCATTACCTCACGCGCTCCCGACCTCACGATTCCCGAACGGCTCGCCGCCAGCACGCTGCTGATTGTCCTGCTGCTGCTGGGCGTTGTCCCCGGCGTCCTCCTGACCCCGGCCGACGAATTTCTGACGCCGGCACCCCCGGGGATGACGGTCATGGCCCCGATCGGTCCAGACGGGGACGGAATGTCCGGCCGCGCCCAGCTCACCGCCCACACCGCCACGCCGATGATGCCGGTGATGCCGGCCACCTTCATCGTCGCCGACACAGATCGCTCGGCCGGCCCCTGTGTGCGCCATCAGCCTGGCACCCTCTGGAACTACACGGGGACGATCGGCACCACGCGAGTGCGGCTAACGCTCGTGTTCCGGGGGGACTCGGTGGCGGGGGTCTACAGCCGCGGCGATGATCTGCAGGACCGGACGCTCCGCGGCACCCTCTCGGCGGGGCACCTCCTGCGGCTTGAAGAACGGACCGGGACGGGGGCCGGCACCGGCACCGGCACGCCCACCGGGCGCTTCGACGCCGATTTTCCCGAGCGGGATCCCGGCCCCACCTACGGGGACAGCCCGCTCACCTGCGACGTGATCGCGGGACGCCATCAGCCGCTCGACCGGTCAGGGCAACCGATCGGGGCCCCCGCCACCGTCTACCTGACCACGGAAGGGAGCACGAGCGGCTCGCTGGCCCATCGGTACGGTGCCATCGGCGTGCGCGATGACGCCGTGGTGCACCGCGGCGCAGCCACCTTCTGGCGCGCGGTCCAGCGCAATGACCGGCCGACCGTCGCGGCCCAGCTCCGGTATCCGATCACGATCCTGGTGCAGGGACGCCCCCGCCGCTTTCAGACGGCCACCGCTTTTTTGGCGGCGTACGACGCGGTCATGACTGCGGCGTTCCGGGAGACGATCCTCAGCGCCATCCCGCGGCACATGTTCGTTCGGGATCAGGGAGTCATGCTGGGGAGTGGCGCCGTCTGGTTCGGCCGGACCGGCCAGGTGATCGCGCTGTCCCCCTGAGCGCCGGCGCTCCCCCCAGCGCCTCGGGCGCCTCGGCCGACCGGAACACTGAGGGTGCACTTTTTCCGGTCCGGTGCCGAGATTCTTCAGGGTCGGCGATCCCGATGCATCTCATCCCCTTTTCTGCTCCGAGCCATGTGGAACGAACTCTGCGATGACGCCCATGAGGCGCACGCCATGAAGACTATTCACCGCGCGGTCGTCACGATCGCCGTCTGCTTCCTGGGTTTTGTCGGTTTCGCGATCGCCACGCGGTTCGGCGCCGATGTGCCGCCGAGCTCCGTCAGCTACGGCACCGAAAAGCCGGATCCCAGCGCCGCCGTACTGGGCGACTGAGCGCCGCGCACCTGTTGGTCCTGCGTCCCGCGTGCCATCTCTGGCCGCGGGACGCGGTCGTTAGGGGGCCAGATGCGCGCTGATCTTTTCCAGCATCAGCAGCTCCAGCACCCCGGAACTCCCGCAGGGCAACCGATCGCTGCTTGTGCCCCCTGCCACATCACGGGCCGAGGCGCTGAGAAGCACCCCCACCGTGCTCCCTCCTTTGCCATCGGCTTTCACGGTGGTGAGCAGCGACATGAAGATGCGGAACGAGGCCGCATTCGGGCCGGTGAGCGAATTCCCGCAGGAGAGCAGCTCCGGCATCCGGCGGCCGGCAAAGGTGCGCGACCGGTAAAAATCGGGATTCCCGAGCTGCTGTGAGGCGGGATTGTCGAGCGTAATTGGGACGCCGATGTCGGCATAGGCGAGTCGTACCGCCTGCCAGACTACCTCGGGAGGCTTTGGCACCGTATTGGTCGAGGCCACGGGGCGGTCGGCGTACATCGTGGGGACGTTGGGGTCGGTGAAAATCGTCCCACGCCCCGCGGCCATCTCCGGCGTGGGTGCCCCGGCACTCGCACAGCCGCCAAGCCACAGCCCCGTGCACCCCACCAGCCCCACAACCCAGACGCGTTGACGCATCACAGCTCCGAAAAGAGTCCCCTGCCGAGCGTCGGATGTGGCGCCGCTCGATCCGCATTCCGCGAGGCATGCCGTCATACCTTCCCGCCGGCCGCTCGCGCTGTCAAGCCACGGCTGGTGCACGCAAGAGGCTGAAGCCGCTCCCTCCACCGCTGTCCCAGTCGTAAACTTCGGGATATGCCTGACCGCGCTCGCATCCTGGTGGTGGCCGCAACCGCGCGGGAACTCGCGGTCCCCGACGGCTGGGCAACGTGCCTGTGCGGCGTTGGGCCCGTGGAAGCGGCGGCTGGCACCGCGGCCGCGATTGCGCGGGTGGCCCCGGCCATCGTGCTGCATGTGGGGATTGCCGGGGCACGCCACGCGCTGGGGCTCGCACCCGCGACGCTCGTGATTGGTGACTCCGCCCACTACAGCGACTTAGGCGTGGACGCGCGCTGGGCCCCCAACACGATCCAGGCGGACGCCGCCCTGCTGGCCATCGCCCAGCAGACGCTGCCGCAGGCGATCACCCTCCCCATCGGCACCAGTGCCCGCATTGGGGGGACGAACGACACCGACGTCGAAGCGATGGAAGGGTTCGCCGTGCTCCGCGCGGCCGCCCTCGCAGGCGTTCCAGCGCTCGAAGTGCGGGCCATCAGCAACGAGATCGAAGAGCCCGATCGGTCACGCTGGCATTTCGACGCCGCCTTTGCGGCGATCACCGCGGCCACCGCGCCCTTGGTGCAGGCCTTCCTGCCACTGGTGCCGCATGCGTGAACTGACCTTCGGATATTCCCCCTGCCCCAACGATACCTTCGCCTTCCATGCCCTCACGCACGGACTGATCGAGGCGCCGTTTCGGGTGCGACCGGTGCTCCTCGATATCGAAGAGCTCAACCGGCAGGCACTGCAGGGCGCATACGATCTCACCAAACTCAGTGTCGGCGCCTTCGCGGGCGTCGGCACGCAGTATCAGCTGCTCCGCAGTGGCGCGGCGCTCGGTCATGGGGTCGGACCGCTCGTCGTGGCCCGCACCGCCATGGATCTCGCGACGGCGGTCCGCGGACGGATCGCCATTCCCGGACGGGACACCACCGCCTATCGACTGCTCCGACTCGCCGCGCCGGCGATCATGACAGACGCCGCCACGCAGGTGATCGAAGTCCGCTATGATCGCATTCTGCAGGCCGTGCGTGACGGCGAGGTGGACGCCGGTCTGATTATCCATGAGTCGCGCTTCACCTACACCGATCATGGGCTCGTGAAGGTCATCGACCTCGGTGATTGGTGGGAACGTGACACCGGCCTTCCGGTGCCGCTCGCCGGGATCTGCGCGCGGCAGGATCTCGATCCGGCGCTGGTGCACGCCGCCGAACAGGCGATTCGCGCGTCGGTCGCGTATGCCTTCGCCCATCCCGACGCGAGCCGCGACTACGTGCGCGCGCATGCGCAGGAAATGTCTGACGCGGTGTGCGCGCAGCACATTGCGTTGTACGTCAATGAACACTCGCTCGATCTGGGTGATGATGGCCTGACCGCCATCCACCGTCTCGTGCACGCTCCGTCACTTCCATCATCCGCATGACCCGCCAGGTATGACCACGACCATCACGCAAGCCGATTTCATTCAGTCCATTGCGGACGCGCTCCAGCATATCTCGTACTACCATCCGCAGGATTACATCCAGGCGTTGGGTGAGGCGTACGAGCGGGAGCAGAGCCCCGCCGCAAAGGATGCCATCGCGCAGATTCTCACCAACTCGCGGATGTGCGCCGAAGGGCATCGCCCGATCTGTCAGGACACCGGCATTGTGGTGGTCTTCCTCAAGGTCGGCATGGACGTGCGCTGGGATGCCACGCTCTCGGTGCAGGAGATGGTGAATGAGGGCGTGCGTCGCGCCTACCAGCTGCCGGAGAATGTGCTCCGCGCCTCGATTGTGGCCGATCCCGCCTTCTCGCGCGTCAACACCAAGGACAATACGCCGGCGGTCGTGCACTACGAGATCGTGCCGGGCAACACGGTCGAAGTGAAGCTCGCAGCCAAGGGGGGCGGCTCGGAGAACAAGTCCAAGTTCGCCATGCTCAACCCGAGCGATTCCATTGTGGACTGGGTCCTCAAGACGGTGCCGCTCATGGGCGCCGGCTGGTGCCCGCCCGGTATGCTCGGCATTGGCATTGGCGGCACGGCCGAAAAGGCGATGCTCATGGCGAAGGAATCGCTGATGGAGCACATCGATATGGCGCAGCTGAAAGCACGCGGCCCGCAGAACAAAATCGAGGCACTGCGCATCGAACTGCACGACAAGGTGAACGCGTTGGGGATTGGCGCGCAGGGACTCGGCGGCCTCGCCACTGTGCTCGACGTCAAGATTTTCGATTATCCCACGCACGCCGCATCCAAGCCCATCGCGATGATTCCGAATTGCGCCGCCACCCGGCATGCGCACTTCGTCCTCGATGGCTCCGGCGTGGCCACGCTCCCCACGCCGAAGCTCTCCGATTGGCCCGCCGTCACCTGGCGCCCCGATGTGAATGCCAAGCGCGTCGATCTCGACACGCTCACCCCCGAGGTGGTAGCCACCTGGCGGGCGGGCGATCGGTTGCTCCTCAATGGCAAGCTCCTCACCGGACGTGATGCGGCCCACAAGCGCATCGCCGATCTCTTTGCCCGTGGCGAAGGACTCCCCGAGGGGGTCGACTTCACCAACCGCGTGATCTACTACGTGGGACCGGTGGATCCCGTGCGCGATGAAGCCGTCGGACCGGCCGGCCCCACCACGGCGACGCGCATGGACAAGTTCACCGAGATGATGCTCGAGAAGACGGGATTGATCGCGATGGTCGGCAAGGCCGAACGCGGCCCCGCCGGCCTTGAAGCGATCCGCAAACACAAGGCCGCCTATCTCATGGCCGTGGGCGGTGCCGCCTATCTCGTCTCCAAAGCCATCCGCGCCTCACGCGTGGTGGCCTTCGGCGACCTCGGCATGGAAGCGATCTACGAGTTCACCGTGGAAGACATGCCGGTCACGGTCGCCGTCGATGCCGCCGGCCAGAACGTGCATGAAACGGGACCACGGGAATGGCAGGAAAAGATCCGGT
This sequence comes from Gemmatimonadaceae bacterium, assembly GCA_040374415.1. GTDB lineage: Bacteria > Gemmatimonadota > Gemmatimonadetes > Gemmatimonadales > Gemmatimonadaceae > Gemmatimonas. Next base: position 118 of record JBEIUK010000038.1, on the reverse strand, counting down.
CACTGCCAATTCTGGGCTGATCCGCCACACGGGGTGATCAGGTGCGGCGATGCAGCGGGGGGGGGCCCGAAGGGCGCCCCCCAAAGGCACAAAACGCGAGCGGCCGGGCCGCGGGGGG
>JBEIUK010000299.1:0-2714 GCA_040374415.1 Gemmatimonadaceae bacterium | reverse complement strand
TCGTTCAACTTCCTGACCGATACCTCGTCGCTCCCCAACACGGCGTCGATCGCGGTGGGGCTGACGGATCCCAATGGCACGAGTGATGCCCTCGCCTCCGCGAATGCTATCACCACCGGTATCTACATCAACGACGAATGGCGGATCACGCCGACGTTCACGCTGTCGATCGGCCTGCGGCACGATGCCGAATTGAACACGATGAACAACAAGTACACGGTGCCCTGGGCGAGCGATGCCACGCTTCAGGCGCTGCCGGAGCTCAAGGGCTATCTGAACACGGGCAACCGCAAGAATGACCTAAACAACATCTCACCGCGGATTTCCTTCTCCTGGGATCCGTTCAAGGACAACAAGACCTTTGTGCGTGGTGGCGCCGGGATCATTTATGATCGCGTGACGAGCTTCATGGGCTTCCAGGAGCGGAAGAACTCCACGTGGCGCACGTACAACTTCACGAACCCGGGCACGACCGATCCGGCCGTGCTGCGTCAGCGCGTGATCTCCGGGCAGTCCGGTTCGCCGGCGCCGATTCTCATGAAGGAGAACATGCAGACGCCGTACAGCCAGCAGATGTCAGTGGGTGTGGGGCATCAGCTGACGCCGGAGTTCGGCTTTAACGTCGATTATGTCCGTCAGCACATGAACAACCTGTATGTGCAGCGGAATCCGAACTATCTCGATAAGTCCGTGACGCCGAACAAGCGGAAGCTGACGGCGTCCTACGGTGATATCGTGCTGTGGGATGATATCGGCCAGTCGGACTACTCGGCGCTGTTGATGAGCGCGACCTGGCAGCGTGGCAAGCAGCGTGTGAATCTGGCCTACACACTGGGGTGGTACGAAGGGGACTTTGATACGGCGGCGCTGCCGAATTTCACCTACAACTTCCTCTTCAACCGCCAGCGCACCACGGGTGATGAACGGCATCGCGTCGTCTTGTCCGATGTCATGCCGCTGCCCTTTGGGTTCCTGTTCTCGTCGGTGGCGACGTTCGCGAGCCCGCGGCCGTTCCTCTCGATTGATGGCCGGGACATCAACCTGAACAACATCACCGGTGACGACTACATCGGTGGGACGCCGACGTCGACGGGCAATCGCACCACGATGCCGGCCAATACCTGGAAGAACTGGTATCGCATGGTCGACGTCCGGTTGGCGCGCCCGCTTGGCACCTTCAACAACGTGAAGGTCAGCTTGTCGGCCGAAGTGTTCAACGTCTTTAACTTCAACAACAACCTCACGTACGGTGGCACGCAGTACACGGCCACGGGGACGGCGGTCTCGACCTTCGGGATCCCGCTGTCGGCCTACGCCGCGCGTATGGGGCAGGTCGGCATGAAGCTGGAGTGGTAATGCCGGAGCGCGCCGAGGGAGCCGATCCACTGGGGTGGGATTCCCTCGGCGCGTTTTGCCGTCACACGCATGTCACACGGGATGGGGCCGGCGCTGGACCGCTGGCCGGCCTCACCTTTGGCTTGAAAGATCTGTTTGATGTGGCGGGGGCGCGGACCGGCTTTGGCAGCCCGGATTGGCTAACGTCGCACCCGCCCGCGGCTGAGGACACGCCGCTCTTGGCGCCACTGCTCCAAGCCGGCGCATCCTTGGTGGGGAAGACACACACCGAGGAGATGGCCTTTAGCCTGACCGGCGAGAATCACCATTACGGTACGCCGGTCAATCCGGCCGCGCCGGATCGGGTGCCTGGTGGATCATCGAGTGGATCCGCGTCTGCCGTCGCGGGTGGCCTGGTGGACTTTGCGATCGGCAGCGATACCGGTGGCAGTGTGCGGGCGCCGGCGAGCTATTGCGGGATTTTTGGCATCCGCCCCACGCATGGACGGTTGAGCCTTGCGAACGCCTGTCCGCTGGCGCCGAGCTTTGATACGGCGGGGTGGTTCGCGCGCGATGCGGCGCTGTTGCAGCGGGTGGGTGCCGTGCTGCTTGGCCATTCGCCGGCTGGCGCCGCCACCCGTCCGGGACGGCTGCTGGTGGCAGAGGACGCCATGGCGATCGCGGATCCGGCGGTGGCCGCGGTGCTCCATGCCGCGATCGCGCGCGTCGACGCGCGTCTGGGGGGCGCGACGGCGGTGACGCTCAGTGATACCGGGTTGCGAGACTGGTTCGAGGTCTTTCGCGTCCTGCAGTTTCACGAGATTTGGGCGACACATCGGGCGTGGGTGGCGGCGGTGCGCCCGACCTTTGGTCCCGCGATTCAGGGGCGCTTTGAAGCCGTCGCTCGTGTGACCGATGCCGAGGCCGCGGCGATGCGGCAGCGGCGGGTGGTGATCACGACGCGACTGGACGCAATGCTGGCGGATGGGGCGATCGTGGTGCTACCGACCGTTCCCGATCTCCCGCCGCGGTTACGTACGCCGCCGGCGGAAACGATCGCGCTTCGCGAGAATGCGATGGCGGTGCTCTGTTGCAGCGGGTTGGCGGGGCTGCCGCAGCTGTCCATTCCGGTGGGCACGGTGGGTGGCGTGCCCGTGGGGCTGTCGCTGCTGGCGGCGCGGGGGAACGATGCGCTGCTGCTGCAGCTGGCCGTCGATCTCGGACGCCTCGACGCCTGACCGCGCGTCGAGACGTCGAGACGTCGAGACGTCGAGGCGTCGAGGCCCCTGCGCTTGGCTTAGCGATAGAGCAGGTAGGGCTTCACCATCGCGGTGAACTTCGCGGCGTCAGCGTTCCACTGCGCGATCAGGGCATCGACC
>JBEIUK010000153.1:0-7260 GCA_040374415.1 Gemmatimonadaceae bacterium | reverse complement strand
TTGCTCGCGAATGTCGATCAGCACCAGCGGTTCGCCGCCGGCAAGACGATCCTGCACTTCACGCGCCGTCACCTCGGTGATGACCGCCTTGGCTTCGGCACTCAGCTGCTGGGCAGTTTTCATGACCACTCGTCGGGAGGAGGGAAATACCGCAGGTCCATCACCCCCGGAACGTAGAACGCCAGCGGTCAGGGGACAACCTTGAACTGTCCCATCATCCCTTCGTCTTCGTGGTTGGAGAAGTGACAGTGGAACATGTAGGCGTTGGCTGTACTGGCGAAGTCGTCAAACTTGGCGACGACCACGACCGAGGCGCCGAGGGGGAGATAGATCGTGTCCTTCCATCCAGACTCGTAGGGCGCCACCGGCCCGTTGCTGCGGGAGATGATCTTGAACTGAATGTCGTGCAGGTGGATGGAGTGGCCGAAGATGTTGTTGTTCACGATCGTCCACTTCTCGACGCTGTTCAGCTTGATGGTGTGCGCGACCGTATTGTGATCAAAGCCCTTGCCATCGAAGGTAAAGGCGGAGCCAGCCTGTCCACCGGTCACGGTGATCGTCCGACTATTCGTCACATCACCGAGGGTCCAATAGCTGTTGGCCACCAGCGTTGGTGGAATGGTGGTGATCGCCCCGGCGGTGGGCGCCCCCACCGTCAGGTGGAGCAGGTTGAAGTCGGTGTTATTCAGCAGGCTCGTGAAGGGGCGCCCCACCGTGCCGTCAGGTTGGACCGGGTTGCCTTCCTGCCCGGGAAACCCGAATTGCTGTCCGGAGTTGAAGGCGCGCAGATCGAGCGCGGTGCCGACACTGTCCTTCGAGAGGTCCACGAGCACCTCCACGCGCTCGCCGGGCATCATGACGACCCGCGTGACCGGCACCGGCGCGTTGAGCAGCCCCCCATCATTCGTGATGACGTAGAACGCGCGGTTATCACTGAGCCCGATGTTCAGGCCGCGCTGGATCTCCGCGTTCAGCAACCGGAACCGCACCACTTGCTTCGGCAGCGTCACCCCGGCGTTGAGCGTCCCATTCGTCAGCATGTAATCGCCGTAGCTCGTGGCGATGATATCCTTGGCGAACTGGTTGCTGCTGAGGAAGCGCCGACTGGAGAAGACGAGCGGGACATCATCGGTGCCGTAGCTGCGCGGCAGGGCGAGCGCGGCTTCCGCCGGATCCTTGATGATGATCAACCCACCGGCCCCCATGGTGAGCTGGTTATACGTCTGCTCATGCAGATGCGGATGGTACCAGTACGTGGCGGCGTTGTTACGGATCTTGAAGGTGGGCGACCAGGTGGCCCCCGCATTGATCACCTGATGCGGACCGCCATCCATTTCGGGCGGAATGTGAAAGCCATGCCAATGGGTGGTCGTCTGCTCACCAAGGGTGTTGGTGACATTGAGCGTCACGGAGTCCCCTTTGTTCATGATGAGCGTGGGGCCCCAGAACTGATTGCCGTTATAGCCGTAGGTGTTCGTCGCGGCCCCGGAGCGGAACTGCTTGCTGGACGTGGCCAACGTGAGATTGAAGGTTGTCCCGGTCAGCGTTGGCGGGATCCAGAGCGCATTGTAGGTCGAGCCACCCCCAGTGCCGTTCAGATCCGTGGGCGCCGTGGCGGAATCGGTACTCTTCGCACACGCGACGAAGGCGGCGGCGATCAACGCCCCAAGGGTGACGGACAGCGCGGTGAAACGTGGCATCAGGAGTCGGGACAGGGAGAGGCACGGGACGATCACGGCAATTGGACGCGCCACCCCGTCACGTCATTCCCTCCCCGCGGGCCGCACACGCTGCGGGGGATGCGGTGGTGGCGACGATCAGCGCGTCAGCGCGTGCGCCCGGGCGATGTAGGCCTCACGCAGCTGCAGGGTCAGGGGGCCCGGCATCCCGGACCCCACCACCACGTCGTCAATCCGCGTGACCGGCGTCACAAAGCTCGTGGCACTGGTGATGAAACACTCATCGGCCCGCCGAGCCCTATCCAGCGTGAACGGTTCGTCACGGACCGGAATCCCACACTGCGCCGCCAGCTCATGGGCCACACTCCGGGTGATGCCCGGCAGAATGGCGTGCGACAGCGGCCGAGTGGAGGCCACGCCCTGCTCCACGATCCAGACGTTGCTCGAACCGCCCTCAGTGACCACCCCGTCCATGTGCATGATCGCCTCCTGCGCCCCCGCCGCCTTGGCCGCCTGCTTGGCCAGCACCTGCGCGAGCATCGCCACACTCTTGATGTCGCGACGGGCCCAGCGCAAATCCTCCACAACGTGCGCCGTAATCCCAACCGCCTGCGGTGCCGCGAGCACCTTGGGCCGCGCAAAGGCAAAACAGGTCGGGGCCACCGTCGTCGGGAAGGCAAAGTCCCGCTCGGCCGCACCACGCGTGACCTGCAGATACACCAGCCCTTCCTGCACGCCGTTCTGCGTGGCCAACGCCTGCATCACGTCAGTCCACTCCGCCTCGGAGAGCGGCATCTCCATCTGAATCGCCGCCAGCGAGCGACGCAGCCGCGCCAAGTGCAGATCGGCGTCGAGCAGCCGGCCGTTGAAGACGGCTGCGACTTCGTAGATGCCGTCGCCAAACAGGAGCCCCCGATCAAAGATCGAGACCTGCGCCTGTGCTTCGGGGAGGAAACGGCCATTCAGCCAGCACGTGACCATAGTCAAACGCTCACGGGTCGAGGGTTCCAGGCGTATCACCACGCCAGACAGATGCAGGCAAGATAGCCCACGCCCGCGGCAATAAAATGCGCCTCCGGCCGGGGTTTCGGTGATGGATGGCGGCCACGGGTTACGCATCTTGGCCGCCATGCTCACCCTCCGCGCCGCCGCCCGCCTGCTGGAAGAGGCCCACTCGCTGCCAACCCTGCGCCCACTCGCCGTCTGCCTCGGCCACGCAACCCCGCAGCCGGTGCCCCCCGCCATGCTGCGGGAGCTCGGCGTCCAGGAGCTCGTGGCGCAGGCCGAACTGGCCAGTGGCCCCGATGCGATGTGCTGCCTCACCGCGCAGCTGCATCCGCACCAGAGCGCGTCGTCGACCACCGCCCTCCGCGAACGGCTGCAACGGCTCGCCACCACCGTAGCCCTGCGGGCCCCGACCCGCGACTGGAGCCTCGTGGCGCTCGATGCCGACGCACAGCATGTCGCCCTCGTGGCCATTGCCCCGCATCCAAGTGGCCCCCGGATCGCCGCCCTGCGCGTGGAACGCGCGCGGATCGTTGATTCGGACGCCGATACGCTCCGCTCCCTCGCCTGCATCGATGAACCCGACGGCCCGCTCCACCATGCGCGGCTGCTGGATATTCTCGGGCGCGACGCGCTCTCCACCCGCTTCTATCGCGCCCTCGAACGCGCCGTCAGCCACCTCGCCGACAGCGCCACCGCAACGGGCACACCGACGGGCGCCACCCTCGCCACGTCGTCGGAACGACGAGAGCTCGCCATCCTGTGCGCGTCCCGTTGCCTCTTCCTCGCCTTTCTCGAGGCCAAAGGCTGGCTCAATCACGACCGGCAGTTCCTGCTCCGGCAGGTCACCGACGCCCTCCAGCGCGGCGGTCGGCTGCACACGCGACTCCTCCGCCCCCTCTTCTTCGGCACCCTCAATACGCCGCTCCGCGATCGGGCCCCCGCCGCGCAGCGCTTCGGCGCCGTCCCGTTTCTCAACGGCGGACTCTTCGCCCCCACCCCGCTCGAACGCGCCCGCCGGTCCCTGCACTTCACCGACGACGCCATCGCGTCACTCATCGGCGATCTCCTCGATCGCTATCGCTTCACCGCCCACGAGGATTCCTCCGCGTGGTCGGAAGCGGCCGTCGACCCGGAAATGCTGGGACGCGCCTTTGAATCGCTCATGGCCCAGAACGAACGGCGCCAAAGCGGCACCTTTTTCACGCCGCCCGCCCTCGTCGAAACGGCGGTCCGCGAAGCGCTCGCGACCGCACTCCCGTCACTCCCCGCCCACATCCCCCTGACCACCACCGGCGGCCCCGACACCCACACGCCGCTCCCCGCCGACCTGCTGGAGCCGATCCGCGCCCTCCGGGTCCTGGACCCAGCCTGTGGCTCCGGGGCCTTCCTCGTGCAGATGCTCGATGCGCTCACCACGCTCGCCCATCGCTGCGGAGATCCCCGCCCCCTCGATCAACTGCGCCGCGATGTCCTCATCCGCCAGATCTTCGGCGTCGATCGAAACCCCATGGCCGTCTGGCTCTGCGAGCTGCGCCTCTGGCTCGCCATTGTCATCGATTGCCCCATCACCCGCATTATCGACATTCCACCGCTCCCGAATCTCGACCATCACATCCGCGTGGGCGATACGCTCGCCGGCGGGGACTTCCGCCATGCCCCACCCTCTGCGCGCCGCCTGACACGCCTCCGCGACAGCTACACGCGCGCCGCCGGTCGACGGAAACGACATCTCGCTACCGCCCTCGATCGCGAAGAACGCCGACGCGCCGTCGCCACCGTGCAATCCCAGCGCGACGCGATCCGTCACGAACGGCGCGAGGCCGTACAGCGCCTCCGCACCCCCGATCTCTTCGGCCAGCGACCGCCACGGACTCGCACCGATACGCAACGCCTGACGCAGCTCCGACAGCAGGCCCGCGACCTCGCCGCAGAGTCCCAGCGCATCACCCGCGGCGGGGCGCTCCCCTTCCGCTTCGCCGCGCAATTCGCCGATGTCGCAGCCGCAGGCGGCTTCCACCTCGTGATCGGGAATCCTCCATGGGTCCGTCCCCATGCCCTCCCCCTCCACGAACGTCTGCGCCTGCGCCAGGATTTTCTCTCCATGCGGCAAGCCCCATGGCACGCCGGCGCCGCCCGCGCCGGCGCCGGTGCCGGCTTCAGTGCGCAAGCCGATCTCGCCGCCGCCTTCGTCGAGCGCAGCCTGCAACTCACCGCCCCCGGCGGCATCTCCGCACTCCTCCTCCCCGCGAAGCTCTGGCGAACGCTCGCCGGCGGCGGCCTCCGCGCCTGGCTCCACGCGCAGGCGCAGATCCGGACGCTCCACGACTGGAGTCAGGCCCCCGCGCTCTTCGACGCCGCCGTCTATCCCTCCCTGCTCGTTGCCGAACGCCGCACCACCCCCAGCCCCGAGCATCCGGTACGCATCGCCGTCACCCACGGGCGCACGGCCCATCGCTTCGTCCTGCGATCCCATCCGCTCCCACTCGGCGGTGACGCCGCCGCCCCCTGGCTCCTGCTCCCCGATGACGCTCGCGCCGCACTCGAGGCGCTGCGCACCGCCGGCCCGGCACTCGGCGACGCCGCCCGTCGGACCGCCCCGTTCAGTCGACCCCTCCTCGGCGTCAAATGCGGCTGCAACGACGCGTTTCTCGTGGAACTCCTCCACGAAACCGATGACTGGGCCACCATCGCCGCCCACGGCCGAGAAGCGCGGATCGAGCGGGAACGCCTGCGACCGATCGCCCGCGGCGAGTCCGCACATACGATCACGGAGAGCCGAGAGCGGATTGTCTGGACCCATGACCACACCGATGCTCCGCTCCACCGACTCCCGGCTGCCACTGCCCGATGGCTTGCACCCTTTCGGAGCCAGCTCGAACGCCGCCAGGACGCCCGTGGACGCACGGCGTGGTGGACGCTCTTCCGCACCGAAGCCGCCCGCCACGATTGCCCCCGCCTCATCTGGGCCGACCTCGGCAGACAATTGCGTCCACGCATTCTCGACACGGGCGATCCCACGGTCCCGCTCAACAGCTGCTACCTCCTGCGCACCCCGGCCCTCGATGATGCGTGGGCGCTCGAGGTCCTCCTCTCCTCCCCGATCGCCGCCGCCTGGTTCCACGCACTCGCCGAACCGGCACGCGGGGGCTTCAAACGCTTCCTCGGCTGGACCGTCGCATCACTCCCACTCCCCACCAACTGGGAGCAGGCGCGCCGCACCCTCGTCGCCTTTCGACGCGACACCCGACGGCGCGGCCTGCGCACCCCGGCCGACTGCCCAGAAGAACAGACCGCCGTTGTCGCCGCCGCCTATGGCCTCCCACTCCGCACCCTCTCCCCCTTGCTGCAGTGGAGCACCACATGAGCCGCCCCTACCGCACCCATCCCACCGCGGTCCGTCATCGCATCGCCACCCGCTTCCTGGCACCACCGCACCACGACAGCACACCGAACGAGGCCGACCACACGCCACTCGGGCAGATCACGCTCCTCCCCCACCAGCGCGACGCCGTCGAGCAACTGCACACCATGCTCGCCGCGATGCATGTGGCCCTGCTCGCTGATGATGTCGGCATGGGCAAAACGTTCGTAGCCCTCGCCGTCGCCCAGCGATACCCACGTTGCCTCATCATTGCCCCCGCCGGATTACGGTACGCATGGCGCGATGCCATGACACGCGCCGCCTGCACCACAGGGACCATCTGGTCGCTGCATCAATGTTCGCACACCGAGATCCCCCCCGAATTGGTGACCCCGGGCACCCTCGTGATCATCGACGAGGCGCATCATCTCCGCAGCCCCACTACCCAACGCTACCGCACGATCGCCACTGCGGTGGCGGGCGCCGATCTGCTCCTGCTCTCCGCCACCCCGCTGCACAATCGCGCCGATGATCTTCGCGCCGTCCTCGGACTCCGACTCGGCGGACGACGGGATCTGCTCTCATCGGCCATGCTGACCCGACTGGTCGTCCGGCGTACTCTCGTGGACCGACGCCCCGCCGTTCGGCAGGAACCCGCTGTCAGCATCCCACATGATCCACACATCCTCGATGCGCTGTTAGCACTCCCCGCGCCACTGCCCGCCAAGGATGGCGCGGTCGCCGGCGCCCTCATTCGCTTGGGGCTCCTCCGCGCCTGGTGCTCCAGCGATGCCGCCCTCGTCGCCGCACTCAACAAGCGCCTCCTCCGCAGTGAAGCGATGCAAGACGCGCTCGCCGCTGGGCGTCATCCCACGCGCATCGAACTGCGCAGCTGGATCATTGGTGACGGGGAGATGCAACTCGCGTTCCCCGAATTGATGGCCAGTGCGCCACCCGCCGATGGGCCACTCCGTGACGTCCTCACGCGACACATCGCGGCCCTGCGTGCGTTGCTCGCCCTCATGGTCCCGCCACACACCGCCGATCTCCAACGTGGCGATCTGCTGCGTCGCCTCGTCGCCGAACATCCCACCACGCCTATCGTCGCCTTCTCGCAGTACCGCGAAACGATCCGATCGCTGGCCCGGGCGCTCACGGATATCGCCGGCGTCGGCGCCCTCACCAGTCATCGTGCCTGGATCGCGAGCGGGC
>JBEIUK010000019.1:0-20809 GCA_040374415.1 Gemmatimonadaceae bacterium | reverse complement strand
TCGCGTAATGACACGTGGCGCGCGCCCCCCAGCGGGAGCGCGCCCCCCCAGAGGATTACGTAATCGCCCCCGCCGTACCAGCGCGGCGCGGATCGGCTCCGGCGGTCACGACTTTGCCATCGACGCGGACCGCGGCACCATAGCCTTCACGCACTTCGCCACGCAGCGAGACGAAGCTCAGCGAGTAGCCCAGCGTCCGCAGCCGCGCGGTGACCTCCGGCGCAAAGCCGTCTTCCAGTTGCAGTGCATAGCCGGTTGGTGCGGTGGCTTGCCCACCGTTGCCGCCACGTCCGGCCGTGATGGGTGCGCCGCCGCCACTTGGTAAGAATCGCGGCAGCTCCAGCGCCTGCTGGGGCCCGAGATTGCCATCGAGCATCCCGAGCAGCGATTCGTAGACGGCACTGGTGATCCAGGCATTGCCGGCGGCGCTCACGGCCGCGAAGGGCTTGCCGTTGCGGTAGGCAATCGTGGGGGCCAGCGTGCTCCCATGCCGGGCAAAGGGGAGGCGTGAGCCGTATTGCGTGGGATCGGTGCCGTAGCTGGTGAGCTTATCGTTGCTCAGGAAGCCGAGCCCCGGCGTGACGTAGAAGTTGCCGCCCCAGGTGCCGAGGGTTTGCGTGACGGCGACCATGTTCCCGTCGTTGTCCGCCACGGTGAAGGCGGTCGTGCCGGCGGCGTGGCAGACGGTCATCTCCCGGGCATGCTCCGCGCCGCAGGGGCCGTCGGGGTCCCTCTCGTGATCGCTATCGATTGCATCGGTGGCGGCGTCGCGCGCGGGCGGCGTCGTTGCCGCGCCTTTTGCGGCGGGTGATGTGGTCGCGCGTGCCGACAGACAGGTGAGCGAGTCGCCGCGGACCTCCTCAGGGCGGACGGCGCGATCTGGCGCATAGCAGCGCCAACGGGCGACGGCGGTATCCTTGTTGATGATGGGGGCCACATCGATGGGCCACATCGCCGGATCCGCAATCCGATTCCGGGAGGAAGGGACCAGGAACCAGGCGGTGAGTGCGGCATGCAGTGTGGCCGGATCGTCGCGGTAGAGCTTGGGCGCCGGGAACTGCTCCAGCAGGTTGAGTCGCGCCACGAGCTCCGCGCCGCCGCTCACCGGTGGCGCGCTCGAGTAGATGGGCTGGCCGCGATAGCTGCCGCGCACCGGTTCCCGCTCCGGTGCGAAGTAGCGCGCGAGATCACTCAGCTTCATCGCATTGCCCTTCGCATGCAGGTCACTCACCCACTTCGCGGCGACCTCGCCCTTGTAAAAGCCGTCGGCGCCGCGCTGCGCGATCTGCTCCAGGACCCACGCCAGATCGGGATTCCGGAGCGTATCACCGGCCGCGACGGGCTCGCCATTGCGGAAGAAGAGCGCGCGACTGCCTTCGTATTTCACGAAGTGCTCCCGCTCCGTGGCGAGCGTCGTCGCTAATCCCTGACTGACCACATAGCCTTCACGGGCCGCACGGATCGCGGGCGCCAGCAGGTCGGCCCACGGCAGCCTCTTGCTGCCATACTGTTGCCACGCGGTGTACATCCCGGCGACCGTGCCCGGGACATTCACCAACACCGGACCGTCGGCGGGGTAGCGCCCGTTCACCAGGAGTCCCGTGTTGGAGAGCCCCCCGTCTTCGGGGACTCGGCTCATGAACTCAATCAGCGTCGGGGTGGCCGCGCCTTTCCGGGCGATCAGCATTTCGCCATAGCCACCAATGCCACTCGCATCGGGCTCGACCACCCCAAGCGCGAAGCTGACCGCGACCGCGGCATCAACCACATTCCCCCCGCGACGCAGGATCTCGAGCCCGGCGTTCGTGGCGACGGGATGTGCGCTGGAGACGGCGGCCCGACCGCTGGCCGGTTCCCGTAACACGGGACGCGCCTGCAGCGCCTCGTGGATGATGCGATCCAGCGCGTCCTCGTCGGCCGCGGCGATGGCACGCGGACGTTGGCGCGTGCGTACGGCGTCCCACTGGGCGCGACGCGCGGCCGCGTCGGGCGTTGCGAAGTACAGGCGGGTGGATTGCTCCCAGACCCGATCAAACCGTTCGGCGTTCTGTTGCGCGCGATCGCTGGCCGGCACGGTCAGCGGCACCACGGTGGCGGCACCGATCGGCCGCGGCGCCGGCACGGTGTGCAATTGATCCACGCCGCGGGCCAGTGCCGCCGCGTCGAGAGGACGGACGACGGCGCTCCGATCGCTGCCGCGATCGGGATCCCCGTTGTACGCGACGGTCGGCTCCTCGACCGGCACCACCGCGAAGGTGGCCCCATCCGGCGACCAAGCGATCTGCCCGTGCGTGGCGGTGGCGAGATTGGTGTAGCCACCCGAGGCCGGCACCACCTGAATCCCGGTGCGCGTCGAGACGGCGACGCGATCATCGGGGGCCCACGCGAGATCTTCGGCGGTGGCGTCACTGCTGACCGTCACGGCGCGCGTCACGGGGCCTGCGGTAGGACCCGATGCCGGCAGCGGCGCGACCTGCACGCGTCGTCCGCCTTCGGCAAGGACGATCCACGCCAGCCGACGGCCATCGCGGGACAGGCGCGGGGCGCGTTCGGTTTGGCTGCCGGTCGTGAGACGGCGTTCGGCGCCGTCGACGTCGCGGATCCAGAGCCGCGTCGCGTTCCCACTCCCGCGGAGAAAGACGATGCGGCCGTCGCTCGCCACGGCTGGCGCGGTTTCCGTCTGCGGAGTGGTCGTGAGCCGCGTCAGGGCACCGGCGCGTCCGTCGACGCCGATCTCCAGGCGCCAAAGATCGTACGAACCGCCACGATCTGAGGCGAAGACGATGGCCGACCCGTCCGGCGTCCACGCCGGATCCCGATCCCAGGCGGCACCCGCGGTGAGCGGCATCCACGGAGCGCCGGCGGCGCGCTGCAGCAGGAGATGCCCCTGGAGGCTGATCACGAGGCGGCCATCCGGGGCATAGGCTGGCGTGCGGGCGCCACGCACGCCAACGGAATCGGCCATCGGCGGCATCGATGGCGCCGATGGCGCCGATGGCATGGCGGTGGCGAGCAACAGCGTGAAGAGCAGCGTCATGGGGTCGCGCGGCGAATGGTGATGGCGTCGATCACGGTGCCTTCCTGAATGCGGTCCATCACGTCGAGCCCCTTCGTGATGCGCCCAAAGACGGTGTAGTCGTGATCGAGCCGCATGTTGTCGACGAGGTTGATGAACAATTGGCCATCGCCGGTATCGCGTCCACGGGTGGAGATCCCAAACGTGCCGCGCGCATGGCGCACCAGGCCCACTTCATCGCGCAGGAAGGTGGCGGTGAGGGCGTCGTATTCGTCAGCACCGGGGCTGCCACCTTGCACCACGAAGTTCGGCACAATCCGATGCCAGGTGAGTCCGGTGAAGGCGCCGCGTTGAGCGAGCGCGGCGAAGGTCGCCACCGTCACAGGGGCCTCATCGGAGAAGAGCTCCATCTCGATGGTGCCCAGATCGCGCAATCGGATACGGGCCGTGGCGCCCCGCAGTGCGATCCACGTCGTCTCGGCCGGAAACGGCGCCGGGAGATAGCGCGTGGTGAGGGGCGGCACCGCCCGCAGCAGCTTGGCGGTCATGATTTGTGCGGCCTGTGCCGCGATGACCGGATCGGGATCACGGCGAAGCGGCTCCAGCTTTTTTGCGGCCGTGGAATCAGCGACTTCGGCCAGACGATTGAGGAGCGCCGCGCGCGGATCCCGCACCGTCGCCTTGGGGCCACGCGAGAGGCGGAGCAGGGCATCGATCATCGTGGGAACAGCGGCGCTGAGTTCGGGGTCGTTCTTCAGCCACGTGGCGCCGGCGAGGACCAGCCCGGCATGCGACGAGCGCAGCGCACGCACTGCCTCCTCGCGGGTGCCAAGCGCATTGATGATCACGTTGGGGTTCACGTCCTGCGCGAGCCGCGCGCGCGTCGCGTCATCGTGCACACGAACGGCGGCGGTGGCCGCCCAGGCTCGGGCCTGCCAAATGGTGGAGGCGGCGAGCAGTGGCACCGCCGCGCGCGCCCGAACCGTATCCACCGCGGCAAGCGCGACCAACGCGTGCCCCTGCACCCGCCAGTCCGCGCCATAGCGCACCAGGGAATCCAGTCGGTCCGCATCGCACCGTTGTTCGCCCAGCAGATCCACGGCAGCCAGCACCACATGTTGACTCCGGTCTGCGAGGAGCGCCGTCGCGCGCGCACAATTCCCGGCGGCGCGAAGCGCTTGGTAGCGTACCAACGGGGACGGATCGTTCACCCATTGGCGCCCCAGCGCCACCGCCAGCCGCCGCACCTGCGCGCTGCTGTCACGCAGGCCAATGGCCACGGTGCTGGAGTCCCGCTGACCCGCCGCGGTCAGCGCCAAGAGCACCAACTGCCGGAACTCACTCTCGCCGCCCGTCACGAAGGCCTGCCGCAAGGCCCGCGTCACGGCGGCGGGGGGTGGAGATCGCCGAGCCGTCCGGCGGAGCAGCGCCTCCAGGCCGCGCGCGGCGCCGATGCGCGCGGGGGCCTCGGTGGCACTCAGCCCGGCCACGAGGGCGTCGAGGAGGGCCGCCGACGGTGCATCGGTGCCTTGGGCCGCCCCGCCGCTGATCGGATGACGCCCGATCGTTTCATACAGGACCGCACGGACCACAGGATCCCGTTCGGTCGCGAGGAGGGCCGGGAAGGGAACGGGGGCGCCTATCTGCCCGAGCGCATTGATCGCTTCGCGCCGAACGGCCGCGATGGGTGACGTCAGCAACGGGACCACCCGCTCGGCGAGGTCCCGGCGCTCCAGCCGACCGTAGGCGCGGAGGGCGAGCCGCTGCAGGGTGGTATCCCCCGAAGCCAGCGCTGCCTCCAGCACCCCAAGGTCGGCGCCGCGGCTGTACTCGGCTGCGAGCACCTGATACGGCGTGGGACGAGGCGGCGGGGGGATAACGACCCGCGACCGCGGGGGAATCACAGCACTGGAGAGAAACGGCAGGGCCAGCAGCAAGAGGCGCATGGGCAGGGCTCAGGGGTGGACGCTGCCTCAATATGCGTTTCCGTGGCCCCAATGGCAGCGGCCGTGCGCGGTGCCGAGCGGTACGGGCGCCGCCGCCTTGTGCCGTCCAGGCCAGTGGGTAAACACCCATGGGGCGTCGTGCGTATCTTACGCTGATGTGTGGTGTCGATATCCGTCGACGCCTCTCCCCGACTGTCCCTCTGGAGTTGTCATGCGGTCGATTGGACGCGCCTCCCTCTGTTTGCTTGCGCCCCTCACGCTCGTTCCTCTGCGGAGCGAGGCCCAAGGGGCAGCCAAGGTGAATGCCTTCGGCAACCCGGCCACCCTCAAGGCGGCCCCCACGGCCGCGGCGATCACGCCGCGGGATTTGCAGATCCGTCTCTACCAGTTCGCTGACGACTCGATGATGGGCCGACAGGTTGGCCGGTTGGGGAACAAGAAGGGCACCGATTACATCGCCGCCGAGGTGAAGCGGCTGGGGCTGCTGCCGGCGGGGGATAACGGCACGTACTTCCAGGTGCTCCCGTATCATCTGCGGAAGTTCACCGATCATTCGCGACTGACGGTTGATGGGAATCCGATGGCCTGGCTCACCGATTTTGTCGCGGTGCCGGGGGCGCGTGCGCCCAAGCCGATCACTGGCGCGGATGTGGTCTTTGGTGGCACCCTCGGCGATACCACGACGCAGATCTCTGCGGCGCAGGCCGTCGGCAAGTTCGTGGTGGTGCTGCCCGGCGCGCCGTCGGGCGGACGCGGGGCGGGTGGCCCGGGTGGCTTTGGCGGGCGTGGGGGTGGTGCCCCGGCGCCGAACCGCTTCGCCGATGCGGCGGCGGTGGCCACGATCGATTTGGATGCCCTGACGCCGGCGCAACGTGCCGCCATCAACGAGAACGTAGCGGCGACGCAGAGCGCCGCGGGCCGCGGTGCACCGCCTCCACGTCCGGGGGCCGCGCCGGCGGTGGTGGATTCCCTCGCGCTTCTCAAGCAGCAGCTCGCGGCCTATCAGCCACAGGCGGCGCTGCGGATCACGAAGTCGGCGGCGGCGCGGCTCTTTCGTCGGGCGACGATCGATGGCCTCACGGCCGGGGCGAAGGGTGGGGTCGTGACGGCGGCGCTCGAATTTGTCGAGTTGCCGTCAGAGTATGCCCGCAATGTTGTGGCGATGCTCCCTGGGAGTGATCCGGTGCTGAAGCACCAGTATGTGGCCATCGGCGGCCACAACGATCATGTCGGGATGACGACGCCGGTCGACAAGGATTCGATCAAGGCCTTCAACGATCAGCGCATCCGCTGGATGGTCAACAACAACATGGCGCAGCCGTCGGAAAAGGTGTTGGCCACCTTTGCCGTCAACATGGACAGCATCCGCAAGGTGCATCCGAAGGCCCGCCTCGACTCCATCAACAACGGCGCCGATGATGATGGATCAGGCTCCATGGGTGTGCTGGAGATCGCGGAAGCGATGGCCAGCATGAAGGTGAAGCCAAAGCGCTCCACGCTCTTCGTCTGGCACACCGGTGAAGAAGCCGGCCTCGTCGGCTCGGCGTACTTCACGGCGAACCCGACGGTCCCGATCGATTCGGTCGTGGCCCAGATCAACATCGACATGATTGGTCGCGGCCGAGCCGGTGATTTGCCCGGGGGGAGCGACGACTACGTGGGCGTCGTGGGCTCGTTCTTTGACTCAAAGGATCTCGGCGAAACGGTGCAGGCGGTGAACAAGAAGCAGGCCAAGCCGCTGACGCTCGACTACAAGTTTGATGAGCCGATTGCATGGGCGGGCTACAACAACATTTACGGCCGCAGCGATCACTTCAACTATGCGAAGCAGGGCGTGCCCATCGCGTTCTTCTTCACGGGGCTGCATGGGGATTATCACCAGCGGAGCGATGAGCCGGAGTTCATCGACTATCCCCATTACGCCAAGATTACGAACTACATCAAGGACATCGTGGTCGAAGTCGGGAATGGTCCGCGCCCGCGCCTGAATGGCACGAAGCCGGCGAAGCCCAAGCCCATCGGCTGAATTCTTCGGGTCCCCGTCGACGTGACGGGGACCTGCGTCACATCTCGCTCGGCACATGGACACGACGGATACTTCAGAGCTATCGCCACGCCCCGAGCCACTCGCCACGCCAGCACAGCTCGCCGCGTTGGAAGCGATTCGGCTCGATCTGTTGCGCATTCACCGCACGCTCCTGGCTGTGGAACGGGTGCGCTATGAGCGCGTGCATGGTCGGATCGCCAACAACAGCGCTTTTCTGCAACTGGTCATTGCCAACCCCTGGTTCGACTGGTTGCGACCCATGGCGCAGATGGTGCTGCTGATTGACGAGCGGACCACGGACAAGAAGGCACCACTCGGCAGTGGTGAGGCCGACCTGCTGACGGGACGCTCCCGCGCCATGTTGCGCGCCGATGCAGAGGGCGATGCCTTCCAGCGGCTCTATGCGCAGGCCGTCACCGATTTCCCGGAAATCGCTGGGCTCGCCCGTCAGGTGGAACAGGCGCACGCGTAGGACCATCACGTGACCCTTCCCACCAACACCCCCGTCTGGGATGACGGCGACGCGGTCCCCTTGCCGGCGTTGGTCGGCGAGGTGATCGCTGATTTTTGCGTCGTGGGGTTGGGTGGATCGGGACTCACCGCGATCACAGAGCTGCAGGATCGTGGCCTGTCGGTCGTTGGCGTTGATGCTGCGGAGGTCGGCGCGGGCGCGGCTGGCCGGAACGGCGGCTTTCTGCTCGGGGGCGCCTACGATTTTTATCACGAGGCCATCGCGCGGCATGGCTACGCCCGCGCGCTGACGCTCTATCGGGCGACACTGACCGAAATGGCGCGCATGGCGCAGGATGCGCCCGGAACGGTACGCTGGACCGGGTCACGCCGGATCGCGGCCTCCCCGTGGGAAATCCATGACTGTCGCGCGCAGCTCGCCGCCATGCAGGCAGATGATCTACCTGTGGAGTGGGTGGACGACGCGTTTGGCGTCGGCCTGTACCTGCCGAGTGATGCGTCCTTCAATCCGCTGGCCCGCTGTCGCATGCTGGCGGCGCGAGCCGTCGCCCGTGGGGCGCGTCTCTATGCCCAAACGCCTCTGGTGGCCTTCGACGGGACGACGGTGGTCACCCCGCACGGCCGCGTGGTGTCGCCCCGTGTCATTGTGGCGGTGGATGGGCATCTCGAGCGGCTGCTGCCGGAGTTGGCCGGTCGTGTTCGCACGGCCCGGCTCCAGATGCTCGGCACAGCGCCCACGACCGAGGTCGCCATCCCCTGTCCGATGTACTACCGGGAAGGGTACGAGTACTGGCAACAGACCCCTGATGGCCGGATCGCGCTGGGCGGCTTCCGCGATCAGGGGGGCGACGCCGAATGGAGCCACGAGGCGGTACCGGGGGCGCCGGTGCAGGGGCTCCTTGAGGCCTTCCTCCGGACCCACATCGGCGTCTCCGCGCCGGTGACGCATCGCTGGGCGGCGTGCGCGGGGTATACAGAGACGGGGCTGCCGATCGTTGAGCAGGTGCGCCCAGGGGTCTTCGCGCTGGGCGGCTACTCCGGCACGGGGAACGTCATCGGGGCCCTGTGCGCCCGCGCCGTGGTGGCGTTCGCCTGCACCGGAGACAGCTCCGTGGCGGAGCGTTCCGGGATTCCGATCGGGGGGTAGATTGGACGGTATGTCCCGTCCCCTCCACGCATGAGCACGAAGATCCGCGCGGCCAGGCCGCAGGACGTGCCATTGATCCGCCGCCTGATTGAAGGGCTCGCGGACTACGAGAAGCTGCGGCACGAGTGCGTTGCCACCGACGCGTTGTTGCACGAGACGCTCTTTGGGGCACGTCCCTATGCCGAAGTGGTGATTGCCGAGTGGGATGGCGCGCCGGCGGGCTTCGCCCTGTTCTTTCATAACTACTCCACGTTCCTGGCACGTCCCGGGATCTATCTCGAGGACCTGTTCGTCATGCCGGAGCATCGGGGGCGAGGGATCGGGACGGCGGTGCTGCGCCACCTGGCGGCGCTCGCCATGTCGCGGGGATGCGGTCGACTCGAATGGTCTGTGCTCGATTGGAACGTGGATGCGATCGCGTTCTACACCAAGCTTGGTGCGCGCCCGCAGGATGAATGGACGGTCTATCGCGTCACGGGAGAGGCCCTGACGCAACTTGCCTCTGCTTCCGAGATGCCGCATGCCGCATCGTGACCCGTCGACCTCCCGCCGTGAGGCCTTGCGCCTGATGACCGCAGCGATTGCCGGCGGCGCCTGCCTGCCGCGCGCCCTCGATGCTCTCTCGCCGAAAACGGTCCCCACCGCCATGCCGCCATCGCCCACGCGCGCAGGATCACCAGCCGCTGATCCCGAACGGATCGAGGCCATTGGCCTGCAACTGTACACCGTCCGGTCCGCGCTGAGCAAAGACCTCGAGGGCACGCTGGATGCGATTGCAGCGGCGGGGATCACCGAGCTGGAGTTCGCGGGCTACTACAACAAGCCGGCGGCGTGGTGGCAGGAGCAGATGCACAAGCGGGGCCTTACCGCCCCCTCCACGCACATTGGGTTCCCCGCGACAGACGCCGACTGGGAGCCGCAGTTTGCGATGGCCCAGGCAATGGGGCATCAGTGGGTGATTGTGCCGTCGCTGCGGGCCGACTGGCACACCGCCGACGGCTATCATCGGGCCGCTGAGCGCTTGATGCAGGCGTCGGGGCTCGCGAAGGCACACGGCCTTCGCATGGGCTACCACAATCATGATGCGGAGTTTGCCCCGCTGGCGGGGAGCGCGGAGCATGGCTTTGCGATTCTGCTCGCCAACACCGATGCGGCGTTGATTGATTTTGAGCTTGACCTCTACTGGGCGGTCAAGGCTGGTCAGGATCCGCTCGCGCTCATTCGGGCGCACGGGGCGCGCATTGCCTGCTGTCATGTTAAAGATGCGGGGCCAGCACCGGCACGCGAGATGCTGGAGGTGGGCGCCGGTACGATTGATTTCAAGACGATTCTATCGGTCGGCCGGGCTGCTGGGTTGCGGCATTGGTATATCGAGCACGATCAGCCGACGAACCCGCTGGCCTCCATCGCGGCGAGCGCGGCCGCGATGCGACGCTACTGAACGTATTGCCGCCGTTCGTATCCTCCAGCCGCTGACTCTTCGCGAGGCGATGCCATGATCATTCGCAGTCCGTATCCCGATGTGGTGATTCCGAACGTGGCGCTGGTCCCGTTTGTCTTGCAACGCGCCGCTGAGCTTGGAGACAAGCCGGCGTTGGTGTGCGGGGCGACTGGGCGCAGTTACAGCTACGCGGGGCTGGCGCTGGCGGTGCGTCAGGTGGCAGCGGGGCTCGCCGCGCATGGCATCCGCAAGGGGGATGTCGTGGGGTTGGTGAGCCCCAATCATCCGGATTTTGCGGTGGTCTTTTACGCGGCGGCCACCCTTGGCGCGATCTGCTCCACCGTCAATCCGGTGGCGACCGCGGAAGAGATTGGCGTGCAGTTTGCCGATTCACGCGCCGTGATGTTGGTCACCATTCCGGAGCTGTTCGAGAAGTGCCAGGCGGCGGCATTCCACGCCGGCACGGTCCGGGAGATCGTGGTCTTTGGAGAGCATGACGGGGCGACCCCTTACGTGGCGCTCTTTGGCCATGGCGATACGCCGCCTGACGTGGCGATTGATCCGGCCACGGACCTCGCCGTGCTGCCGTATTCCAGTGGGACCTCCGGCGTGCCGAAAGGCGTGATGCTCACGCACCGGAATCTCGTGGCGAACATGTGTCAGACCCGTGGGCCCGCACAGATTCTCCAGGCGGATGATCGGATTGTTGGGGTGCTGCCGTTCTTTCACATCTACGGCATGGTGGTGGTGATGGGCAGCGCGCTCGTCGAGGGCGCCACGATCGTGACGATGCCCCGGTTTGAGCTGGAACCGTTCCTGCAGCTCTTGCAGGACCACCGCATCACCTTCGCCAATATCGTCCCGCCGATTATGGTCGCTCTCGCCAAGCACCCGGTGGTGGCGCGCTATGACTTGAGCGCCCTCGTGACGGTGTTTAGCGGCGCCGCGCCGCTGGGCGCCGAGCTGTCAGCGGCTGTGGAGCAGCGGTTGGGGGTCCGGGTGCGCCAAGGCTATGGTCTCACCGAAACCAGCCCGGTCACACACTTCCATCCGCTGGAGAGCGAGATCGTCCAGCATGACGCCGTGGGCCCCCTCGTGCCGAATACGCAGGCTCGGCTGGTGGATCCAGCGACAGGTGCCGACGTGCCGGTGGGCGAACGGGGCGAAGTGTGGATTCATGGCCCGCAGGTGATGCAGGGCTACTTCAACAAGCCGGACGCTACCGCCGATTGTCTGACTGGTGACGGATGGTTCCGCACCGGCGACGTCGGCGTGGTTGATGCCCGCGGCTGGTTCCGGATTGTGGATCGGGTCAAGGAACTCATCAAGTACAAAGGGATGCAGGTGGCACCAGCCGAGCTCGAAGCGCTCCTGTTGGCGCATCCTGCTATTGGCGATGCCGCCGTCATCCCCGTCCCCGATGCCGAGGCCGGTGAGATCCCCAAGGCGTTCGTGGTGCAAAAGGCACCCGTTACGGCCGACGAGGTCATGGCGTTTATCGCCGAGCGAGTGTCTCCCTACAAGAAGATCCGCCGGGTGGAGTTTGTGGAGAGCATCCCGAAGTCTGCCTCCGGCAAAATTCTCCGTCGTCTCCTGGTAGAGCGTGAGCGACAGGCCGCGTCGCCTTCGTAGCCGCCGGTGCTTCCTTCGTACGGTGTGATGCCGCACGTTTCGTGCAGCATGCATCGGTCCTTTCCCCGCTAACTTTGTGCCTCCCATGGCTGCTTCGCGACTCGGCATTGGCTTCATTGGTTCCGGCTTCAACGCCCGCTTTCACATGCAGGGGCTGCGCTATGTCCGCGATGCGGATGTGCTCGGCGTCTGGAGCCCCAATGCGAAAAATGCGGCGGCTACGGCCCGCTATGCGCGCGACCTCGATGTCGGGGCGTGCAAGGCGTATAAGAGCATTGGCGACATGGTCGCGGATCCGGCGATCGATGCGATTTGGTTGAACGGCCCCAACCACGCGCGTATCGAAAATGTCGAAGAGATCTGCGACGCGGTGCGCTCGGGTCGCGGTACCCTCAAGGGCATCGCCTGCGAGAAGCCGTTGGCCCGCACCGTCGCGGAAGCGAAGCAGGTGATCAAACTCGTGGAGTCGGCCGGCATCATGCATGGCTATCTCGAGAACCAGTACTTTGCGCCGCAGGTGGCGACGGGGCATCATCTGCTCTGGAAGCGCGGGGCGGCCACGACGGGGCGGCCCTATCTGGCGCGTGCGGCCGAAGAGCACAGTGGGCCGCATATGCCCTGGTTCTGGAGTGGCAAGCATCAGGGCGGTGGCGTGCTCAATGACATGATGTGTCACAGCCTCTTGGTGGTGCGCCAATTACTGACGCCACCGGGGGAATCGCTCGCGACGCTGACCCCCAAGCGGGTCACCGGACAGATCGCCTCGCTCAAGTTCACGCGGAAGGAGTACGCCGCACAGCTCAAGAAGACGATGGGGGTCGACTATCTCAAGCATCCGTCCGAAGACTTCGCGAGCGTGACGGTGGAGTTTGAGACGCCTGACGGTCGCATCGCGATCGGTGAAGCAACCACAAGTTGGAGCTTTGTGGGACCCGGCTTGCGCCTGTCGGCCGAACTGCTGGGACCGGAATATTCCATGAAGTGGAACTCCCTTGAGTCCGGACTGGATCTGTTCTTCTCGCGTGCGGTTCGTGGCAAGAGTGGCGAGGATATCGTGGAGAAGCAGAACGCGGAAGTGGGGCAGATGCCGGTCGTGGTGAACGAGGCGATCGCCTACGGGTACGAAGCCGAAGATCGGCACTTTGTCCGGGCCTTCCTCGGCAAGGAGAAGCCGGCGCTCACCTTCCACGACGGCCTCGACGTGGTACGCCTACTCATGACCGCCTACATGAGCGCGGAGCAGGGGAAGACGCTGGAGTTCCCGCCGCGTGGGATCGACAAGTTTGTGCCGCAGGTGGCGCAGGGCACCTGGAAGCCGCGGTAAGCCGCGATACGCTGCGATACGCTGCTCTGATCCTCTCGCAAACATCAACGGGACCGCGCACGCGGTCCCGTTGATGCTTTCCGGAGCGCGCGGTCCGACCCTCAGGGGCGCGGGGCCACCGTGGTGGTGGGTCGGAAATTCACATCGAGCGCCTGCATCCGCTGCAGGTGCACGGCCAGCCGCTGATTGAAATCGGCCAGATCGCGTCGGGACTTCGGCGACCAGATGACCTCGGCCAGCGCACTCATGCGCGGAAAGGTCATGAACTCCGCGTACTTGGGATCGGCGATGTACTCCGTCCACAGCTGGGATTGTGCGCCGAGGATGTGCTTGGCTTCGGCGGCACTCAGTTCCGGGGGGACCGGTTCAAAGCTGTAGACCGTGTCCACCGGGAGGAATCCGCCGATCGCCAGGGGTTCTGTGGCGCGTTCTCCCTGATAGTGATCGAAGTAGGTGTGGCTGCCGGGGGCCATCACGACATCGTGATTGGCTTTCGCGGCCGCGATCCCGCCGGCCATCCCCCGCCAGGACATCACGGTCGCGTTCTCGGCGAGCCCGCCTTCGAGGATTTCATCCCAGCCCACCAGTCGGCGACCGCGCGCCGTTAAGAACTGGTCCATCTGCCGGATGAACCAACTTTGGAGCTCATGCTCGTCCTTGAGGCCGAGCGTCTTGATACGCGCCTGAATCTCCGGGCTCGCCTTCCACTGAGTCTTGATGGCTTCGTCGCCGCCAATGTGGATGTACGGCCCGGGAAAGAGCGCCAGGACTTCGGTCAGCACATCCTGCATGAAGCGGATGGTGGAATCATCCGCGTTCAGGATGAAGGGACTCACCCCCCACCACTGCATCACCCCAACGGTGGTATCACGTCGCACCCCGAGGGCAGGGTAGGCCGCAATCGCCGCCTGGGAATGCCCCGGCATTTCGATTTCCGGCACCACCGTGATGAACCGGGCCGCGGCGTACGCCACAATTTCCCGGATGTCATCTTGCGTGTACGAGCCGCAATGCTTGACGCCATCAAAGCGCTGCTTCGCCGGATCATCGGTGTGGCGACCGATCAGCGTCTGTTCTCGGCATGATCCCACTTCCGTGAGACGCGGATACTTCATGATCTGAATGCGCCATCCCTGATCTTCGGTCAGATGCCAATGGAACCGATTCAGCTTATGAAGCGCCATCAGGTCGATGTACTTCTTGACGAACTCCTTGGGCATGAAATGGCGCGCGACATCCAGATGGGCGCCGCGCCAGACAAAACGCGGCGTATCTTCGATATGCACCGCCGGTACGGTCCAGCGCGCGCCGGGCAACGGGGCGTCGCGGTAGATGGCCGGGGGGAGCAGCTGCTTCACCGTCTCCAAGGCATAGAATGCCCCGGCGGGCTGCGCCGCTCGAATGGTGATGCCGTTCGGCGTGACATCCAGCCGGTACCCTTCAGCGCCGAGGGGTGTGGTATCGGCGCCCGTCACGCGGAGGAGACGAAGGGCGCCCCGGTTGTTCCCACTCGTTCCAGCGACGGCGAGGTCCCAGCCAGTGGGGTTCGCGATCTCACGGACAAAGCGGTGGGCCACCGCCCGAAAGGCAGCATCGGTCTGTACCACCGTACCGGCGCGCAGCGTGAACTGACCGGCCTGCGGCGTGAGGACCGCGGGCCGTGGAATCACGGCATAGACGCGCGGGTCGGCCATCGGCGACGGCGTCTGCGAGTGCGCGGTGGCCATGGCGAGGGGCAGCGATGCGGTGATGGCTGCCAGACGCCAACGAAGCGAAGTAAACATTGCCTCACCGGTCAAAGGGAACGGACTATCGGGACCCGGATGATTCCATCCCCGCGCCCATCGTGAGCGCCTGGACGAGGTCGCGCACCAGCATGGGATCGGTTGCACGCGTGTGCAGCTCCCGGACGCCGGCGCGCGCGACTAATTGTGTTGCGTGGTCACCGCGGACGCTCCCACCCGCCAGGACCACCAGATCCTGTCCCGCGCGCTGCTGCAGCGCGCGGAGGCGGTCCGCCCCGGCGAGGGCCGTCGGCGCGTGGCCGGCGGTCAGGACGTAATCCACTCGATGGCGCAACAACGTATCGAGCGCAACGTCCGCATCGGGGGTGCGATCGAAGGCGCGGTGGAAGGCGACCCGCATGGGGCGCGCCAAGGCGACCAACTCGGCGAGTTGCGGTGCATGGATCGTGTGGTCGACATGTAACGGGCCGACCACGACCCCATCCACCCCCAAGGCTTTGGCCGCGACGATGTCGTGGCACATGACATCGAACTCGTCCTCCTCGTAGACAAAGTGTCCGGGGCGTGGACGGATCATCACGTGCAGCGGGATCTGGACCTCCTCCCGGCAGCGAGCGATCAGCCCAAGCGAGGGGGTGGTACCGCCATCGCCGGGGCCGCACAGTTCAATGCGTCCGGCGCCAAAGGCCTGTGACTCCCGGGCGGTATGTACGGAATCGCAGCAGGCCTCGACCAACGGGATGCGTGCATCAGGATACGCCATGGGTTACGCTCCAGCGGCTCCCGTGCGGGCATCCACGGTCGGTGCCGGCCGGAAGAGCCCGAGAAACAGAACAAAGACGCCAAGGGCGAGCAGTGCAGCGACCTGCCAGATCTGCATCCAATCGTGGGCACTGGCGGCGGCGCCATTCCCACCGGTTTGATACCGGCTCACGACACGGCCCGAGAGCCATGCGCCCACGAAATAGCCCACGCCATTCGTGACAAGATTCAGGAACCCCTGCGCGGCCGCGCGCACCGACGGGCCGGCCCGTTCGTCGGTATAGATCTGCCCGGCGACAAAGAAGAAGTCATAGCAGACGCCATGCAGCAGAATGCCGGCATAAATCAGCGGCATCACAGTCCCGTTGGCACCCTGACTGAACGCGAAGTACCGCAGCGCCCAGGCCAGCATCCCCACGAGCATGATCCACTTGATCCCCAGCTTCCGCAACGCAAACGGCAGCAGGAGCATGAAGCCGATCTCGGACATTTGCCCGAACGTCTGGATGAACGCAGGATTCGGCGCCTGCACTTCCACCAGATACGGATTCGCGAAGGCGTAGTAGAACTGGAGCGGAATGCACAGGAAGAACGAGCCGAGCACAAAGATCACAAAGTCCCGGTGGCGCAGCAGTTGCAGTGCATCGAGCCCGAGGGCGTCGCGGGTGGAGAACGCCTGACCGGCGGCTTTGGGCGGCGTGTTGGGCAGCAGCAGCGCATAGAGCCCAAGCACCACACTGGCGCCGGCCGCGAGCTGCATCGGGATCGCCAGCTTGTCGGCCTGCAGGAACTTTCCGACCACCAACCCGGCGACGATCCAGCCGATCGTCCCAAGCACCCGGATCACGGGAAAATCGCGCGCCGCGTCGCGTACATGGTGAAACGACACCGAGTTCGTCAGCGAGAGCGTTGGCATGTAGCAGAACGCATAGCCCAGCAGCAGCGGGTAGAAGCCGCCCCACGTCGTTTGCCGTGCCAGCATCCACATCAGGGCCGCACCACCCAGATGCAGGATGGCCAGCAACTTCTCGCTGGCAAAGAACCGGTCCGCGACGATGCCCATGAAGAAGGGCGACACAATGGCCGCAATGGCCATGGCCCCATACGCCGCGCCGACTTGCGTGTCCGCAAAGTGCAGCGTCTGCGTGAGGTAGGTGCCCATCGTGACATACCAAGCACCCCACACGAAGTACTGCAGGAACATCATGATCGACAGCCGTGTCTTGATGCTCATTACTTGAGCTCCCGGATGCGCACGTTGCGATACGCAACGCGGTCACCATGGTCCTGCAGCGCGATGTACCCACGCGCCGCTTTTCCATAGCCCGCCCAATCGGCGAACTTGCTCTTCGCGACGCGTGCCGCCCAATCCGCCGAGCCGAGTTCGTAGGTGACCACTCGCGTGCCGTTGAGCCAGTGCTCCACATGGGTGCCGCGCACGATGAGGCGCACACTGTTCCACTCGGTGGCCGGCTTGACGATGCCGGTGGGGGACGGATAGAGCCCGTAGTCCGCGCCGGCGGAGGTGAGTCGTGACTTCCCATCGGGGTGCCCTGCATCGTCGAGCACCTGCATCTCCGGACCGCTCGTGTAGCTGACCTCCGAGGCGGGATCGATGCGATAGATGATGCCGCTGTTGCCCTTGGGCGGAACGCGCCAGTCGAGCGTCAGTTCGAAGTCGGTGTATTGCGTGTTGGTGGTGAGATCGCCGCCTTCACCGGTTCGCGTCACGGTGCCGTCGATGATCGTCCACCCCTTCACCGGCTCACCGCGATGACCATAGTTGTGCCAGCCATTCAGCGACGTGCCATCGAAGAGGGTGATCCATGGCCCAGGCGTCGCGGCCGGCGCCCCTTTCGGCGTGCCTTGTGCGAACCCGACTGATGGGGCGGCCGAGCCAACGGCCACGGTGGCAGCGGCCAGCAGGGTCAGACGGGCGGTCTGACGCATGATCCACACGCGATGAGCGGACATGAAGGGGGCTCAGGGGGTAACAATGGGTGCGAGTCGAACCCAAAGTGGGGCGACTGCGATGTCGCTATGGTATGCCCCGGTACATCACCCCGGAAGAGTACAGCGCGCGCCCCTTTCGACGCGGGGACCGGCGTGGCACCTTCCGACGGCTCCCGCCCCATGCGCCCTCCCCTGTCCCCATTTGCTGCCATGGATCATTCGCCCGGTTTTCTGGCTCATGTTGACGCCCGCCGCGCGACCGTCACCGAAGTGACGGTCCCCGCCACGCAGGCCGCGCTGGAGGCCACCCCGGCCGCCCGGCTCATTGACGTCCGGGAGGACACGGAGTTCGCCGCCGCGCATGCGAGCGGCGCCGTCCACGTCGGCCGCGGGGTCCTGGAGCGGGACATTGAGCGGTTGGTGCCGGATAAGGACACGCCGCTCTACCTCTACTGCGGGGGCGGGTTTCGGAGCGCGCTGGCGGCCGACTCCCTCCAACAGATGGGGTATCGGGCCGTCCATTCGGTGGCGGGCGGCTGGCGGGCCTGGCAGGAGGCGGGAGCGCCCGTAACGGGTGGTGCACCGGCCGAGGTGAACCTGTCGTACCCGATCGGTCGCGTGAAGCGGAAGCCGGCCTATACCGCCGAGGAGCGGGCTGTCAGCATCGCTCGGCTCGCCACTCAGCCCACGGCACTCGCCGCGGCGCTGAGCGGGCTCTCGGAGGCCGACCTTGATCGCCCGTACCGCCCCGATGGGTGGACGGTGCGGCAGGTGGTGCACCATCTGGCCGACAGCCACATGAACATGTTCATCCGGCTCAAGCTGGCCGTCACCGAGGAGGAGCCCACGATCCGGCCGTATGCGCAGGATCCGTGGGTCCGGACCGCTGATGCCGCGGAGGTCTCGCCCATGGTGTCGGTGCAGCTGTTGTCGGCGTTGCACACGCGGATTGTGGCACTCTTCCGGTCGCTGACGCCCGAGCAATTCGCGCGCGTCATGCATCATCCGGAGAATGGCCCCATGTCGCTGGATCTGGTGCTCGCGGTCTATGCCTGGCATGGCGATCATCACGTCGCCCACATCACTGGGCTCCGGCAGCGCGAAGGCATCTGAGAGGAGCGGGCGGCTACGGCTGCCCTTCGAAAATGCGTCCCCCCTCGCCAATCGCCGCGAGGGGGCCGGTGCCCGTGACACCAAAGAGGGCATACAGTAAGGCCGGCGTGGTGATGCTGGCGTCGCGCCACGTCACGCCGTCGTAGCGGAGCACGGTCCCGCTATCGCCAGCGACATAGACCTCGGTGGGGCCACGTCCCCAGAGCGCCCGCAGCGTCCGGCGTGTGCTGAGCGATTGCGGCGTCCAGCGCACGCCATCGTAGCGGAGCAGGGTGCCACTGTCTCCGGCCACGAAGACATCGTGTGGGGCTGTCCCCCAGACCGCCCGGAGCCGACGGGACGGGGCCACCGGCACATCGAGGCGACTCCACCGGCCGCCGTCGTAGCGGACCACCACCCCGGAGTCGCCGACCGCGTAGACCGTCGTGGGATCCGACCCCCAGACGGCGCGCAGGAATTGTGGGGTCCCGCTCGCCTGCGGCGTCCAGCTGCCGCCGCTCCCGCGCAGGATCGTCCCCTGTTCCCCTACCGCGACGGCCTGCCCAGGACCGCTCACCCAGATCGCGCGGAGGAGGGCGCGTGTCGGGGACAGCTCCCGACGCCAGGTGGTGCCATCGTAGCGGAGGATCGACCCGGTGTCGCCGACGGCGACCACATCGGTCGCGCTGCTCCCGGCAATCCCGTACAGGTCCTTCGTCCCTGGGACCGGTTCATAGCGCCACGTCGCTCCATCTCGGCGGAAAATCGACCCGCCGTAGCCCACGGCGAAGGTCGGCCCACCCGGCGTGCTCCAGCCGGCGAGCAGCGCCGGATCGGCAAGCTCCATCGTGGCGGTGGAGGCGGTGCCCACGCCGCGAATGGTGGCCACAGAGCCCCACCAGCCGGCGACGCGGAAAGTGCCGTCCCCGCGACGGGTGATGCCGCGCAGATTCTGCCCCGTGCCGATATCCACCGCGCGCCACTGGAAGCCGTCGAAGTGCCAGAACGTCCCCGTGTTGCCGACGGCGTAGAGGTCGTCGTAGCCCCGCGCGGCCACCGCAAAGAGGTTGGCCGTGCTGGGGGTGGTCATCGCGACCCAGGTCAGGCCATCGAACCGCCAGACCGTACCGCCGGCACCCACGGCAAAGACGTTACTCGCGCTGGAGCCCCAGACATCGAAGAGCGGGGCGCCCCCGGGGACGGTCTGGCGCCGCCACTGCTGCCCGTCGTAGCGCAGGATGACGCCATTGTTGCCCACGACGAACAGCGTGCTGCTGTTGGCCCCCCAGATCCCCCAGAGGTCATCGGAGAGCCCTGTGGCCTGCGCGCTCCACTGGGTGCCGTCCCACCGCAGGACGGTCCCCTTGTCCCCCACCGCGTAAACCGTCGTGGCGGTGAGCCCCCACACCTCCAGCAGTGTGGCGGTGGTGCCACTGGGCACCGGGGTGAAACTGGTCCCGTTGCCGCGCAGGATCAGCCCATTCGTGCCCACGATCCAGATATCGGTCGGTGACGATCCCCAGATGCCTACCAGCGTCTCGGTGGTCCCCACCGGCACCAGCGTCCATGGGCCATTCGCCGTCGCACGCAGCAGCGAGCCGTTTTGACCCACCGCGTACGTTGTCCCCGCGCCATCATCCCAGATCCCCAGCAACGTCTGGTCGTTGAAGGTGCTCCGGGCGGCTCGCCATTGGCCGACGGCGGGACTTGCGCCGGTCACCCCCTCGGTGGGGAGCGTGGAGTGGGCGGCGGCGCTCGCGGTCAGGCGGGCGCTCCCCGGAGCCACCGCTTGCACCCG
This sequence comes from Gemmatimonadaceae bacterium, assembly GCA_040374415.1. Taxonomy (GTDB): domain Bacteria; phylum Gemmatimonadota; class Gemmatimonadetes; order Gemmatimonadales; family Gemmatimonadaceae; genus Gemmatimonas. Next base: position 435 of record JBEIUK010000019.1, on the reverse strand, counting down.
ACCGGTCGCCGAGACGGTGGCGACGGTCGGCGCATCCGTCCGCCAGGTCAGTGTCGGGGTCGCGACAACGGTGCCGGTGGCGTCGCGCGCTTCCACCGTCAGCGTGCGCTCCTGCCCAGGCTGCAGGTAGAGCGAGGCGGGGACGATGGCGAGGCTCGCCGCGGTGCCCGGTCCGGGCTCCGTGGGCGTTGCCGATTCCGTGCGGTCACACGCCAAGACGCCCGCCGCGAGCGCGAACCCGAAAATGCGGCGGCGCCAGCGTCCCGCGGGCCGACCGCGCGCCGGTTCACCGATCCCATCCATCTTCGTGGCCACCGCGTGCATAACGTGGAGGCTAGCCACCGCAGACCATGCCGCGCAACGGGAGCCGTCGTACCTTTCGAGGATGATGCCTTCCCCCGCCCAGGCGCCACGCGCGCCCCTCGCTCGTTCCGC